>NZ_CBDRIY010000038.1:0-62836 GCF_965344335.1 Nocardiopsis eucommiae
CCCCCCCCCCCCACGGCCCCTTCCTTCTCCATGTCCGAAAAACCGCCGGGAGGGGAAGGCAGGCCTCGGTTAGGAGGGGGGACAGGGCCGCCGCTGAGGGAGGGGGAGACAGCGGTGGTCGGCCCTTGGGTGGTATGGAGTTGTGGCGGATTCCAGGGCCTCGCAGGCCGGGGTCCCGCCGCACAGGTCTACATAAGCAGTGACCGACCGATTTGGCAAGAGGTCCGGTCAAGCCATGGCACTACCCCCAGCCCGCGACAAAGCCCCCTCCTGTCCAGTCGGAGGGGGCTTCCGTACGTTTTCGTCTGCCCGAGCGGGTCAGCGCCCGGCGGCGTACCCTTGCGCGCCCCGGGGATCGGCCGCCGCGCGCAGTTCGCCGCTCTCCGGGTCCCGGGCGACCGCTGCCAGACGGCCCAGTGACCACTCCTGGGCGACCTGCACCCGGTGCCCGCGGCGCCGGAGGTCGTCGACGACCTCTTCGCCCACGCCCGGCTCCACGACCAGGTCGCCCGGGACGGTCTCGCGCGGGTGGAAGGAGCTGGGGAAGGCGTTGGTGTGGAACATGGGGGTGTCCAGGGCCTCCTGGAGGTCGTCCACGCCGTTGAGGACCCGCAGAAGGGCCGTGGTGGTCCACTGGTCCTGCTGGTCACCACCGGGGGTGCCGATGGCCAGGACCGCCTCGCCGTCCTCCCGGGTCACCAGGGTGGGGGAGAGGGTGGTGCGGGGGCGGCGGCGCGGAGCCAGGGCGTTGGGCGAGGCCGGGTCGAGCCAGAACATCTGCGCCCGCGTGCCCAGGGGGAACCCGAGCTCGGGGATGAGCGGCGAGCTGCTGAACCAACCGCCGCTGGGCGTCGCGGAGACCATGGTGCCGTCGGCGTCCACCACGTCCACGTGACAGGTGTCCCCACGCAGGTCGGTGGGGGTCCGCCCGGCGGCGTCGCGGACGGTGGGCTCTCCCGTGGTGCGGTCGCCCGGGGTCTCCCCGGCCAGGTACACGGGCGCCTCGAAGGGGGCGCGACCGCCCGGGGCGCCCGGGTGCGGTTCCAGGCTGGCGCGCTCTCCACTGATCCCGCGCACCCGCTCGGCGGCGTAGTCGGAGCCGAGCAGGTCCTTGAGCGGGACGTCGACGAACTCGGGGTCGCCGTACCACCCCTCGCGGTCCGCGAAGGCGAGCTTGGCGATCTCGGTGCTCCAGTGCACGAAGTCCGAACTCACGCCCTGACGGGCGTCGGTCCCGACCCCGGCCGCCTCGGCCATGCGCAGCTGCTGGAGCATGACGGGACCCTGACCCCAGGGGCCGGTCTTGTGCACGGTGTGGGAACCGTAGGCCGTGCTGACGGTGTCCTCGTAGGTCGCGCTCCAGTCGGCCATGTCCTGCGCGGTCAGCAGGGCCCGCTGGGGCTCGCCGTGACCGTTGGGGACGGGCTCGGAGAGGAAGGCGCCGATCGCCTCCGCGACGAAGCCCTGGTACCAGGAACGGCGGGCCGCCTCGATCTGGGCCTCACGGTCGCCGCCCGCCGCCTCGGCCTCGGAGACCACGCGTCGGTAGGTGGCGGCGAGGGCGGGGTTGCGCAGCCGGGTTCCGGCCGCCGGGGCGGAGCCGTGCGGCAGGTAGACGGCGGCCGAGCCCGCCCAGTGCTGGGAGAACACCGGGGCGAGCGTCTCCAGGGCGGTCGCGATCCTGCCCAGGACGGGGTAGCCGCGTTCGGCCAGGCCGATGGCGTGGTCCAGGACCTCTCGGACGGACATGGTGCCGTGGTCGCGCAGGAGCTGCATCCAGGCGTCGAAGGCACCGGGGACGGTGGCCGCGAGGACGCCGCTGCCGGGGACCCGGTCCAGCCCGAGTCCCTCGAAGGCCCCGATGGTGGCGGCGGCGGGGGAGACGCCCTGGCCGCAGAGCACGCGCGGAGACCCGCCCGGGGCCTGGAAGATGACGGGGACCTCGCCGCCGGGACCGTTCAGGTGGGGCTCGACGACCTGGAGGGTGAAGCCCGCGGCGACCGCCGCGTCGAAGGCGTTGCCACCGCGTTCCAGGACGGACATGCCGGTGGCGCTGGCCAGCCAGTGGGTGGAGGCGACCATGCCGAAGTCGCCGCGGAGCTGGGGTCGGGTGGTGAATCCGGACATGAGCGCAGACCTCCTGCGGACGGGGGAGGGCGGGTTCGCCGCCCGTCTGGGGGTGTCGCTCCGGGGAGGGAGGACGGGGCGCCGACCGGTCCTCGGTGGAAACCGGCCGATCGAGGGTGACGGTACAGCATGAATTGGCACGGATGTCGGGTCATCGGGGGTTCGGGACCTTGGTTGTCGGCCTCGACCCGCAAGGTGTCGGGGGCCGGGGCCCGGGCATGACCGAAGCCCGGCCGTGAACGCGTTCGGCTCACGACCGGGCTTCGGTCGGCACGGGTCGGAAGGTGAGGTCAGGAGTTCTCCACCGGGATGGACCACGGCAGGGAGTCCCAGAGTTCGGCCCATTCCTCGGCGCCCACCGGGTCCGTCACCGCTCCGGCCTCGGCGGCGTCGTGCGTCCTCCGGACCTCGTCCATCGAGCTGGAGACGCTCTGGTCGCGCTCCTGGGCGAGCTCACCGATGAGCCCGGAGACCTCCGCGAGGACCTCCTCCACCTCGGCGGGCTCCATACCGAACCGGTGCGCGCAGTCGTTGGTGGCGGTTTCCTTGGCGGCCTCGTCGCCGTAGTACCAGACCGTGGCCAGCAGGCGGTCGCGCTGGGCGTCGTCGAGGTCGGCGCCGGACAGCGCCCGCTCGACGAGCGCGCCGCTGGTCCCGCTCATTCGCGCGGTGTCGAGCTCGGACTCACCGGAGCCGAAGTCCACGAAGTGCTCGGTGAGGCAGGTCTTGATCTCGCGCGAGGAGACGTTCTCGGGGAGGTCGGCCTGGTCCGGGGACGCGGTGTTCCCGGCCGGGGCCTCGTCGGCGACCGGAGCGGCCTCGGCGGGAGTCTCCTCCGCGGGGGCCTCCTCGATCGGGGTGATCTCGTCGAGCTCGGCGCCGTCGACCACCTCCTCGTCCACGGGGGCCTCCTCGGCGGGAGCCTCCGCGCTGGGGGCTTCCTCGGCCGGGGCCTCCTCGACCGGCGTCTCCACGGGTGCCTCTTCAGCAGGGGCTTCCTCCACCGGAGTCTCCTCGGTGGGAGCCTCGGCGGCCGGGGCTTCCTCGGCGGGTGCTTCCTCGACCGGGGCCTCCTGGGCGGGCGCCTCTTCAGCCGGGGCTTCTTCAGCCGGAGCTTCCTCGGCGGGGGCCTCCTCCACCGGAGCCTCCTCCACCGGAGCCTCCTCCACGGGGGTCTCCGCAGGAGCCTCCTCGGCGGTCGCCACGTCGGCGGCGTCCCCGGCCGGGGGGTCCTCCTCGACCACGACCACGCTCGCGTCCTCGGCCGCCGGTGCCTCCGTCTCGGCCTGCGGTGCCGTCTCCTCGGTGACGCCCTCCGCGAGCCGCACCAGCTCCGCGCGCTCCCAGCGCTCCGGCTGGAGGTGGGTGGCGACGGCGACGCCCGGGCTCTCCACCCAGAAGAGGTCGCCGGTCTCCTCGGACAGGTACGCGCCGTGCCCGAAGGACTCGCCCGCCGGTACCTCCTCCAGGGAGCTCTGCGCGAGGTGGCTGTACCGGCTCTCGCGAACGTCCTCCAGGTCCTGGAGGCGTTCCGAGCGCAGGACGGAGACCCGGCCGTACAACTGGTCCGGGCCCTGCACCCACGAGATCTGGGACTGGCTGTTGCCCTGACGGTCCGTCGTGGACGTGGCGTTGATGCCGTAGCGCTCCAGCCCGTCGGGCAGGTAGGTGATCTCGAACCCGTCGATGCTGAAGGTGGACACCCCCTGTCGCACGACCGGCCAGCTGAGCGCCTTCGCGTCCTCGTCGTCCGCCGCGGCGGGCCCGGCGAGGCCGACCAGCCCCGTCGTGGAGATCGCGGCGGCACTGAAGAGCGCGACCCACCTCGTGTGGTGCTTGCGCATGAGAGTTCCTTCCCATCGACTACTACTCGTGATGTCTACAGGACTCTCCGTGATTATGGAGGGGCCTTACAGTCAAAAACCGGACATGAAGCGATCAATTGCCTACATAGGGTGAGATTGACGGGTGGGGCTCCCGTGGCCCGAGGGGTACGGACCCACCAGAAGATGGGCGTCGGATCACCGGCTGCTCCGCGCGTGGTCACCGTCCGGTCACCAAGCGCACTCACCCTGAGGTAGCAGTCGGCCAGTCCACGCGTACTTGGGAGGCCCGGTGCACCAGCGCATCGGATTCGTAGTCGGAGCCGTATCACTCATGTTGGCCCTGGGATCGAGCTCCGCGCTCGCGGTCCCCGCCAGCGCGTCCTCGGAGGCGGTCGCGGTCACCAAGGCCGCGACGGCGCAGCGGGTGACCCCCGGCGCCAGTGTTCTTCCGTCCCAGCAGTCGTCACGGAACCGCCCCCTCATCGCCGTCGCCCACCGGGGCGCCTCCGGACACGCGCCCGAGAACACCCTCGCGGCGATCGACGAGGCCCACCGCCTCGGCGCGGAGACCGTGGAGGTGGACGTCCAGCTCACCTCCGACGACCAGTTGATCCTCATGCACGACACGCGACTCGACCGCACCACCGACGTCGAGGAGGTCTTCCCGAACCGCGCGCCCTACGACGTCGGTGACTTCACGCTGGCGGAGATCCGCCGCCTCGACGCCGGTTCGTCCTTCGACGACGCGTTCGCCGGGGAACCCGTACCGCTCCTCAGCCAGGCCCTGAACCGCCTGAAGAAGCACCGGATGAACCTCCTCCTGGAGGTCAAGGAGCCGTCCCGGTACCCGGGCATCGAGAACCGGATCGCGGACGAGCTGGCCCGGCACCCGTACTGGCTCATGCCCAACGCGCCCGACCAGCCCTCCCGGCTCGTGGTGCAGAGTTTCGACTGGGAGTCCACGGAACTCTCGAAGGGGATCCTGCCCGCGGTGCCGCACGCGCTGCTCGGCCGGGTCCCCGAAGAGCGGATCCCCGAGTTCGACTGGGCCCACATGATCAACCCGAACCACACGACCGTCGACGCCGACTACGTCGACCGGGTGCACGACGCGGGCCTGGAGATCATGCCCTACACGATCAACGACACCCAGGTGATGGGGCGGGTCCTGGAGATGGGCGTGGACGGCTTCATCACGGACTACCCGGACCGGGGCCAGAAGGCCATCGAGGAGTTCCTCGACTCCACGACCGCGGCCAGGGAACCCGAGTCGGAGTCGGTCGGGGCGCCCGCGGGCGACTGACCCCCACCGCAGCGGCGGACCCGCCCGGCGTGCCGGGCGGGTCCGGCCGTGTCCGTACGCGCGAACCCCGCCCCGGAGGGAGGCGCCCCGACGCCCCCAGTGGGAGGATCGGAGCGAGAACACCCCCATCAGGAAGTGGAGGCCACGTGAGCGAACGGCTGTGCATCCCCCGGGAACACGTCGACTGGCGTACCAAGGGCCTGTGGTGGCCGGGCGAGCCCGTCACCCTGACCGAGTTCGCCGCGCGTGGGGACCACCTGTTCAGCGGCCCCTTCACCTGGCCGCTCATGGTGCTCCGCGCCTCCTCGCTGGACCGCAACATCGCCGCGCTGGCCGAGTTCACGCGCGGCCACGGACTCCTGTTCGCGCCCCACGGCAAGACCGCGATGTCCCCCGTGCTCACCCAGCGCCAGCTCGACGCGGGCGCCTGGGGGATCACCGCCGCCACCGCCAACCAGGTCCTGGACTTCCGCCGGTTCGGGGTGGACCGCGTCCTGCTGGCCAACGAGCTCCTGGACCCCCGGGTCCTGCGCTGGGTGGCGGCGGAGCAGGACGCCGACCCCGACTTCGCGTTCCTCTTCTACGTCGACTCCTCCGAGGGGGTCGCCCTGGCTTCGGAGGCGTCGGGCGACGGCGGCCGACCCCTCCGGGTGATGGTGGAGCGCGGCACGCCGGGCGGTCGCACGGGCTGCCGCACGCGGGAGGCGGTGCTGGCCGTGGCCCGGGAGGTCGTACGGGCTCCGGGCCTGGAGCTGGCCGGAGTGGCCGGGTACGAGGGTTCGCTCAGCGACGCCGAGGGGGTCCGGGGCTTCCTGGGGGACCTCCTCGGGGACGCCGCCGCCCTGGCCTCCGAACACGGCCTGGAGCGTCCGGTTCTCTCGGTGGGTGGCAGCGCGTGGTTCGACGTGGTCGCCCAGGAGATCGGCGGCCGGGAGGACGTCACGCCGATCCTGCGCAGCGGGGCCTACGTCGCCCACGACGACGGCCTGTACCGGCGGACCACGCCGTACAACCGGCTGCCCGAGGGCGGCGACGCGCTGTCCGGGGCCCTGGAGCTGTGGGCGCAGGTCACGTCCACCCCGGAGCGGGGGCGGGCGATCGCCGGGATGGGCCGCCGCGAGGCCAACTTCGACCAGGGATTCCCCGTCCCGCGCGTCCTGCGCAGGCGCGACGGGTCGGTGGTCCCGGCCGAAGGTGTCGAGGTCACCGGCCTCAACGACCACCACGCCTACCTCGACGTGCCCGAGGGTCTGGGAGTGCGCCCCGGCGACCTGGTCTCCTTCGGGATCTCCCACCCGTGCACGGCCTTCGACCGCTGGCAGGTCATTCCGGTGGTGGACGACGACCACCGCGTGGTCGACGCGATCGCCACCTACTTCTGAGGCCGTGCGGCCGTCGGGGCCGACCCCACACGGGACCGGCCCCGACGGGTCGTCTACGCTCCGGCGTGGCCCTGCTCCGGGGCCTCCTGGCCGGGCTGGTAGCCCCAGCCGTAGACGCCGGGGCGGGTCTGCCAGGGGCGCGGGCCGTCGAGCGGACGGTACTCCACGCCCGCCGCGTCGAGCCTGCGCAGGTGGTGGCGCAGACGCGGCTCGAACTCGGTGAAGTCGCGCTCCCCCTCGGACCAGATCTTCTCGGCGAAGGCGGTCAGGCGCGGGAAGACCATGAAGTCGAGCCTGCGCGCGTTGTCGACGTGCTCGCTCCAGAGGTTCACCTGCCCGCCGAGGACGTGCCGGGCCTCCTCTACGGTGAGGTCGGCGGGGACCGGCTCGCCCGCGTACACGTCCTCCACCCGCAGGAGCGTGCCCACCGGAACCGGCTCGTCCGGCCGCTCGGACTGCTTGTAGTCCAGGTAGGACGTGGCGGTGGGGGCCATGATCACGTCGTGTCCGGCGCGGGCCGCCGCGATGCCGCCCTCCTCGCCGCGCCACGACATCACCGTCGCGCCCGACGCGAGGCCGCCCTCCAGGATCTCGTCCCAGCCGAGCAGGCGACGGCCGCGCTGGGTGAGGTGGTCGTCGAGCTGGCGGATGAACCAGCTCTGGAGCTCGTCCTCGTCGGCCAGTCCCTCGTCCCTGATCCGCTTCTGGGCGGAGGCGCTGTTCTTCCACTGGGTCTTGGGGACCTCGTCCCCGCCCACGTGGACGTAGGTGCTCGGGAAGAGCTCGATGATCTCGTCGAAGACGTTCTTGTAGAACTCCAGGACGTTGTCGGTGACGGCGAGGATCTCCTCGAAGACGCCCCACTGGGTGCCCACCGGGATCTGCCCGACCTCACCCAGCTCGGGGTAGGCGTGGATGGCCGCCTGGGAGTGGCCGGGGACGTCGATCTCCGGGACCACCGCGACGTGTCGGGCGTCCGCGTAGGCGACGATCTCGCGGATGTCGTCCTGCGTGAGGAAGCCGCCGTGCGGTCGGTCGTCGAAGGTCGCGGGCTTGGTGGCGCCCAGTTGACTCTCGGTGCGCCAGGAGGCGACCTCGGTCAGTTTCGGGTAGCGGCGGATCTCGACCCGCCAGCCCTGGTCGTCGGTCAGGTGCAGGTGCAGCACGTTGAGCTTGTGCAGCGCGAGCAGGTCGATGAAGCGCAGGATCTCGCGCTTGGGCTGGAAGTGGCGGGCGATGTCCAGCATCGCGCCGCGCCACTGGAAGCGCGGGGCGTCGGTGATGCTCACTGCGGGCAGACGCCACTCGGCGCCGCTCAGGGGGCTGGAGCGGTAGGCGTCGACGGGCAGCAGCTGGCGCAGGGTCTGCACCCCGTAGAACACCCCGGCGGGTTCGTTGCCCACCACGATCGCGCCCTCGGAGTCGATGATCAGGCGGTAGCCCTCCCGGCCGAGTCCCGCGCCCGGATCGACGCTCAGCCGGATCTGGGCGTCCTCCTCGTCGCCGGTGGCCAGGGGCAGGCCGGTGGCCGCGCCGAGCTCGCGCTGGAGCCAGGCCAGCGTGCCCTGGGCTTCGTGGTCCGCGGAGACACGGGTGGCGGAGGTCAGGGTGAGTCCGCCGGAACCGTCGGTGGTCAGCTCCCGGGGCCGGGGAAGCAGGGAAAGGGGATCGGGGTGGGGGTTCTCAGGCACGCGGCACTGCTCCTGTCCGGTCTAGACCAATACCCGGACATAGTGTCACGTCCGGCTACGGCGGCACAGGGTCCCGGGGCAATCGGTCCGGGCGGGCTCCGCTATTCGGGACCACCCAATACCCACTCTTGACCCGCGAGGACTCTTGACGCCCCGGCTTTTGCGGGAGACGTAGGGGAGGGGGACCCGGGCCCGGGCGGTGCCGAAACCGGGGTGGAACCCCGACACGCGTGTGGGTGTGTGCCCGTCCCCGCGAGGTGGGGACGACACTACGAGAAAGACGGGGGGTGGCGTTATCGCCGTAGCACGCCGTCCCTCCGTACTGTTTTGCCCGTGCCCGGTTGCCGGGCGCGGGGAGAACCGAGTGGCGGGGGATGCGGTGATGCGCGGAGCACCGGGGACGACGGGTTCGGCCTCGACGGGGTGGTTCGCCTGATGCCGTTGCACGTACTCATGGCCGTGGCGGGGGCCTTCGCCCTGGCTCTGGGCTCGGCTCTCCAGGAACGCGACGCGGTGCGCGCCCCCGGGCGGAAGGTCGCGCGGGCGGGCTTCCTCCTGCACCTGCTGCGCCAGCCCCGCTGGCTCCTCGGCACCGGGGCGGCGGTGCTGGGGGCCTGCCTCCACCTGCTCGCCCTGAGCGGGGCGCCACTGACCATCATCCAGCCGATCGGCGTCACCGGGCTGCTGTTCGCGATCGTGCTGTCCGCCGTGTTCAACCGGCAGCGGGTCCGCGTCGCGCAGATCCTGGCCGGGGTCGCGGTGATGGTCGGCCTGGTCGGCCTCCTGACGACCTTCCCGCACAGCTCCCATCCGCCGGTCATGTCGACCCAGACCGCGCTGTGGCTGTCCGGCGGGATGATCGCGGCCGGCGGCCTCGTGTACCTGACCGCCCACTGGCTGCCCAGCGGGGTGCGCGCCCTGCTGCTCGCGGCCGCGGGTGGCGCCGCCCTCGGCACCACGTCGGGTCTGGCCCGGGTGATCACCTCCCGCGCCGTGGAGGACCCGGTCAACCTCGTCAGCTGGCTCACCGTCATGGCGGGGGCCACCGCGGTCTTCGGCGCCCTCCTGCTCCAGAACGCCTATCGGACCGGGCACTTCGCCGCCGCGTACGCCACCCTGCTGATCGCCGACCCGGTGGTCGGCGTGGGCATCGGCGCGCTGCTGCTCGGTGAGGGGGTGCCGGACACCCCCGTCGAACAGGTCGGGGCGGTGCTGTTCGCCCTCGTCGCCTTCGCGGGCACCGTCACCCTGGCCCGGTCCCGGCACCGCAACCCGGAGGCGGACAGCGACCCCGGTCCCTCCGCCGCCCCCCAGTAGCCGCACTCGTTGAAACAGGGAGATCCCAGATGGCACAGCCGAACCGTCCACTGCGCGTCCTGATCGCCTCGGACACCTACCCGCCCGACGTCAACGGCGCTGGCTACTTCACGTTCCGCCTGGCGGAGGGGCTGGCCGGACGCGGGCACCGGGTGCACGTCGTGTGCCCCTCCGAGGGGGGCGAACCCCACGTCACGGTCAACGGGAACGTCACCGAGCACCGGCTGCGCTCGGCCCCGATCCCCTTCCAGAGCGCGATGCGGGCGGCCGTCCCCCTGGGGATGGGCGGGCACATCGCCCGGGTCCTGCGGCGACTGGACCCCGACGTCCTCCACGTGCAGAGCCACTTCCCCCTCAGCCGTTCGGCCCTGCGTCGGGGGCGGGCGGAGGGCGTGCCCGTGGTCCTGACCAACCACTTCATGCCGGACAACCTGTACGCGCACGCCCGCGTGCCGCGACCGATGCAGCACGCGGCGGGCTCGCTGGCCTGGCGGGACATGGTCCGCGTGGCCGGGGAGGCCGACCACGTGACCACCCCGACCCCGCGCGCGGCAGAACTCCTGCGCGAGCGGGGGTTCGCCCGGGAGATCGAGGCGATCTCCTGCGGGATCGACCTCGACCGCTTCCACCCCCGGGCCGGGGACCGCGCGGCGGCCAGGGACCGTTTCGGCCTGCCCGAGCGGGACACGGTGGTCTTCGTGGGGCGGCTGGACGAGGAGAAGCGGATCGACGACACGATCCGGGCGCTGGCGATGATCGTCCCCGAGCGCGACGCGCAGCTGGTGCTGGCCGGGACCGGGCAGCGTGAGGCGGAGCTGCGCGCGATCGCCGCCCGGCTCGGCGTGGCGGACCGGGTGTTCTTCCTGGGTTTCGTGCCGGACGAGGACCTGCCGATGGTCTACGCGGCGGCGGACGTCTTCGCCATCGCGAGCGTGGCCGAGCTCCAGAGCATCGCCACGCTGGAGGCGATGTCCACGGGTCTGCCCGTGGTGGCCGCCGACGCGATGGCGCTGCCCCACCTGGTGGAGGAGGGGCGCAACGGCTTCCTGTTCCCGCCGGGCGACCACGTGCGCCTGGCCGACCGTCTGCTGTCGGTGCTCGGCTCGGAAGGGCGACGCGGGGAGCTGGGACGGGCGAGTCGCGAGATCGCCCAGGAGCACGACCACCACCGGTCGCTGGACCGGTTCGAGGCGGTCTACACGCGGCTCCGGGGGAGCGGTCAGGGCCGCTCGGCGTCCGAGCGGGTCATGGTGGCCTAGCCGAGGTTCCGTGTCCAGACATCGGCTCCCAAAAAGTCCGCTTTGAACACTTTCTGCATTCTTTGCGTAGCGATCGGTGATCTCGGGCCGCCACAGGAAAGACCAGAACTGTGTGGTTCGAAGGCATCAGCGGACAGGCCGGCGTCAGCCGGATCGCCAAGGGTGGAAACGTCACCGAAGGTCTCACGGATCGGCTGGTCAGCGCCGAGCGCGAGGCCGGTTTCCACGAACGCGACATGTCGTCGTTCGAACGAGAACGCATCGACCTGGAGCACCGGGTGAACCGGATGGAGGCCGAGCTGGACTCCCTGCGCAAGAGAAGACTGGAAGCCTACGCGCGCTGGTGGAACGCCCGCGACGACCGCGACCGAGCTCGCCACGTCTGTCGCAAGCTCCGCCGCAGGATCGACAAGGCGCGCCGAAGGAGCAACGACGCGTGACCGGTACCCGTACAGGCCACCGGAAGCGACCGACAGAACACCGAACACGGCCCGTCCCCTGAAGGGGCGGGCCGTGTGCGCGCCCGCGCCGTCACCTCGGCCCCTGGACGCGCGGGGAGACCGGGCTGAGCTCCCGCTCCACGCTGCGGGCGGCGTCCCGGAGCGCCGACAGGGTCACCTGCACGGCCGGGCGCCGCAGCGACGCCGGACGCAGCACCGCGTACACGTGCCGCTCCGGTGACGAGGGGAACCGCCGGTACACCAGACCCGCCGGGGCACCCACCATGGCCAGGGCCGGGACCGCCGCGATCCCGATGCCCCGCGAGACCAGGCTGAGGATCGTGCCCAGCCCCTCGAACTCCCACGTCGCCGCGGGCAACCCGCCCACCTCGGCGAACAGCTTCTCCGTGCCGTGCCGCGAGCGCTCGCCCTCCGGCGCCACGATCCACGACTCACCCAGCATCTGGTCCAGCACCAGCGGGACCTCCGGGTCGGCCAGCCGGTGGCCCTCCGGGACCGCCAGCACCATCGGGTCCCGCAGCAGGTGCACGTGGCGCAGGCCGCTGTCGGGGCCCCGGCCCGGGTGCTGCCCCGTCCAGTCGTCCACCAGGGCGATGTCCACCTCGCGGGAGCGCACCTTCTGGGTGCCGGTGGCCAGGAGGGTCTGCCTCAGGACCAGCTGCATGCCCTCGTAGCCGCGCAGCGGCGGCGCCAACAGCGGAGCGAACGCCACGGCGGCGGTCGGGAAGGCCGTGACCGTCACCACCCCCAGGGCGATGTTCGACTGCTCGGCCAGCACGGACTCGGCCGCCTCGACCAGGGCCAGGATCTCCTCGGCCTGGTTCACGAGCAGTTGTCCGGCGTCGGTCAGTTCGGCGCCGCGCGGCGACCGGTCCAGCAGCGCCACCCCCGTCTCGCGTTCGAGCGTGGCGAGCTGTTGGGACACCGCCGAAGGCGTGTATCCCAGGGCGTGCGCGGTCGCGGCGATGGTCCCGCGCGTACTGAACTCGCGGAGGAGCTGGAGTCGTCGAAGGTCAAGCATTAGGTCATCTTATGCTCAGCATCGAAAAGACTCGCTTGTACTGATGGCGGGATCTGGGCAGGCTGGGGTGTGAGAGGCCACCAGCTGGACGAGAGCCCAGCTCAACCGGTGGTCAGCGCCTAACGACAAGCCGGAGATGAGTCATCCATGACCGTCACTGTGTCCGCCACCCTCGCCGTGAACGAAGCCCTCAACGACAAGCGCCGCCAAGGGCTGCGCGTGCTTCCGCTCGGGTTCGGTGAGGCCGGTCTGCCGGTGCACCCGGTCATGCGGGACCAGCTCACGGCGAGCAACGCGGCCAACTCCTACGGGCCCGTCGCCGGTTCCAGCGACCTGCGTGAGGCCGCCGCCGGGTACTGGAACCGCCGGGGCCTGCCCACCGACCCCGACCTGGTCATCGCCGGTCCGGGCAGCAAGCCCCTGCTCTACAGCCTGCTCCTGGAGATCGGCGGGGACACCGCCATCGCCGCGCCCAGCTGGGTCAGCTACGCCGCGCAGAGCCGCCTCGTGGGCCAGCGTCCGGTGATGGTGCCGACCGCCACCGGGCAGGGCGGGGTACCGCAGCCGGACCTGCTGCACGCCGCCGTCACCGCCGCCCGGGAGGAGGGACGCACGGTCAACGCGGTGGTCGTCACCGTCCCGGACAACCCGACCGGCACCGTCGCGCGGGCGGAGACCGTGCGCCGCCTGGCCGAGGTCGCCCGCGAACTCGACCTCGTGATCATCTCCGACGAGATCTACCGGGACCTCGTCCACGTGGACGAGCACGGTCGGGAACGCGCGGAGGTCCACAGCCCGGCCGAGTACGCGCCCGAGCGCACCGTCATCTCCACCGGGCTCAGCAAGAACCTGGCCCTCGGCGGCTGGCGGATCGGCGTCCTGCGCCTGCCCGACTCCGAGATCGGCCACCGCCTGCGCGGCGGCCTCCTGGGTGTGGCCAGCGAGATCTGGTCCAGCCCGGCCGCGCCCGTCCAGCAGGCGGCCGCGTACGCCTTCGGTGAACCGGCCGAGCTGCGTGACCACGTGGACCGCAGCCGTCGCCTGCACGGCGTCGTGGCCCGCGCCGTCGCCGACGTCTTCTCCCGGGCCGGGGCGCTCGTCTCGCCCCCGACGGCGGCCTTCTACCTCTACCCGGACTTCGAACCGGTCCGTGAGCGGCTGTCCGCGCTGCACGGAGTGACCACGGGTCCGGAGCTGACCGGGCACCTCCTGGAGCACTTCGGCATGGGGGTGCTGCCCGCCGTCGAGTTCGGCGAGAGCTCCGCCGCCCTGCGGATGCGGGTGGCCACCAGCCTCCTGTACGGGGACTCCGAGGACAAGCGGTACGCGGCGCTGTCCGCCGAGGACCCCCTGTCCCTGCCGTGGATCCGCTCCCACCTGGACCGGCTCACCGAGGTCCTCGGGGCGCTGCTCTCCGACACCGCGGCCTCCGGCACCCCGTCGCCCAGCACGGTGATCCCGGCTCCGGCGGCGATCGCGCAGCCGGTCCACTGACCGCGCGTCCGCGCCCAGATCGTGCCCGCCTCTCTTATACGGGGTGAGGCGGTCACCACCGACGGGACCCTCCCTCTCTCTCCCAGGGAGGGTCCCGTCACGCCCTTCCCGGCCGATCCGCGCCGCAGTCACACGCCTCCGGCCGTCATCCGCTCCCGGCGGGCGGCCAGCTCGTGGCTCGGGGCGATCACCGCTCTGTAGTGCTCCACCAGCTCCTCGTTGACCGACCGCCACGTGCGGTGCGCCACCGAGGGCCGGGCCCGGGCCGCCATCCGGGCCCGCACCTCCCGGTTGTGGGCCAGCCGCCCCACCGCCACCCGCAGCTCACGGACCGAGTCCGGCCGGTACAGCAGGCCGTTGTGCCCCTCCGTCACCAGGTCCACGGGGCCGCCCGCCGCCGGGACGACCACCGGTACGCCCGAGGCCAGCGCCTCCTGCACGGTCTGGCAGAAGGTCTCGTCCGCACCGGTGTGCACGAACACGTCCAGTGACGCGTACAGCCGTGAGAGGTCCGGGCCGGTCCGCTGCCCCGTGAAGACGGCGTCCGGCAGCAGGCGGCGCAGCCGGGCGCGGTCCGGGCCGTCCCCGACCACCACCAGGCGCATCCCCCGCAGCCTCGCCAGATGGCCCAGCAGGTGCACCCGCTTGTCGCGGGACAGACGGCCCACGTACCCCACGATCACCTCACCGTTCGGTGCCAGCTCGCGACGTAGTTCCTCGGACCGGTGGTCGGGGGAGAAGCGCGCGGCGTCCACACCCCGGCGCCACAGGTCCAGCCGGGGGAACCCCCGACCGGAGAGCGCCTCCAGGGTGGCCGAGGACGGCACCAGCGTGCGGTCCACCGCCGAGTGGACGCGGTGGAGCAGCGACCACAGCGTCCCGGACCCGGGCAGGCCGTAGCGTCCGGCGAACCCGGGCAGGTCGGTCTGGAACGCTGCCACCGTCGGCAGCGCCCACCGGCGGGCCACGTCCACCGCCGTCGCGCCGAACAGCGCGGGGGAGGCCAGGTGCAGCACGTCGGGCGCGAACGCGCGGATCGCGGCGGTCATCGTCCGCCGGGCGGGCAGCCCCATGGAGAAGTCGCGGTACACGGGCAGGGGCAGCGCGGGCGTCCGGACGACCGGGAAGCCGGCGTACGAGGTCGGGCCGTGGCCGGGAGCGAGGACGAGTGCCTGGTGTCCCTCGGCCGCCAGGTGCTCGCTGATCCGGCACACGGAGTTGGTGACCCCGTTGACCTGCGGAAGGAAGGACTCGGTCACGATGGCCACGCGCAGGGGCGGCCGGTGGACGGAGGGCGGGGGTGTGGGGGACATGCGGGGCTCCCAACGCCGAGGTGTCACGCCGAGTGGTGGGTGCCTCCGACGCTAGGGTCGGGGAGTGAACCCGGATCGCCGGGCGGGAGAACCTCGCCCGAAGCGCCGACACGGGTTGGCCGATCAGGTGGTGACGCCGTCCGCACGGTCGACTGACCGGCGGATGACCCCGGTGTGGCCGTGATCGCCGAACGAAACCCGAACGAACACCCAAGGAGCCGTGTGGTGACACTCGTGGAATGGTCCGAACTGGTCCGCGCCGAACTGGAGCTGACCGGGACCGACCCCCTCCGGAAACCCGACGTGGACCGCGTGCTCGACCTCGCGCGCGACGCCGCTCACTCCGTGGCCCGCCCGGCGGCCCCGCTCACGACCTACCTGCTCGGCGTGGCCGTGGGACAGGGGGCGGACCCGGACGAGGCGGCCGAGCTCCTCAGCAGACTCGCCCTGGCCCAGGTGAAGGAGGAGGACGGAAAGGACGGCGAGGGGTAGCCGGGAAGCCCGGGCCCCGGAGTCGGGAGACGCGAGAAGACACGAAAAGATTCCGTAACACGCATTCTGACCTCGCGTGATTTGTTTGTTACGCGTCAGTGCCATTCTTTCCCGATACCGAACAGTATCCACCGGTACCAACGTGTTTCCGAGGGTCCTGGTTCCCCCCAATGACACCGCTGGTTCCCCCCCCACCCCACGTAATCACCGAAAGAGAGGTCCTCCGTGGACCACCTCCTAGAGATGGCCGGCGTCCTGTCGGAGATCATCTGGGGACCGTTCGTCCTCATTCCCCTGCTGTTCCTGACCGGTGTCTACCTCACCGTCCGGCTGCGCCTGATCCAGCTGTTCCGACTGCCGCACGCCCTGTGGCTGGCCTTCGTCCGCCGGAAGGAGGACGAGACGGTCGAGGGCGACATCTCCCACTACCAGGCGTTGAGCACCGCGCTCGCCGCGACGGTCGGCGTCGGCAACATCGCCGGAGCGGCCCTGGCCATCGGGATCGGTGGTCCGGGCGCGCTGTTCTGGATGTGGGTCATGGGCATCTTCGGGATGGCCACCAAGTACAGCGAAGCCCTGATGGGCGTGAAGTACCGCCGCACCGACGCCAAGGGTGAGCAGAGCGGCGGCCCGATGTACTACCTGAAGTACGGGGTCGGCGGGCGCTTCGGGGCCTTCCTCGGCATCTCCTTCGCGGTCTTCGGTGCCATCGCCGCCTTCGGCATCGGCAACGGAACCCAGGCCAACACGGTCGCCCAGCAGATGAACAGCGTCACCGGCGTGGAGACGTGGGTCATCGGGCTGATCCTGATGGTGGGCTCGGGCGCCGTCATCCTCGGCGGTATCAAGAGCATCGGACGCGTCACCTCCGCCCTCGTGCCCGTCATGATCATCGGCTACGTCGGCATCTGCCTCGTGGTCCTGATCGCCAACTGGCAGGCGCTGCTCCCCGCCTTCCAGCTGGTCGTCACCTCGGCGTTCACGGGGACCGCGGCGACCGGCGGATTCGCGGGCGCCGGTGTGCTGCTCGCCATCCAGCTGGGCTTCGCGCGCGGCATCTTCTCCAACGAGTCCGGGCTGGGCACCGGCGGTATCGCGGCCGCTGCGGCCAAGACCACCCAGCCGGTCCGTCAGGCCATGGTCTCCATGACCCAGACCTTCATCGACACCATCATCGTGGTCAGCATGACCTGTCTGGTCATCATCGTGACCGGGGTGTGGCAGGTGGAGGGCGCCGAGGACGGCTCCCTGCTCACCTCGCAGGCCATGACGGAGGGGCTGGGAGCGATCAGCCCCGCGATGGGCTCGGCCGGTGCCGTGATCGTGGCGGTCTCCGTGACGGTGTTCGCCTTCAGCACCCTGCTCGGCTGGTCGTACTACGGTGAGCGTTGCGTGGAGTTCCTGGGCGGCCGCCGCATGGTGCTGCCCTACCGTCTGCTCTTCATCGTGGTCGTCTTCGTGGGCTCGGTCGCCGACCTGGACTCGGTGTGGCTCTTCAGCGACATCGCGAACGGTCTCATGGCGCTGCCCAACCTGGTGGGTCTGATCCTGCTGTCGGGGGTGATCAGCTCGGAGACGCGCAAGTTCTTCGACCACCCGGACTGGCGGAACCCGGACGTGATCATGAAGGACGTCAGCCAGTAGTACACGAGCGGCCGGAGGACCAGTCCCTCGGCCGACGACGAGGGGGGACCGGCCACCGTGGCCGGTCCCCCCTTCGCGTGGTGTCGTCCGTTCACCACCAGGCGTGGAAGTGGTGCACCGGTCCCTGGCCGCCGCCCGCGTGGATCTCGTCGGCGCGGCGCAGGGCCTCGGTGAGGTAGGTCTTGGCGTCGGCCACGGCGGCCACCGTGTCCGGGCGCTGGGGGAGGAGGGCGGCGATCGAGGAGGAGAGCGTGCAGCCCGTGCCGTGGGTGTTGCGGGTGCCCACCCGCCCGGCACGGAACTCGACCGGCTCCGAGACACCGTCGACCAGCAGGTCGACGCTCTCCTCACCGGGCAGGTGCCCGCCCTTGAGCAGGACGCGACGCGGACCGAGTTCGAGGAGGCGTTCGGCCTGTCCCCGCATCTCCTTGAGGCTGGTCGCCTCGGTCTCGCCGAGCAGGTCGGCGGCCTCGGGGAGGTTGGGGGTGAGCAGGTCGGCGCGCGGCAGCAGGACGGTGCGCAGGGCCTCGATCGCGGACCGCTCCAGGAGGCGGTCACCGCTCTTGGCCACCATCACCGGGTCCACGACCACGTTCGGCAGCGCGTAGCGGTCCACAGCGGCCGCGACCGCCTCGGTGACCTCCGACGTGGACAGCATCCCCACCTTGACCGCGTGCACGGTCGCGTCGGTGAACAGGGTGTCCATCTGATCGGTGACGAAGGACGCGGGGACACCGTGCACCCCGGTGACCCCGCGTGTGGACTGGGCGGTCAACGCCGTCACCACGGTCATTCCGAAGACCCCGTGGGCGGAGAACGACTTCAGGTCGGCCTGGACGCCAGCGCCCCCGCTGGGGTCGCTTCCGGCGATGGACACGACGTTGTACGCGCTCATTGGCGTTCCTTCGCTAGTACGAACTAGGGCAGGTTCGACGGGTGTGCTCTCAGCCGGGAGGACTCTCTCCGGCACCCCGCGCCGCCGGGGCCTCGCGGCCCCGGCATCTGTGTTGGTCTGTGGTGGTTCCGACTGTAGTGGACGGTCCGCCGGGGCGGACCGCCCCCTCCGCGCGGTCAGACGGTGACGTTGTGGCGGGTTTCCACCTGCTCCTGCTGGGCGTGCTTGCGCCGCTCCCAGACGATCATGCCGACGACCACCACGAAGCCGCCGACCGCGAAGGCGAGCGTGACGGGGACGTCGGTCATCGGCAGCAGGTCGCGGTTCTCGTCCTGCCACGGCCACAGGGCGCGCAGCGAACCGGCCATCAGCCCGGTGAGCACCACGAGGGTGATGTGGTGGTGGTTCTCCAGCAGGAACTGGAGCACCTTCACGAACAGGGCCAGACCGGTGATCATGCCCAGGACGAAGACGGTGATGTAGGGCAGGTCCGCCGCGCGCAGGGCCGCCATGGTCGGCTCGTACAGGCCGAGGGTCAGCAGGATGAAGGAGCCCGACAGGCCCGGCAGCACCAGGGCGCAGATGGCGACGGCGGCCGCGAGGAAGACCACCACGGGGTGGGTGGGCAGGTTGGCGCCGGGCAGGCCGGTGAGCGTGAACGCGAGCGCGGCGAAGACCAGGGCCACCGCGTAGTGCCAGGCCTTCCACTTCTTGCCCGCACCGGTGTAGGGGATCCAGAGGCAGGCCAGGACCAGGCCGAAGAACAGCGCGTACGCGTACTGCGCGTAGACCTCCACCAGCGGGGCGAGGAAGACGGCGGCCAGGATGAGCGCGACGGCCATGCCGATGAGGGCGGGGACGAGCACCGACCAGTCCACCTGGCGGAACTGCTCCTGGGCGCGCTCCTTGCCGCGGCCCCGGGGCACGTCCGTGACGTAGCGCTTGATGCCGCTGACCACGTGGCCCGCGCCACCGATCAGCTTGTCGTAGAGGCCGACCATCAGTGCGACCGTGCCGCCGCTGATGCCGGGCAGTGCCTCGGAGGTGCCGACGGCCCCGCCGCGCACCGCGTTGAAGATGTAGGAGCCTACTGACTTGGCCATGTTGTCGGGCGCTGGCCCGGGAGGTTCCCGGGAGAGGGCGCCGTCCTCCGTCCTGATGGGGTCGCCGGTCCCGTGCGAACGGTCGACCGGCGGGTCAAAGGGGTGCTGTACCACGCGGGTCATGGAGGCGACCTCCACCGGTTCGATGCTCCGGCCCGCGCGGGATGTGTGCCGCCCGGGCCGTGCGAGGGGGAGGAGAGCCGTCAGGCCCCGGGCCGGGCAGTGCTGATTCTAGCGGCGCCGGACGGGGTGAAGGCGTCTGATCGCCCGGAGAATCCGGGTTTTGGTCAGGTATCAGTCCGCGAGGTCCTTGGTCCGAAAACGGATCGTGACGACGACGGCGTGGAACCCGGTCTCAGATCCGGCGCGAACCGGACAGTGGCGAGGTGGGAACGGCGGGCGCGTCCGGGTCCTCCCCGGCCACCGAGGCGGCCCACCGGTAGTCCTGCTTGCCCACCGCCGTACGCCGCACCCGGTCCACGAAGTGCACCGTCCGAGGCACCTTGAACCCGGCCAGGCGCACCCGGCAGTGCGCCCGCAGCGCGCCCTCGTCCCGAGCCGAACCGGAGGCCAGCGACACCAGGGCCGTCACCTTCTGGCCCAGCCTCTCGTCCGGGGAGGGCACCACGATCACGTCCTCCACCGAGGGGTGCGCCTTGAGCACGGCCTCCACCTCCTCGGGGTAGACCTTCTCCCCGGCGGTGTTGATCACCACGCTGCCCCGGCCCAGCAGCACGATCGAACCGTCACCGGCCCTCGTGCCGTAGTCGCCCGACAGCGCCCAGCGCCGCCCGTCACCGTCCGTGGGGAACGTGCGCGCGGTGGCGATCGGATCGTTGTAGTAGCCCAGCGGGATCCGGCCGGTCCGGGCGATCCGGCCGACCTCGACCGACCCCGGCGGGAGCGGCCGCAGGGAGTCGTCCAGCACGGAGATGCTGCCGCCCATCGTGAAGCTGCGCCGGTCGGCGGAGTCCGCGACACTCGTGTGCTCGTCGGGCGCGGTGGCCGACCCGCACACGCCCGTCTCCGAACCGCCGTAGGCGTCGGCCAGGGCCACGTCCTCGCGCCAGGCCCGCCACAGCCCGCGTACCGAGGGGGTGAGCGGGGTGCCGCCGGAACGCACCGAGGTGAGCTCCGGGCACAGGTCGGGTTCGGTCAACAGGTGCCTGGCCAGCGGACGCGCCATCGCGTCGCCCACCAGCTGCACCGCGTGCACACCCTCGCGGTGCGCCAGCTCCAGCACCCGGTCCGCGCGGAAGCTGCGGTCCGTGGACAGCACCACGCGTTTGCCGCACAGCAGCATGCTCAGCGCGTTCCACTGCCCGGCGGCGTGCATGAGCGGCCCCAGCACCAGCATGCGCAGCGGGAAGCAGCGCGCGGCGCGTTCGGCCACGTCCCGTGTGGACCCGGCGCGCGGGGCGCCCGGGTCGCGTCGCTCCACGGCCGCGCGGAACACGTCGGCCTGGCGCCACAGCACCCCCTTGGGATAGCCGGTGGTGCCGCCGGTGTACAGCAGGTAGTGGTCGTCGCCACTGGTCACGGGCAGTTCGACCGCACCGTCTCCGGAGTCCGGTCCGTGCGCCGCGAGCGCCTCCTCGTAGTCGACGCCGTGCAGCGAGGCGTCGCGCTCGGAGCCGTCCTCCAGCAGGAGCACGTGCCGCAGGCGCGGCAGGTCGGAGCGGACCGCCGCCACCGTCGTGGCCAGGGAGTCCTCCGCGATCAGGGCCACCGCGTGCGCGTCCGAGAGCACGTGTCGGAGCTCGCCCGCCACGTACCGGTAGTTGACGTTGACCGGCACGGCGCCCGCGCGCAGCACGCCCAGGAACGACTCCACCCACTCGGCGCGGTTGAAGGACAGGATCGCGACGTTCTCCCCGGGGCGCACACCGGCCGTGGCCAGGTGCCGGGCCAGCCGGGTGGACCGGTCGTCCAGGGCGCGGTAGGTGAGGCGGCGCGGACCGGCGACCAGCGCGATCCGGTCCGGGACGGCGTCGGCCACCGCCGTCATGAGGTTGGCGAGGGAGAAGGGGGTGTCCGGGGACGCGTGTTGGGGCACGTCGATGACCTCCCTGACGGTCGTGGGCGCCGTCCTCGGCGCGGGGCGCTCGCGGCGGCTGTGGCTGGTTAGAGCGAACGTACCCGTCGGGGCGGCGGCCGATCGCTGTGGGCGCTGTGTACCGCGTCACCTGCGTAACCGTCCCCCGTCACCCTCGTCGGAGGCCCCGCCGGGGGCGTTCAAGCTCAGCGGGGGTGCCGGGGCCGGAGGTGTCGGGGTTTCGGGCCCGGGGGCCGGGCCGGTGATCTTCACCACCCCTTGTGGGCTCACCGGATCATCTGCTCAACTCTTGGAGATCCCGCCGCCGGGCTCTACAGGGCCCCACGGTGGGTATCTACTGTCTGACCATCGGTCAAAGGTGATCGGAGCGGCTAGATGACCACCCAGAATCTGGGACAGCAGGACTCCGTCGGAAACCCCGGCGGACAGGGACTCTCCAGCGCGGACCACATCGAACTCGCACAGTCGAGGTCCGCACACAACTACTCACCCCTGCCCGTCGTGATCGCCGAAGGCCGTGGTGCCTGGGTGACCGACGTGGAGGGCAAGCGCTACCTCGACTGTCTGGCCGGGTACTCGGCCATGAACTTCGGCCACCACAACCCCGACCTCCTGGCCGCCGCGCACGCCCAGATCGACCGGGTGACGCTGACCAGCCGGGCCTTCTACAACGACCAGTTCGGCCCGTGGGTGAGCTCCCTCGCGGACATGGTCGGCAAGGAGAAGGTCCTGCCGATGAACACCGGTGCCGAGGCGGTGGAGACCGGCATCAAGGTGGCCCGCAAGTGGGGCTACGAGGTCAAGGGCGTCCCGGAGAACCAGGCGACCATCGTCGTCGCCGGGGCCAACTTCCACGGCCGGACCACCACGATCATCTCCTTCTCCTCCGACCCCGAGGCGAAGACGGGTTTCGGCCCCTACACGCCCGGCTTCCGCTCGGTGGCCTACGGAGACGCGCGGGCCATCGAGGAGGCCATCGACGACACCACCGTGGCGGTCCTCATCGAGCCGGTGCAGGGCGAGGCCGGCGTGATCGTGCCGTCCGCGGACTACCTGCCCCGCGTCCGGGAGATCTGCGACGCCAACCGGGTGCTGTTCATCGCGGACGAGGTGCAGTCGGGTCTGGGCCGCACGGGCACGATCCGGGCCTGTGAGCACACCGGCGTCGTCCCCGACGCCTACCTGTTCGGCAAGGCGCTGGGCGGCGGAATCCTGCCGGTGTCCGCGATGGTGGCCGACGAGGACGTCCTCGGCGTCATCCAGCCCGGACAGCACGGGAGCACCTTCGGCGGGAACCCGCTCGCCGGGGCGGTGGGCCAGACGGTCGTCCGGATGCTGACCGAGGGGCCCTACCTGGAGAACGCCCGGAAACTGGGCGAGGTGCTCCGGCGCAGGTTGGACGCGTTCGTCGGTGACGGGGTGGTGTCGGCGCGCAGCATCGGCCTGTGGGCGGGCGTGGACGTCGACCCCGCGCTGGCCTCGGGCAAGGAGCTGTGCAAGCGGCTCGCGGAGCACGGTGTCCTGGTCAAGGACACCCACGGTTCGACCGTGCGGATGTCGCCGCCGCTGGTGATCAGTGAGGACGACCTCAACTGGGGCCTGGACCGGTTCGCCGAGGTCATCGCGGAGCTCAGGGCGGAGCGCGGGTAGACGCGACGCCCGTCTCCCGCCCCGGGTGAGGGCGGACCGACGGTGCCCCGTCCCGGACTCCTCCGGGCCGGGGCACCGTGGCCTTCGGCCGCGCGGCCGGGGGAGGGGTCAGGAACCGGCACCGGCCTCGGTGGCGCCGTTCCCCTCCTCGTCCGCTTCCTCCTCGTCGGTGTCGTCGGAGCCGGGAACGGCGTTGACCGGGTCCAGCGGGCCGCCGAGTTCGGTGTGGAGCACCTCGGCGTCGACCTTGTCCAGGGTCTCCCGGGACGTGAACAGCACCCGCTCGGGGCCCTCCTCGATCTGGAGGCGTACGCGCTCGGCGATGGAGCGCTGCCCCTCGGCCGTGGGGTGGAAGCTGGCCCGGTCCACGCGCAGGCCCTCACCCAGCTGCCCGAGGACGATCCCGTTGAGCCAGGCGTCGTCCTCGCTGACCTCGTGGCCCTTCAACGCGGTGAAGACGTTGACGAACTCCACGCTTCCCACCTGGCGGGCTCCGTACACGTCGCCGTCCACCTGGTACGCCGTGTCCCGGATTCGGTCGTTGAACCGCTGGGCCACCGTGTTCAGCCACAGCTGGTCGCTCTGGGAGAGCGTGTAGTACATGCCGGGCGGCTGCTCGGGGAACAGCCGGGGGTAGCCCAGGACCAGCACGCGGGCGTCCGGGGCGCGGTCGCGGATCTCGGTGAGCACCTCGGTGAGGGTGTCCTCGAACGCGTCCATCCGCTCGGTGACCTCCTCCTCCTGGTCCGTGCAGGCGGTCCGCTCCAGCAGCGGCATCCGCATGATGCAGGTGCGCAGGACGGGGATGAAACCGAGGTCGTTGCCGCCGATCCCGACCGTGACCAGCGAGGTGTGCTCGGTGACGCGCTCGATCTGCGACTCGGGGGTGCCGACCTGGCTGAGCATGTCGGAGCCCTTGTGGCTGCTGCACGCGTAGAAGCCCAGCGCGCCGTCGAAGGAGAACTCCTCCTCGATGACCCTGGGGTAGGCGTGCTCGGAGCGCCAGCACTCACCGGGCTCGGCGGTGCCCTCCTCGTACTCGCCCGCGCCGTCTCCGGAGGAGTAGGAGTCGCCCAGGGACACGTAGTTGCCCCACAGCGCGGCGTCCTTCGGGTCCATCCGGACCCGCCAGTCCTCCTCCTCGTCCTCGGTGATGGGAGGCAGTGGTTCGCCGGGGCACACGCCGCCGGTGGCGTCGCACCACAGCCGCAGGAGGGCGTCGCGGCTGGTGGGCACGGCCAGGACCGCCACCAGGGCCAGGACGAGGACGGACACGGTGACGAGGCTGACGCGGCGGCGACGGACCCGACGGGCGCGGACCCCCGCGTCGCCGTCGTCGGGGGCGGTGGACCCGGACGCGTCCGGGTCGGAGGCCTCGGAGGTCTCGGGGGACTCGGCGGTCCCGGAGACCTCGGTCCGGTCCTGTCCGGAGGCCTCGGACGTCTCGGTCCGGTCCTGCTCGGGGCCGCTCACGGGCTCGCCGGAGGCGGAGGTCGCGGCGGGGTCCTCCGGGCCCTCCGGTTCCCGGGGCTCCCGGGGGTCACCATCACGCGCTGACACGATCTCCTACCGCCTCCCAGTTCCGCGGGGCGTGCGGGGTGCGTTCGGAAGGCGCACCCCTGATCCAGTGGCCAGACTACCCGGGGCGGTTTGTCGCGATGACGTCGAGAACACGGCGGATATCGGCGTTGTCCAAGGTGGCGCGGGCGGTCAGCCGGAGCCGGGAGCGGCCGTCCGGCACCGAGGGCGGTCGGAAACAGCCCACCCGGACCCCCGCCTCGTGACAGGCGGCCCGCCAGGCCAGCGCCTCCTCGGGAGAACGGGCCACCACCGACACTACGGCCGCGTCCGGTTCGCTCACCTCCAAGCCGCGTTGGCGGAGCCCCTCGGCCAGCTCCCGGGCGCGGGCCCGGACGGCCTCGGCGCGCTCGGGCTCGGCACGGAGCACGCGCAGGGCCGCCAGGGCCGCTCCCACCGAGGCGGGGGCCAGCCCGGTGTCGAACACGAACGTGCGCGCCGTCTCCACCAGGTGGCGGATCACCCGGCGTGACCCCAGGACGGCGCCGCCCTGGGCTCCGAGCGACTTGGACAGGGTCACCGACACCACCACGTCGTCGGCGGCGGCCAGTTCCGTGCCGCCCACGGCGCCGCGTCCGCCCCGGCCGAGCACCCCGAGCCCGTGGGCGTCGTCCAACAGCAGCGCCGCCCGGTGGTCGCGTGCCGTCCGGGCGAGGGAGGGGAGGTCGGTGAGGTCGCCGTCCACGGAGAACACGGTGTCGCTGAGCAGCAGGCGTCGCCCCGGTGCCTCGGAGAGGAGCGCGTCGGCGTGCCCGGTGTCGCGGTGGCGGAAGACCGCGACGCGGGCGCCGGCGGCACGCGCCAGCCGGGTCGCGTCGATGAGGGAGGCGTGGTTGTACTGGTCGCACACCACCAGTGGCGGTTCGACGTCGTCGGCGGCCGGGGCGACCAGCGACGCCACCATCGCGAGGTTGGCCGCGTACCCGGAGGAGAACACCAGGGCGGCCTCGGCGCCGTGGAAGTCGGCCAGCTCGCGTTCCAGTTCGGCGTGGAGTTCGGTGTCCCCGGTGACCAGCCGCGAACCCCCGGCGCCCGCGCCCCAGGTGTGGACGGCGTCGGCGGCGGCCGCCAGTACGGCGGGGTGCCGCATGAGCCCGAGGTAGTCGTTGCCCGCCAGGTCCAGCAGTCCGTCCGAGGGGGAGCGGGGCACCGTCCGGCGGCTGAGTCCGGCCCGGGCGCGGCGCTCGGCGGCCCGGTCCAGCCAGGCGAGGGGATGGCCCGAGGGCAGCGGGGCGGGCCCCGGACGGGTCGCGCGCAGGGTCCAGGGACGGCGTGTGCGGCGGACGGCGGTGTCGAGGCGTTCCATGCGGAGGGCTCCTCGGGGATCGGTGGTGGGTGCGGTCGCTGGTGCGGCTCCGTGCGTGAGGGGGCGGGGAGGGGCCACGTGTGCGGGTAAAAGCCTTGTGCACGAGGTAATTGCCCGGACCGTGGGGCCGGTGAGAGAGGGCCCTGGGCGGGTCGACCCAGCGGCGGCCAAGCCCGCTGGGGCGACCCGTCCCTCGCGGTGCCAGGGAGGCGTGTACGACTCTGCCGGTTTCCGGCTCCCCGGTCACCGGTGAAAGCCCACAAAGAATCGGTGGGGATTCCTGGCTCACTCGTACGGGGCACCAGTCGCCCCGTGGGCGGAACAATGGGTCACCATGTCGCGAACCAGCACCGAGACGGCCCACCCCGCCCGGGTCCGAGCCGCCGACAGCGCACACCTGTGGCACCCCTACACGACCGTGCCCGCGGCCGAGACGCCCTACGTGGTGACCGGCGCCGAGGGCGCCCACCTGGACCTGTGGGCGGACGGCCGCCACCACCGCGTCGTCGACGGGATGGCGTCCTGGTGGTCGTCCATCCACGGCTACCGCCACCCGCGACTGGACGCGGCGGTGCACGCCCAGGTGGACCGGTTCAGCCACGTGATGTTCGGCGGGCTCACCCACGCGCCCGCCGCCGAGCTGGCCGAGGCACTGGTCCGGATCACCCCCGAGGGCCTCGACCACGTCTTCCTCGCGGACTCCGGGTCGGTGTCGGTGGAGGTCGCGATGAAGATGTGCCTCCAGTACCACCGTTCCACCGGTTCCCCCGCACGCCGCCGGTTCCTCACCTGGCGGGGCGGCTACCACGGCGACACCTTCCACGCCATGAGCGTGTGCGACCCCGACGGCGGGATGCACGCGCTGTGGGGGGACGTCCTGCCCGGTCAGGTGCACGCGCCCGAGCCGCCCGCCGGGTTCGACACCCCGCCCGACCCCGACTACCTCGCGCGGTTCGAGGGGCTGGCCCGCGAGCACGCCGGGGAACTGGCCGCGATCATCGTCGAACCCGTCGTCCAGGGCGCGGGCGGGATGCGCTTCCACCACCCCGACCACCTGCGTGAACTGCGACGGATCGCGGACGCGTACGGGCTGCTGCTGGTCTTCGACGAGATCGCCACCGGGTTCGGGCGCACCGGGGAGATGTTCGCCGCTGACCACGCGGGGGTGGTTCCCGACATCATGTGCCTGGGCAAGGCGCTGACCGGCGGTTACATGACCCTGGCCGCCACCCTGTGCACCGGGAGGGTGGCGCGGGGGATCGCCGGGGGCGAGGTGCCCGTGCTCGCGCACGGCCCCACGTTCATGGGCAACCCGCTGGCCTGCGCCACCGCCCTGGCCTCGGTGGAACTGCTCACCGAGGGCGACTGGCGGGGCGACGTGGCGCGGGTCGGGGCCGGACTCCGCGAGGGACTGGCTCCGGCCGAGGGCCTGCCGGGCGTGCGGGAGGTGCGGGTGCTCGGCGCGATCGGCGTGATCGAACTGGACCGCCCGGTGCGCGTGCGAGAGGCCACCCGCGCGGCGGTCGCGGCCGGTGCGTGGCTGCGGCCCTTCCGACACCACGTGTACGCGATGCCGCCCTACGTCTGCACCGAGGAGGAGGTCGCCACGATCGCCGCCGCGATGGTCGCGGCGGCCGAGGCCTCACTGGAGGGCGGGACGGCCCCGCCCGAGCTTGGGGAGGCGCGGACCCCGTCCGGGCGCGAGGAGGCGCGGACTTCGTTCGGGCCCGGGGAGGCGCGGACCCCGACCGAGCCCGGGGAGACGCGGACCCCGTCCGGGCGCGACGAGGAGGGGAACCTGTGACCGTGCTCGTGGTGACCGGCACCGGAACCGAGGTGGGCAAGACCGTGGCCACGGCGGCGGTCGCCGCCCTCGCGGCGGCCCGGGGGCGCCGCGTGGCCGTGCTCAAGGCCGCCCAGACCGGAGTGGGCCCCGACGAGGAGGGCGACGCCCGCACCGTCGCCCGGCTGGTCCCCGGGGTGACCACCGCCGAGACGGCCCGCTTCCCCGAACCGCTCGCCCCCGCCACGGCCGCCGCGCGTAGCGGTCGGGACGGACCGGCCGCCTGGGAGGTGGCCGACCGCGCGCTCGACCTCGCGCGCGGCCACGACCTCGTGCTGGTGGAGGGCGCCGGGGGGCTCCTGGTCCGGTTGAACAAGGACCGGGAGACCCTGGCCGACGTGGCCGAACTCCTGACCGCCCCGGTGCTCCTGGTGGCCGACCCCCGGTTGGGTACTCTCAACGCGACCGCGCTGACCGCTGAGGCCCTGCGCTCGCGCGGTCTCGTCCCCGCCGGGGTCGTGGTGGGTTCCTGGCCCCGCCAGCCCGACCTGGCCATGCGCTGCAACCTCGTCGACCTGCCCGAGATGGGGGCCGGACCGCTCTCCGGGGTCCTGCCCTCGGGGATGGGAGCCCTGGCCCCGGACGCGTTCACCACGGTGGCGCGGCGGTCCCTGGGCGCGGGACTCGGCGGCACCTGGTCGCCCCCGGAGCCGGGCTGAGGGCCCCGGCGCGCCCCTGGCCGCGCCGCCCCACTGGCGGACCCCTTCAAGGCCGGGGCCGATTCTTTGTGCCGTTCCACGGCAGACGCACCCCACCGCGCGCCGATACGTTGCCACTGCCAGCCCGAACACCGCCTTCCAGGGGACCCCTTGAACCTGCTCATCACCGGCATCACCACGCAGTCCTCCATCGCCTACGCGATCGCGGAGGAGGCCATGAACCAGGGCCACGAGGTGATCCTGACCAACCCGCCCGGCCGCGCCTTCTCCATCTGCGAGCGCATCGCCAAGCGGCTGCCCAAGGAGCCGGTCGCCGTCCTGCCCATGGACGTCACCGACCCCGCGCAGATCGCCACCACGGCCAAGGCGATCGGTGAGCACTGGGACCACGTGGACGGCCTGCTCCACGCCATCGCCTTCGCGCCCGAGAGCGCCCTGGGCGGCAACTTCCTCAACACCGAGTGGGAGGACGTCTCCAAGGCGATCCACATCTCCGGCTACTCGCTCGCCGCGCTCACCGTGGGCATGCGTGACCTCCTCGCCAACGCGCCCGAGGGCGCCGGTGTGGTCTCGCTGACCTTCGACGCCAGCGTCGCCTGGCCGGTCTACGACTGGATGGGGTCGGCCAAGGCCGTCCTGGAGAACTCCGCCCGCTACCTCGCCCGTGACCTGGGCCCGGACGGTATCCGCGTGAACACCATCTCCGCCGGCCCGATCAAGTCCCTCGCGGGAGGTTCGATCCCGGGCTTCGCGCAGATCGCGGACTCCTGGTCGGGTCACGCCCCGCTGGGCTGGGACACCAAGGACACCACCGTGGTGGCCGGACCGGCACTGTTCCTGATGTCGCCCGCCGCGCGCGCCGTCACCGGCACGGTCATGCACGTGGACGGCGGCTACCACGCCATGGGCGCCCCGCTCGCCCCCACCCCCGGTCCCGTCTCCGCCTGATCCCGCACCACGAGGGGCGTGCGGGAGGGGTCGGCGGGCTCGGTCGTCATGGACGGCCGAGCCCGTTCGCGTGCGGGGAGTCCCGCCGGGGGTCCTCAGGCACCACCGGCGCGGGCGGGCGCGGGGACCGGGGAGCCCAGGGTGAAGGCCCCCGGGCCGGGCCCGTGGGCCTTCAGGCGCACCGCTCGCGCCTCCGCCTGCTCCGGGGTGACCGCCGTCGCGGAGCGGGACCACCACAGGGTGCGCTCCACCTCGGGGAAGCGGCCCGCCTCCGCGCGGTAGGCGAGCAGGTCGCCGTGGGCCCGCTCCACGAACGACCGCAGGTCGACGGAGGAGCGCCAGCGGCTCACCGTGCGGACGGAGGCCCCGTCGTCGGAGAAGTGGACCTCACCGAGGTGGCCCGGGTGGACCTCGGCCCGGGCGCGGAACGCGGCGACCAGGGCAGGCAGGTGGCGGGGGTCGCCGGTGACCGTGCGGGACTCCACCAGAATCGTCCCCCGCCCCTGCGGGGCCGGTTCCCCGTGGCCGCGACGCGGCCTCCCTGACACGGCGGAGTGGCGGACGGTGCGAGTGGGAAGGAGGGAGCGCATGCGAACTCCTGTCTCAAGTGGACCCCGATGCAGGGTCCACTCTGGCTCTGGTGCGTCCGGTTGGACTGATGCGAGTATCGGAGTCCGACGCGGACACGAGGAGAGCCAATGGAGCCGAAAATGGACCCTGTTCGACGCACCGACGACCTGGTGGACTCCCTCGGCGCCTGGTCCACCGGGAACGGGGCCCTGCACCGGCGGTTGTCCCACTCCCTGCGTGAACTGGTCGACCAGGGAACCCTCGTCCCCGGCGAGCGCCTGCCCTCCGAACGCGGCCTCGCCGCAGCGCTGCGCGTCAGCCGCACCACCGTGGTCTCCGCCTACGACCACCTGCGTGTGGAGGGAGTCCTGGAGAGCCGTCAGGGCAGCGGTACCCGGGTGTGCGGGTCCCGCGCCCCGGTCCGCTCGGACGGGTGGAGCGCCAACGGCACCGGCGACCCCATCTACCGCAACCTCCTCCAGACCGACGAGAACCTCATCTCCGCCTCGTGCCTGCGCACCCCCGGCCTGGCCGGGGTGGAACAGGCCATCCGCGAGGTCACCGCCGAGGACCTGCCCGCCCTCATGGCCGAGGGCAACTACCACCCGCGCGGGCTCCCCGCCCTGCGCGAGGCGATCGCACGGCACTACGAACACCAGGGCCTGCCCACCCACCCCGACCAGATCGTGGTCACCACCGGTGCCCACCAGGCGGTCGCCCTGGTCGCCCAGCTCTACCTGCGTCAGGGCTCCCTGGTGGTGGCCGAGGACCCGAGCTTCGCGGGCTGCCTCGACCTCTTCCGCGACCGGGGCGCCGGGATCCGTCCCGTCCCCCTGGACGACCAGGGAATCGACCCCAACGGCGTGCGCCGCGCCCTCAGCGAGACCTCGCCGCACCTGCTCTACGTGATGCCCTCGTACCACAACCCCACCGGCACGATGATGTCCTCGGCTCGCCGCCGTGAGCTGGGAGAACTGTCGGCGCGCCACGGGGTGCCGATCCTGGAGGACAGCGCGTACACGGGCCTGCGGGCGCCCGACGAACCCCCGCCCCTGGCGGCCCACGCCCCGCGCGGCGCGGAGGTCGTGACCGTCGACTCCCTCTCCAAGGTGGGGTGGGCGGGCCTGCGCCTGGGCTGGCTGCGGGCGCCCGCCGAGATGGCGCTCCGCCTCAGCCGCCGCAAGGTCCTGGCCGACCTCGCCGGCCCCCTGCTCGACCAGGCGATCGGCGTGCGGCTGCTGGACCGCTACGCCCAGCTCGCGCGGGAGCGCTCCGAGGGGCTCCGCGTGGCGCTCGACCACATGGAGGGCCTGCTCCGCCGGGACCTGCCCGAGTGGCGGTGGCGGACCCCCGAGGGCGGCGCGGCGCTGTGGGTCCAGCTGCCCGGGACCAGCGCCCGCGCCTTCGCCCAGGTCGCGCTCGCCCACGACGTCGAGCTGGTCCCCGGGCCCGTCATGTCGGCGGCGGGCGACGACCGCCACGACGCGTACTTCCGGCTGCCGTTCGCCTACGACAGGGCGACCCGGGAGGAACTGGTGTGGCGCCTGGCCCGCTCCTGGCGTGAGCTGGATCGGCACGGCCCCGTGCAGGACCACCCGGACGCCCTCGTGGTCTGAACCGGAGCTCCGGGGGCCCGGGCAACAGCGAGGGCGGCACCGTGCGGTGCCGCCCTCCGCCGTTCCCGCCGCCCGACCGGTCGTGACCGGTGGGGCGGGGAGTGGAACTAGCCGAGCTGGACCTTGCGGGCCTCGGCGAAGCGCTCCTGGACGTCGGCCCAGTTGACCACGTTCCAGAACGCCTTGACGTACTCGCCCTTGACGTTCTTGTACTGGAGGTAGAAGGCGTGCTCCCACATGTCCAGCATGAGCAGCGGCTGGGTGCCGATGGCGATGTTGGCCTGCTGGTCGAACAGCTGCTCGATGATCAGGCGCTGACCCAGGGCGTCCCACGCCAGGATCGCCCAGCCCGAACCCTGGATCGAGGTGGCCGCGGCGTTGAAGTGCGCGCGGAAGGCGTCGAAGGAACCGAACTGGTCGTCGATGGCGGCGCCGAGCTCACCCTCGGGCTTGTCGCCACCCTCCGGGGAGAGGTTCTTCCAGAAGACGGAGTGGTTGACGTGGCCACCCAGGTGGAACGCGAGGTTCTTCTGGAGCTGGTTCACGGTGCCGAAGTCGTCGGACTCGCGGGCCGCGGCCAGCTGCTCCAAGGCGCTGTTGGCGCCAGCGACGTAGGTGGCGTGGTGCTTGTCGTGGTGCAGCTCCATGATCTGACCGGAGATCCACGGCTCCAGGGCCGCGTAGTCGTAGGGCAGTTCGGGAAGCGAGTATGGCGCAGACATCTCTGACGCACCTTTCCAAATGACGCGATTCTTCGGGCTTACAGCGATGGGATCGCTCTAGTCAGCAAGCTATCAGCCGGGCGGCCGGACACCCGATGTCAGGCTCTTGACACCCGGCTCCGGGAATAAACGGCCACCGGGGCGTCCACGCGACCGGGCCCGTCCTCGTCCTCCGGACACCACCGGTACGACGTCCACGGGGCCCGTGCGCCCTGACCCGCTCCGACCTTCCCCCACCCTTCCCGGGCGCCTGTCACACAAACCATCACCCTTGTTCCCGAACCTCCCGAATAACCTCGGAGCCCGGGTGCGGGCGTTCGTTCGGCCTACCCTGGCCGGGCTGTCCGAGATCCGCCTGCCGGGGTTCCGGAGAACGTTGTTCGGGCGTTGGCCCGCCATTCACCGGGTGGGCATCGGGAACGGCGATGATGCAGCGCCGAATTCGAGAGACGCCACCCGTTCAGACGCCTCGTTCGGCGCACAGTCTCCCTAGCACTTCGAGGCCACCGCCGCTCATGCACTCCTCCACTCCGAAGGCTCCCTTCACGAGGACCACCTCCGTTCCGTCCGTTCCCGACGGCGTGCGCGCCAGGGGCGGTGTCGGGGGTTTCCGCCCCGAGATCGAGGGGCTGCGCGCCGTCGCCGTGCTCCTGGTGGCCGTCTACCACATCTGGCTGGGCCGGGTCTCCGGCGGTGTCGACGTCTTCCTGATGCTCACCGGGTTCCTGATCACCGGGTCCCTGGTCCGGAGCGTCGAGCGCGAGGGGCGCGTCCGATTCGTCGCCTTCTGGACCCGGCTGGTCCGGCGGCTCGTCCCCGCTGTGGCCGTGGTCCTGACGGCGACCATGGCCGCCGTGTACCTGCTGCTGCCCCGCTCACGCTGGGGCGACATCCTGGAGGAGGTCCGCGCGGCCGCGCTCTACCACGAGAACTGGGCCCTGGCCCACGCGGCGGTGGACTACCTGGCCAGGGAGGCCGCGCCCAGCCCGGTCCAGCACTTTTGGTCGCTGTCCATCCAGGGGCAGTTCTACCTGCTGTGGCCGCTGCTGGTCGCCCTCGCCGCGCTGGTGGCCACACGGGCGAGGCTGCCGTTCCGCGCCACGGTCCTGGTCCTGGTCACGGCGGTGTTCGCGCTGTCCCTGAGCTACTCGGTGTCCATCACCGCCCGGGACCAGGCCTGGGCCTACTTCGACACCGGAGCCCGGCTCTGGGAGCTGGCCCTGGGGGCGCTCCTGGCCCTGGTCGTCCACCGCGTGCACCTGCCCGTGCGGCTGCGCGTGTTCCTGGGCTGGTTCGGCCTGGCCGCCCTGGTCTCCTGCGGGGCGCTCCTCTCCGTCTCCACGCTCTTCCCCGGCTACGTGGCCCTGTGGCCGACCACGGCCGCGGTCCTGGTGGTCCTCGCCGGGACCACGGGCAGTCCGCACGGCGCGGACCGCCTGCTCACCTGGAAGCCCCTCACCGAGCTCGGCCGGCTCTCCTACCCCCTCTACCTGTGGCACTGGCCGGTCCTGGTCTGCTATCTGGAGGTCACCGGCCGGTCCCTGGCCACACCGTTGGGCGGACTGGGGATCCTCGGCGCGTCCTTGGTCCTGGCCTGGCTCACGCACCGGTTCGTGGAGGGCGGCCTGGACCGCTTCACCCGGCCCCCCGTCCGCCGTACGCCCGCCTGGTCGCTGGGGATCGCCGCCGCGCTGATCGTCCCGGTCCTGGCCGCCTCGCTGCTCTGGACGGACCGCATCGACCGCGACCGCGCCGAACGCGCCCTGGAACTGGCCGCCCCCGAGAGCTACCCGGGGGCCGGGGTGGTCGCGGACCCAACCACGGTCCTGGCCGACGTCCCGGTCCGGCCGGACCCGGCCGACGCCAGACAGGACCTGTCCTGGCACCACGAGGAGGGCTGCCACGTCACTCTCACCTCCTCCGAACTGGTGGTCTGCGACACCGGGCCCGCCGACGCCGAGCGCACGCTCGCCCTGGTCGGCGCCTCGCGCGTCGCCCACTGGTACCCGGCCGTGCGGGCGGCGGCCGACGCCCGGGGGTGGCGCCTGGTCTCGTTCAGCAAGAGCGGCTGCCAGTTCAGCACCGACACCTCCCACCGGGACGGCGTGGTCTTCGACGAGTGCGAGGTGTGGAAGGCCAGGGCGATGGCCGAACTGGAGGAGCTGCGACCGGACGCCGTGCTGACCTCCTCCACCCGCGCCACGCTCGACGGCGAGCGGGTCCACGACGGCTACCTGGGAATGTGGGAGTGGCTGGACGGGCTGGGCGTCGAGGTGATCGGACTGCGTGACCTGCCCCGGCTGACCTACCAGGGCGCCGAGTGCGTGGAGTCGGGGCCGGTCGACCAGTGCGTGTCGCCGGTCTCGGCCAGCCAGGAGGAGGTGGACCCGGCCACCCTGGTCACGCTGCCGCCCAACGTCACCCTGATGGACCTCACTGACCAGGTGTGCCCCGACGGCTACTGCGAAGCGGTGGTCGGCAACATCCTGGTGTTCTGGGACCACTCACACATCACCGCGACCTACGCGGGCACCCTCGCTCCCGCGATGGAGAAGGCCCTGGTCGAGGCCACCGGCTGGTGAGTCCGGACCGGACGCCACGGGGATCCGGGTCCGCGCCGGGGCGAGCACACCCGCGACGAGGCCCTGGAACGGGCCCGTGCCGGACCTCGCACCTGCCCGCGACACCCGACGGAATGGATTCTTCCACGCGGACGGAGCGGACGGAGAAGTGTCCGGACGTGAAACCACGGTGATGCGCGGGTGAACGCCGGGGGAATTGATTCCTGTTCGGGTTTCGATTTCCCCGGTGAACAACTCGGCGGGCACTTTGAGGAGTTAGTGTCGAAAGTGTCCGGGACTTTCTCGTCAATACCCGGAAATCCCCCCGCATCCCGCTGCCACGCGACCCCCGTGGAGGTCCCCCTTGCGCACGCTCCGCCGTCGAGCCACACCCCTTCTGGTGATCGGTGCCGTCCTCGGCCTGATGGTGCTCACCCTCCCGACGGTTCTGGGGGTTCTGTCCGTGCTGAGCTGGGCGGAGGTCGTCATCGCCACCGCCGTGCTCCTGCTCGGCGGGCTCGTGTGCGTCCTCGGCGCCGGTCTGTGGACACTCCGGCGCTCCCTGCGGGCCCTGGCCACCTCCGTCGACGGGCACACCCAGCGGGTCACCGAGGTGCTCGGCCGGGACCGCCTGGAGATCACCCGTTCCCTGGACGGGGTGGGCGAGCGCCTGTCCCGGCTCCAGGACCACGCCCTGCCCCGGGCCAGCCGGGAGATCCAGCGGGCCGTCACCGTGCAGGGCCGCCACGACTACGAACAGCAGGTCGCCTGGGCCGAACTGCGCGCGTACCTGGACGTCGCCCCCTTCATGCCGCCGCTGCGCGGCTGGGCCGCCTCGCCGGACGTCCTGCGCCTGCTCGTGCGGTTGATCGACCGCCACCGCCCCGAACTCGTCGTGGAGTGCGGCAGCGGCGCCTCCAGCGTGTGGATCGGCTACGCGCTGCGCCGTGCGGGGACCGGCCGCCTGGTCGCGATCGAGCACGAGGAGCGCTACGCGGAGCTCAGCCGCGACCTCGTCGCCGCGCACGGCCTCGACGACGTCGTCGAGGTCCGGCACGCCCCCCTCGCCGAGGTCAAGCCCGAGCTGGCCGGGGCCGCGCCCGACGGCCCGGTCACCTCCCAGCCGCTCTGGTACGACCTCTCCCGCCTGACCGACCTCGACCGCGTCGGCCTGCTGTTCGTGGACGGGCCGCCCCAGGCCACCGGCGTCCAGGCCCGGTACCCGGCGGTCCCGGCACTGCTGCCGCGCTGCACCGACGACGCCGTGGTCGTCCTGGACGACGCCGACCGGCCGGACGAGCGGGCCCTGGGGGACCGCTGGGTCTCCGAGTACCGCCTGCACCGCACCGTGGAACCGTCGGAGAAGGGCGCCCACGTGTTCACCCGCCGGGCCCCCTGAGCCGCACCGGCACTCCGCCCGTCCCCGACACCGCCCGGCAGCCAGCCCCCGGCTGCCGCCCGACCTCGAAGGCCACCCGATGATCACCACCGTCCTTCGGAACGCCCTGCGCGCTCGCGGCAGGGAACCGGCCGTGCTCTGCCACACCGGCGCCGACACCCGGGCCGAGGTGGCCGGACTGCCCACCGTCCCGGGCGACGTGCTCCTGGACCTGGACGCCCGCCCCCACGGCGAGCCCGTCCTCGGAGACGACCGCGTGGCCGGGCTGGTCGCGGTGGTCGCGGCCAGCACCACCGACCTCCACCGGGTGCTCACCGCCGCCGTCCACCTGCCCCGGGCCGTGCACCTGGTGGTGGCGCTGGTCGCCACCCCCGGCCACCAGGAGCCCCCGGTCCCGACCGGCCCCGGCATGGGGCAGTGGCGCGACCTCCAGGAACTCCGGGTCCGCCGGGTGGGCGGCCGGGGCTGGGTGTGCGAGCTGTTCTTCCCCAACGCCATCGAGACCGCCCCAGTCCTGGACGCGGTCCTGCACGGCACCCGGGGCCGCCGTCGGGGACCGGCCGTCACACCCCTGGCCGCCCTGAACGGTGCCGAAGCCGCCCTCTGGCGGCCCGGTGACACGGGCGCCCACGGCGTCGCCCAGGAGGGCCCGGTCCCGCTGCGCCGGGTCACCCCGGTGGGCGACCTCGTCCTGCGCGTCCACGACGCCACGGCCCCGCCCGCCTGGACCGACGACACCGTGCCCCTCCTGGACCGGACCACCACCGGCACCGAGTCCTGGGAGACGCTCACCGGGCCGGACGGCTACGAGCGGGCCCGCTCCGCGCTCCTGGCCACCGACCGGCCCGGCGGAGACCCCGTCCAGCGGATCGCCCCCGTCGACGAGACCACCGTCAACCCCACCGGCTTCACCAAGGCCGAGAAGGGGCCGCTGGCCGACCTCACCCTGCGCGGCGACCGCGCCGTCATCGCGGACGGTCGGAAGGACCTGGTCACGGTCGCCCCCGACGGAACGGTCACGGACGTGGACCTGTCCCGCCTGCGCCACCTGCGCGGCGTGCGGGTGGACTGGTCCGGGCACCGCGGACCGCACGCCGCCGTGCGCGCCGTCGCCTCCCTCGCCGCCGGTGGCGTCCCGCTGGTCAGCGGCCCCGTCCCCACCTGGGCCGCCGGACTCGGTACCCCGCTCACTGCGCTGCTCGACACCGCGACCGAGGCCGACCTGTCCGACCGGCTGGCCCGTGAGGAGCACAGCGTCCGCCTGCGCCGCGCCGCCCTGCGCACGCACGGCGTGCGCTCCCGCTGGCGCGCGTTGGCGGCCGAGGCCGGAGTGCCCGTGCTCCCGCAGCCCCGGGTCTCCGTCATCCTGTGCACCCGCCGCCCCGACATGGTGGGGTTCGCGCTCGCCCAGATCGCCCGCCAACGAGGGGTGGAGACGGAGACCGTCCTCACCCTGCACGGCTTCCCCGCGTCGCTGCCCGAGGTGCGTTCCGCGATCGACGAGTACCGGTCCACCGGCCTTCCCCTGGTCGTCCACGAGGCACCCGCCGACCGGATCTTCGGCGCCGTGCTCAACGACTCCGTCGCCCTGGCCTCCGGCGACCTCATCGCCAAGTGGGACGACGACGACTGGTACGGCCCCGAGCACCTGGCCGACCTGGTCCTGGCCCGCACCTACTCCGGGGCCGAACTGGTCGGCACCGGACAGGACTTCGTCTATCTCCAGGAGATCGACCTCATGGTCTGGCGCAGCCGGGAGTCGGAGACCGCCACCCGCTTCATCGCCGGGGGCACCCTCCTCACCGACCGCGTGGTGCTGGAGGAGACCGGCGGGTTCCGCCCGCTGCCCCGCGCCATCGACACGCAGCTGCTCGTCGCCGTCACCCGGGGCGGCGGTCGCGTCCACCGCACCCACGGGCTGGGCTACGTGCTGCGCCGCACCGGCGGCGGACACACCTGGTCCGAGGACATGGCCTACTTCCTGCACAACTACGCCCGACAGTGGTCCGGCTGGCGGCCCAGCTCCCTCCTGGAGGGTGAGCCCGCTCCGCTGGGGAGCGGCGCCGATGACGGACGGCCGGTCGGGACCACACAGCACACGGGGGGACACCCTTGACCAGTACCGAAGAGCACACCGCCCCGGCCGTGGACCCGGTCCCCGTCACGGGCCCGGCGATCGTGCCCGGAGAGCCGCTGCCGCGAGGCGCGGTGGACTTCGGCGGCCAGCCCCTGCTGCGCCGCAACGACTACGCCCCGCTGGCCCCGCCGCCGGTGGGGGAGTGGACACCGACGCTGTCGGTGAGCGTGGTGATCCCGGCGCACGGTCAGCCCGCGAAACTCGCGCTGGTGCTCGCTTCGCTGGCGGGCCAGAGCTACCCCGCCCACCTCATGGAGGTGGTCGTGGTGGACGACGGCACGCCCGAGCCCCTCACCCTGCCCGAGGTGCGTCCGGAGAACACCCGGCTGATCACCTCCGCTCCGGGCGGCTGGGGTTCGGCGCACGCGGTCAACACGGGAGTCGCGGCCTCCTCGGGCCAGGTGATCCTGCGTCTGGACGCCGACATGCTGGTCTACCGCGAGCACGTGGAGTCCCAGATGCGCTGGCACCACCGGATCGACTACGGGGTCGCCCTCGGCCACAAGATGTTCGTGGACTTCGACCCGGACGCCATGACCCCCGAGCACGTCCGGGACGAGGTGGCCGCCGGACGCGCCGGGGAGCTCTTCGACCGGGAGAGCGCCGACCCGCACTGGGTCGAGCGGCTCATCAACAAGAACGACCGCCTGCGGACCGCCGGGCGCCTGTCCTACAAGGTGTTCGTCGGCGCCACCGGATCGCTGCACCGGAGCCTGTTCGACGCGGCGGGCGGGCTGGACGCGGAGCTCGTCCTCGGCGGCGACACCGAGTTCGCCTACCGGGTGGCCCAGCGCGGCGCGGTGTTCGTCCCGGACCTGGACACCAGCAGCTGGCACCTGGGCCGCTCGCAGATGCAGACCCGGCGCGACGCGGGCACCCGCTACCGGATGCCCTACGTGGCCAACCGGGTCCCCGACTTCCACCTGCGCCGCAAGCAGCCCGAGCGCCAGTGGGAGGTCCCGCTGGTCGACGTCGTGCTCGACGCCGGGGGCCACACCCTGGAGGAGGTCGACGCCACCGTCTCCGCGCTGCTGTCCGGAACCACCCCGGACCTGCGCCTGTGGCTGGTCGGGGCCTGGGAGTCGCTGGACGGGGGCCGCCGCTCGCCCCTCGACGAGGACGCCCTGGACCTGCGCCTGGTCCGGGAGACCTTCCGGGGCGACCCGCGCGTGCGGTTGGTCGAGAGCGTCCCCGACCGCGATCCGCGCGTTCCCTTCCGCCTCACCGTGGGAGCCGGAGCCGTCCCGGCCGCCGACGCCCTGCGCGAACTGGTCAGGGAGATCGACCGGGAGGGTGCCGGACTGCTCTGCGCGCCCCTGCCCGGCGCCACGCGGGGCGACGGCGTCCTCCGGCTCGAACGGACCTCCGCCTACGCCCGCGCCCTGCACCTGGAGCCCCGGGCGACCGGCACGGACCTGGACCGGGTGGTGGAGCGCACCCACGGGACGCACTGGATCCCGGCGGAGGGGTTCGTGGTCGACGCCGAGTCGGCCGGGGCCGAGCCCACGGACAGCCCCGAGGTGATCCAGAAGCGGCTGGACCGCGCCCTGGCCGAGGCCGACCGCCTCCGTGCCCGGGCCGAGCGCGCCGAACGCAAGCTGCGCTGGTTCACCCCCGGGCTGACCAGGAGGGTGCTGCGCAAGCTGGCCCGCTAGGGAGTGGCGCGTGGACGCCTTCGCCGGTGTCGGCGGAGGAGTCCACGGATCGAGTGGCCGTCACCCCGCCGCGTGCCGCCTCGTCGGCTCCGTGGCGCCGCGCGGTGGTCCCGGACCTCGCTCGCGGGCGTGGGTTGGGGGACGCCCCCGGGGTGGTTCTGTCCAGGTGAGGGACACGCCGTGACGGTAAGTCACCATCTGTGACCGGAGTGGCTAGGGTGGGCGGCGTGACCGGTGAGGGCCGGTTCGTGCCTTCACTCACTCCGAACCCCGGGGTCGCCCGATGATCCACTCAGTCCTACGCCAGGCGTTGCGCACACGCGGTGACGAACCAGCGGTCCTCTGCCACACCGGGGACCACGAGTCGACCCTCAAGGCACTCTCCGGGTTGCGGCTGCGACCCGACGACCTCGTGGTCGACCTCGACGCCCACCCGCTCGGTGAACCGTTCGAGGTCGCCCGGGTGGGCGGGGAGGACGAGCCCGAGGCGGTCGGACTCGTCGCGGTGGTGGCCGCCAGCCTCACCGACCTGCGTCGCGTCCTCATCACCGTCAACGCCCTGCCCGCCACCGTCCACCTGGTCGTCGTGGTCGCCGACACCCCCGGGCACCACGGCCCGCTCGTCCCGTGCCCGCCGGGCATCGACGAGTGGAACGACCTCCTGGAGATGCGCGTCCGCCGCCTGGGCAAACGCGGCTGGATCTGCGAGCTGTACTTCCCGAACACCGTCGAGACCGGCCCGGCGCTCGACTGCGTCCTGCACGGGACCACCGGCGGGCGGCGCGGCCTCCGGCCCACACCCCTGGCGGGGGTGCACGGCGGGGGCGGGGCGCGCTGGCGGCCGGGCGACGTCGCCGCCACCGGGGTGAGCGCGACCGGCCCCGTACCGCTGCGCAGGGTCTCGCCCGTGGCCGACCTCGTGGTCCGCACCTCGGACCGGGAGCTCCCGCTGTGGGAGGACGCCGTCGTCCCGCACCTGGACCTCCCGCGCTCCGGGGCCGGAGTCGACGAACCCGACCCCGTCACCGCGCTGGCACCGGTCGACGAGCAGAGCGTGAACCCCATCGGCTTCACCAAAAAGGCCGGCGGTCCCCTGGGCGACCTGTCGGTCCGGGGCGGACGCACCGTCGTCCGCGAGGGGGAGAAGGTGCTGTTCGCCGTCCCCGGGGACGGCACGCTCACCGACCTGGACATCGGCCGCGCCCGCTACCTGCGCGGAGTACGCGTGGACTGGTCCGGGCACGCGAAGCCGGTCACCGTCGTCCGAGCGGTCGTCGCGCTGGCCGCCGGCGGGATACCCGTGGTCAGCGGGCCGGTCCCGGACTGGGCCGCGGGGCTCGGACCGGAACTCACCGCCGTGCTCACCAGCAGGGAGGCCACAGAGCTGGCCGATCCCCTGAGCAGGGAGGAGCACAGCGTTCGGCTGCGCCGCGCCGCTCTGGGCACCCACGGCCAGCTGGCCCGCTGGCGCACCCTGGCCGCTCGGGTGGGGGTCCCGGTGCCGCCGGAACCCCTGGTGTCGGTGATGCTGTGCACCCGGCGGCCCGAGCTCGTGGGGTTTGCGCTGGCCCAGGTGGCCCGGCAGCGCGGGGTGCGGTTCGAGCTGGTCCTGGCCCTGCACGGGTTCTCCGCCGATGTGCCCGAGGTCGGGTCGGCCGTCGCGGAGTTCGCCGCGACGGGTATCCCGGTCACGGTGTACGAAGCTCCGGCGGACCAGGTGTTCGGCTCGGTGCTCAACGACGCGGTGGACCGCACGTCCGGCAGCGTGATCGCCAAGTGGGACGACGACGACTGGTACGGCCCCGACCACCTCGCGGACATGCTCATGGCGCGCACCTACGCCTGCGCCGACCTGGTCGGCGTCACCCAGGACCTGGTGTACCTGGAGGAACTCGACCTCACCGTGTGGCGGAGCTACCAGACGGAGAAGCCCTCCCCGGACGTGGTGGGGAGCACGATCGTGGTCGACCGCTCCGTGCTGCGCGACGTCGGCGGGTTCCGGCCCCTGCCCAGGGCGATCGACAGCCAGCTGCTGCTGGCGGTCCGCCGGAACAGCGGGCGGATCTACCGGACCCACGGCCTCGGCTACCTGCTCCGGCGGGCCGGTCAGGGGCACACCTGGGGCGCCGACATGGGCTACTTCCTTCGCAGGAGCACCCGGCAGTGGTCCGGCTGGCGGCCGAGCGCCCTGCTGGAGGGCGCGCCCGCCCCGCTGGGTCAGCCGGTCCCGGGCCCCGCGCGGACCCTGCTCCGGACCACCGAGTACACGGGAGGACAGTCGTGACCAGTGCGGACAACGTCTCGGAACGTCAGGCGGGGGAACGTCCCGACACGCGGGTGCGGGTCGGGATCCCGGAACAGAGTCAGCCCCGGGGAGGGGAGCGCGAGGTGCCTCCGACAGTGACGCGGAGCCAGCCCCAGGTGTTCCGCAACGACTACGCGCGGCTGGACCCGCCGTCGGTGGGCGAGTGGACGCCGACGCTGTCGGTGAGCGTGGTGATCCCGGCGCACGGTCAGCCCGAGAAGCTGGCACTGGTGCTGGCCTCGCTGGCGGGCCAGAGCTATCCGGCCGACCTCATGGAGGTGGTCGTGGTGGACGACGGGACGCCCGAGCCCCTCGTGCTGCCGCCCGTCCGCCCGGAGAACACCCGGCTGATCACCTCCGATCCCGGCGGTTGGGGTTCGGCGCACGCCGTCAACACGGGGGTCGCGGCTTCGACCGGCCAGGTGATCCTGCGTCTGGACGCCGACATGCTCGTCTACCGCGAGCACGTGGAGTCCCAGATGCGCTGGCACCACGTGGTGGACTACGCCGTGGTCATGGGCCACAAGATGTTCGTGGACTTCGACCCGGCGGCGATGACCCCGGAGCACGTCCGGGACGAGGTCGCCGCCGGACGCGCCGGGGAGCTCTTCGACCGGGACAGCGCGGACCCGCACTGGGTCGAGCGGTTCATCGACCGGCACGACGGGTTGCGCTCGGCCCACCACGAGGCCTTCAAGGTGTACGTGGGGGCGACGGGCTCGCTGCACCGGAGCCTGTTCGACGCGGCGGGCGGTCTGGACCCGGCCATGATCCTGGGCGGGGACAGCGAGTTCGGCCACCGGGTGGCCCAGCGCGGCGCGGTGTTCGTCCCGGACCTGGAGACCAGCAGCTGGCACCTGGGGCGCTCCCAGATGCAGGAGAAGCGGAACGCGGGGACCCGCTATCGGATGCCGTACGTGGCCAACCGGGTCCCCGACTTCCACCTGCGCCGCAAGCAGCCCGAGCGGCAGTGGGAGGTCCCGCTGGTCGACGTCGTGCTGAACGCCGGGGGCCACACCCTGGAGGAGATCGACACCACCGCCAGGGCGCTGCTGGCCGGCTCCACCCCGGACCTGCGTCTGTGGATGGTGGGCCCGTGGAGCGAACTGCACGAGGAGCGTCGCTCTCCGCTGGAGGAGGACGCCCTCGACCTACGGCTGGCCCACGAGAGCTTCCGGGGCGACCCGCGCGTGCGGTTCGTCGAGAGCCAGCCGGGCACGGACCCGCGCGTGCCCTTCCGGCTGTACCTGGAGGCGGGGACGGAACCGTTCCCCAAGGCCCTGGCGGAGATGGTGCGGGCCTGCGACACCCACGCGGTGGGGCTGCTCTGCGCGCCCATGCCGGGCGCGCTCACGGCGGAGGAGGGGATGCTGCGCCTGGAGCGGACCGCCGCCTTCGCCCGCGCCCGCCACCTCGACCCCGAGGCGACCGGCCGGGACCTGGACCGCCTGGTGGAGGAGGTCCACGGCATCCACTGGATGCCCGCGACGGACCTGGTCCACGCCACGGACGAGGAGGAGGCCCGGCTGGAGGCCCCGTCGGCCGCGCGGCCGGAGGAGGACACCGAGCAGGACGTGGCCCGGCTCCTCGCCGAGCTGGAGCAGGCCAGGGCCCGGAGCGACCGCATGCGCCGGAGGGCGGAGCGGGCCGAACGCAAGCTGCGCTGGTTCACGCCCGGGCTGGTCCGCCGCGCCCTGCGACGCGTGGCCCGCTAGGTCGCCGTTGGAGGAGGCCTCGTCCGCTGGTCGGCACCGGACGGGGCCTCCTCCCGTGCCCTGACCCCTGGCTAGGGAACCCAGAGGCCCAGGGCCTCCGCGACCAGGGCCGGGCGCTCCTGCCCCTCGATCTCCACGGTGTGCCCGGTCGAGACCAGGTAGCCCTTCGGAGTCCGCCGCACCTCTCCGAGCGTCACCGCGTCCCGCACCCGCGAGCCCACCGTCACGGGTTGGAGGAAGCGCACCTTGTTGAGGCCGTAGTTGATGGACATCCGCGGCTTCTCGATGAGGGAGAGGATGCTCTGGGAGAAGTGCGCCAGCAGTGACAGCGACAGGTAGCCGTGCGCGATGGTGGCTCCGAAGGGGCCCTCGGCGGCGCGCTCGGCGTCCTGGTGGATCCACTGGTGGTCGTCGGTCGCGTCGGCGAAGAGGTCGACACGGTCCTGGGTGATGGTCAGCCAGTCGGTACGGCCCAGGTGCTCGCCCTGGGCGGCGGCGACCTCATGGACGTCGGCGAATACGCGCACCACGCCTCCACGTGCGTCGTGGTCCGGTGTCGGGGGCCGGACACGGAAGCGCCAGGATACCTAACGGCGTTCGGTTATGGGGTGGTGCCCGGCGTCCGATCCGAACGCGCGTCCAGCACCAGCGTCCTCGCCGTGTACCCGGCCAGTGCCACCCGGTCCACGTCGTGCCCCAGCCCGCTCTCCGTGAGCGGCACCGGCACCACGCCGTCGTGCGCGCGCACGGGGGGAACCACCAGGTCACGACCGCGCGGACCGGAACCGGGCATCTCCACCGGCAGGGTCGACCCGGACAGCGAACCCAGCGCGACCGTCGCCGCGCGGCCCACCCCGGTCACCGCCGAGGAACCGCACCACACCGCCCATCCCGCGTCCACCGCCCGGTCCACGGCGCGGCGCGCCGCCGTCAACCCGCCCAGCCGGGCCGGGTCCACGTTCACCGCGCGCCCCGCCTCGGCCAGGACCGCCTCGCCCAGGTCCTCCACCGAGGACAGCGACCGGTACAGGGCCACGGGGGTGCGCAGCTCGGCCGACAGGCGGGCGTGCGCGCCGAGGTCCCCGGGGGCGAACGGATCCTCGATCGCCAGCAGCCCGAGGGTGTCCAACGACCGCAGCGCGTCCAGGTCGGCGGGGGACTCCGTGTAGCGTCCCCCCGCGTCCACCTGGAGGACCAGGAACGGGAAACTCGTCTGCACGGCCCGGATCACGTCGGTGTCCCAACCCGGTTCGACCTCCAGCCGGATCCGGCGGAACCCCGCCCCGACGCGCCGGTTCACCTCCGTGACCACCGACTCCAGGGTCGCCTGCCGGGGCAGGGTCGCCCCCGCCGTGAGGGCCGTACGCTCCCCGCCCAGGGCGTGCGCCAGCGGGGTGGAGCGCTGACGGCTCCACAGGTCCCAGCAGGCGGTGTCCAGGGCCCCGGTCAGCGCCGGGTCCCAGGGCAGGTCCGCGAAGGCGTCGGCCACCTCGGTCGGGCGCCGCCAGGGATGTTCGAGGAGAGCGGGCGCGAAGTCGCGCGCGAGCGCCTCCCACTGTTCCGGGGTGGCACGGGACACCTCGCCCCAGCCGCTCACCCGACCGTCCGACACCCGGACCAACACCGGAACGGAGCCGTCGGAGCCTCGCCCGGCCAGCGACGGCCGCAGCCGCACCAGTTCGAGCTCGACGATCCGGGTCACCGTTACCGCTCCGGTGTGTGTCACTGCAGTCCCACCTCATGTGTTCGGGCCCCGGTCACGGGCCCCGCCGTCGGAGGGGCCACCCCTCGACGGTACCCCCGCCCGACCGGCCCGACCACCCCGTTCGCGGGCGCGGATTCGACCGTGGACCCAGGTCGCACGGGTGCGTCCAGCCCGGACACCGCTCCGACACCGAGGAGGGGGCCGCCCGTACGGACGACCCCCTCCCCACACGCGTGCCTAGGAGGCGAGCACCTCGGAGAGCTCGCGGTACTTCATCTCGTGCGCCTCGGCCACCGGGGCGTAGACCAGGTCGCCCTCGAAGGTGTTGAGGCCCTCGGCCAGGGCCGGGTCGTCGCGCAGGGCCTGCTTCCACCCCTTCTCCGCCAGGGCCACCGTGTACTTCAGGGTGTCCTTGGTCAGGGCGTGGGTCGAGGTGTTCGGCACCGCGCCCGGCATGTTGGCCACGCAGTAGAACACGGTGTCGTGCACGGCGAAGGTCGGGTCGTCGTGCGTGGTGGGCCGGGAGTCCTCGAAGCAGCCGCCCTGGTCGATGGCGATGTCGACCAGCACCGCGCCGGGACGCATCCGGGAGACGAGCTCGTTGGTGATGAGCTTGGGGGCCTTGGCGCCGGGCACCAGGACCGCGCCGATCACCATGTCGGACTCCAGGACGGACAGCTCCAGCTCGAAGGCGTTGGAGACCACCGTCTTGACCTGCCCCCGGTACAGCGAGTCCACGTGGCGCAGCTTGTCGACGTTCAGGTCCAGCACGGTCACGTTCGCGCCCATGCCGACCGCGATCTGGGTGGCGTTGAGCCCGGACACCCCGGCGCCGATCACGGTGACGTTGGCCGGGCGCACCCCCGGGACTCCGCCCATCAGCACGCCCCGGCCGCCGTTGGGCCGCTGGAGCGTCACCGAACCCACCTGCGAGGCGAGCCTTCCGGCCACCTCGGACATCGGGGCCAGCAGCGGAAGCGAACCGTCGGGCAGCTGCACCGTCTCGTAGGCGATACCGGTGACCCCGCGGTCCAGCAGCGCGTCCGTGCACTCACGGGAGGCGGCCAGGTGCAGGTACGTGAACAGGGTCTGGCCCGGGCGCATGCGGTGGTACTCGGCCGGGACGGGTTCCTTGACCTTGAGGATCAGGTCGCCCGCGGCCCACACCTCGTCGGCGGTGGGCAGGATGCTGGCGCCCGCCGCGAGGTACTCCTCGTTCGTGATGGAGGAACCGAACCCGGCGTCGTGTTCGACGAAGACCTCATGACCCCGACGGGTCAGCTCGTGGACACCCGCAGGGGTGATCGCCACCCGGTACTCGTGGTTCTTGATCTCGCGGGGCACGCCGATGCGCACGATTCCTCCAACTGGTATCGCCATTGATACCTCCCACTGTGACCTGCGAAGGCGCGTCCACGCTATCGCCAATGTGCATAGCCCTCCGTTGCCATGTTGACAGGCTGTAAGCCGGATGTGTGTGGTGTGACACGGGTCTAGCGCTGATGTACTTCGGAGCGGGTCGGGCGCCCCGCGACCCACGTGCGCCGCACTCTCCCGGTGAGGCGCATCCCGGCGTAGGGGCTCGGGTCGCTCCCCGGCACCGCGAGGGTCGTCTGGTCGTCGAAGGCCACCAGGTCGGCGTCGTACCCCTCCTGGACACGGCCCCGAGTGCCCAGCCCCAGCAGCTCCGCGGGAGCCGACGCGGTCCACCGCGCGAGATCCGGCAGTGAGCGACCGCGTCGGCGCGCCGCCGTCCAGAGCGCGGACAGGCTCCACTCCAGGGTGAACAGCCCGATGGCGGGCAGGTGGCCCGAGCCGACGGTGCGGATCGGGGAGTCGGGCTCCAGCAGGGAGCTCCACAGCGCCTTGCGGTTGGCGTCCGAGCGCAACGGGGGACGGCAGGCGTGCGCGGGGGACTCCGGGCCGGGGAACTCCGAGGGCAGGCACAGGTAGTGCGGGCAGGTGTGCGCGGTCAGGCCGACCCCCACCGCGCCCGCGGCCGCCAGCAGGGCCGCGCACTCGGCGGCGGTGAAGGGGGCCACGTGCGTGCGCGCGCCCACCACGCGCGCCGCCGCGATCACCCGCTCCAGGCCCCGCCGCTCGGCCCGGGGAGGACGCTGTTCCGCCGACACCGGCGGGCTCCCGAGCTCGCGGGCGTCCTCGGCGTGCATGATCAGCAGACCGTTGAGGGTGGCGATCTCCGCCATGGCCTTGCGCAGCTGGGCGTCGCCCAGGGCGGCCATGTCCGGTGCGCCGCCGTCCGACAGCGACCCCTGGAAGGCCACCACCCCGCCGGCGTGCAGGTCCGCCAGGTCCAGTGGGCCGGTGCCCTGGGTGACCCCGCCCAGGAAGAGCACCGAGACGTCGGCCCCGGCCGCCGCCCGCTGGTGGACCTGGAGGGAGTCGGCGCAGGTGATCGCCGGGCGGGCCGGAGCGGGGGAGACCACCACACAGGTCACGCCGCCGCGCAGGGCGGCGTCGCTGACCCGCCGGTAGGAGTCCGGTAGCTCCTCGCCGGGGGCGTGCACACCGGTGCCGAGGTCGACGGCGCCGGGCAGCAGGGCGGTGTGGCCGAGCTCGACCACCTCGCGCGCCGACATCCTGGCCGTGTAGGGGCGGATCGCCTCGATACGGCCGTCCCGAACCCCCACACTGGCTGACCTGATCCCGCCGGGGACCACCGTCCGCATGGAACGGATGACACTGTCGAACTCGGGCATCGCCCTCCCCCTTCGTACGCTTCTCGGCGTTCGTGGAACTGGTGGCCGTGGAGGGGGCACGGCGGCGAGGGGCGACGGGCACGAGGGGGCGGTCCGCGACCTCCTGTAGGAGAACGAGCGTATCGCGAAGGCCCTCCGAGGAAGGGGGAAACGTCACTTCTGGTCCGGGCGCGCATGCGCGGCGAAAGGGATTTCCGGCGCAAGGGGGGTGGGCGAGCGGACCCAAGTCCGACACTGTGTAGTAAACGGACTAACCTGGGTCGAGGTGTCCCCTCCGCGCCAGGTCCCCGCCGGAGTCCGACGGACGGCGGTGCGGAGGCCATCGCGGCTGAGGGCGCTGACCTGCAAGTTGACCAACTCGACGACGGAGTGGCGCGTGGCTCCTCCCGCCCAGAACGACACATCCCCCAAGGATCTCCAGGACCAGGCCCCCGGCACCGAGAACGCCCCCGTCTACGCCCTGGCGGCCGTGCTCGTGTGCACGGTGGCGCTGGGCGCCACCCTCATCCTGGGCGGCGCGGTCTTCGCGCAGATCATCCCCGGCATGGAGAGGTTCGACTCCGGCGAGGTGGTCCGCTGGGGCATGCCCATCGCCAAGACGGTCATGGACACCGCCGCCGTCCTGACCATCGGCCTCATGCTCATGGCGGTCGTCCTCCTCGGGTCGGAGAAGGGCCAGCTCTCCCAGCAGGCCGTCGGCTACGTGCGTGCCGGAACCTGGACCGCCCTGGCGTGGGTCCTCGGTGCCGTGGGCACGCTGTACTTCCAGGCCGCCGAGTTCCTCGGCAGGCGCGCGGGCCAGGTGACCATCGACGAGGTCACCGCCTTCGCCGGGTCGGTCGGCTCGGGCGTCGCCCTCATGTTCGTGATCCTCATCGTCACCGGCATCGCGCTGTTCGGCCGCACCGTCACCACGGCCACCGGCGGCCTGTGGCTGCTGGTCGCGTCGCTGGCGGCGGTCACCCCGCCCGCGCTCACCGGCCACGCCGCCTCCTCCGGCGCCCACGAGCTCGCCGTCACCGGGCTGGCGCTGCACCTGATCTCCATCTGCGCGTGGGTCGGTGGGCTGGCCGTGGTCACCTACCACGCCATGCGCAAGGACGCCCAGGAACCGGCCGTCGCCGCGCACCGGTTCAGCCGGATGGCCCTGTGGGCCTACGTCGGCGTGGCGGTCAGCGGTGCCGCCAGCGCCATGGCCCGCCTGTACTCCCTGGACGACCTGTTCGGTACTGACTACGGCCGGATCATCCTCGTCAAGATCGTGCTGTTCGTCGTGCTGGGCTTCCTCGGCAACGCCCACCGCACCCGGGTGCTGACCCGGATCGACGCCGCTCCCGGTGGGAAGGCGGGCTACTCCTTCCGCCGCCGGAGCTTCCTGCGCCTGGCCGGGGCGGAGGTCATGATCATGGCCGCCGTCATCGGCGTGTCCGTGGGCCTGGGGCGCACGCCGCCGCCTTCACCGCCGATCGAGACCACCGTCGACCCGGCCGCCGCGATCCTGGGCTTCGCCATCCCGCCCGCGATGAGCCTGGAGAACGTCCTCACCCTCTGGCGGCCGGACTTGTTCTTCATCATGTTCGTCGTGGTCGCCGCGGTCCTGTACCTCGGGGGTGTGCGGCGCCTGGTCAAGCGCGGGGACAGGTGGCCGATCGGGCGCACCGCCGCCTTCCTCCTGGGGCTGCTGACCATCGTCGCGGTGCAGCTCAGCGGGTTCGCGACCTACGCGATGATCATGTTCTCCATGCACATGATCCAGCACATGGTGCTGGCCATGGTCACGCCGATCCTCCTGGTGCTGGGTGCGCCGGTCACCCTGGCGCTGCGCGCCCTCCGGCCCGTCGAGAAGCGTGGCGACCGGGGGCCGCGCGAGTGGCTCAACGCGTTCCTGAACAGCCGCTTCTCCAAGGCGGTGACCCATCCGGCCGTGGCCGCGCCGATCTTCGTGTTCAGCCCGTACGCGCTGTACTTCACGCCGCTGTTCCCGACCCTGATGAACGACCACCTGGGTCACCTGTTCATGGGTGTGCACTTCCTGGTGTCGGGCTTCCTGTTCTACTGGGTGATCGTCGGCATCGACCCGGCGCCCCGGAAGGTCCCGTTCCTGCTGCGGATCCTGCTCCTGCTCGTGGCGATGGGCTTCCACGCCTTCTTCGGCATCGCGATCATGGAGCAGGCCACGCCGATGGCCATGCAGTACTACGGGCAGTTCGACATCCCGTGGATGACCGACCAGGCCGCCGACCAGTACGCGGGTGGGGGTATCGCCTGGGCGCTGGGTGAGATCCCCACGGTGATGGTGATGCTGGCGCTGGTGGTGCAGTGGTCGCGTGACGACGAGCGCCAGGAGCGCCGCCGTGAGCGGCACAGCCGCCGTGGTGGTTCCGACGATGCTGACATGGACGACTACAACGCCTACCTGGCCGAGCTCGACCGCCGTTCGCGAGCGGCCGCGGGCGGGGGTTCGGCTGGTGGGGGCGGTACTGAGGAAGCCGCCGCTGGTGAGGCCCCGGAGAGTACCGCCAAGGACTGACCGGCCGCAGGTGGGGGAGAAGGTGGGAGGGGCGTGCCCGACTGGGTACGTCCCTCCGTCCGGTCAATGGTGCTTGGTCCAGCCGGTCTTTCGATGCGGAGACACATTGTCCCGCGCCCCGTTGTGTAGGTGTTGACTGCGGAGCGGAGTAGTCGTGAGTGCCGGATGGGCGGTAGAAAGAGCGGGAGAGGTCGCCACGCGGATGGGTGAAATGTCTGTTTCTCAACAACTTGCAGATTTGGCGACTTTCCGCTGACAAACGCGCAGGTCAAAGAGACTGCTCCCCGCGCATGCGGGGATGGACCCACGCCAGAGGGGTATTGGATCGCAGGATCGAACTGCTCCCCGCGCACGCGGGGATGGACCCACCATCCCGCAGTGCTTGCAGGCGTCATCACGCTGCTCCCCGCGCACGCGGGGATGGACCCGCGGGACATGCATCGGGTATGCATGACGAAGACTGCTCCCCGCGCACGCGGGGATGGACCCCACAGAGGCATCGCGCGCCGATTCCGGCGGGCCTGCTCCCCGCGCACGCGGGGATGGACCCAGCGTGGGCACCACCGAGACGTCGTACCGACGGGCTGCTCCCCGCGCACGCGGGGATGGACCCCACTCGTCCGTGGCCTTGATGAACTCGGCCTCCTGCTCCCCGTGCACGCGGGGATGGACCCACTCCGGTCACCTGGACTTCCCACTTGGGGATCTGCTCCCCGCGCACGCGGGGATGGACCCGCCATCAAGCCTGCGGTCAACGGGATCGCAGGCTGCCTCCCGCGCACGCGGGGAGGGGCCAGGCGACGGCTTCGTCGCCCGACCCCGTCTTCTCACCGGTCAGGCCAGGATGCCGATGGCGTGGGTCAGGTTCCGACCCACGGTCTCTAGGGTGGTGAGTCCCAGGAAGAGGGTGGAGCTGATGGCGGTGGCGGGCCATCCCCACCACCGGCAGGGTGCGCGGTGGCGGCCCCTGGGAGGAACGGGTTCTGGTTCGGCTCGAGCGGAGGCATCGGCTTCCCGGGCCTCCCTCGCCCTCTGTTCACGCTGTTGGCGAGCCACGAGCATCCAGTGCGGCACCGGACCGTGTTCGAGCATGTGGGTCACCCGGGGGTTGCCCTGCATTTGGCGCAGCAGGCGTGCGTACCGGTCCTGGGGGGCTTCGACTCGGAGCGGCGGGGGCGCAGGTGACTCCGGTGACGCGGGTGGCCACGGGACGACCCGCAGTGGATGCGCGGCGGTGCGGGGGAAGCGGTGGCCTCGGGGCGCGGTCAGGACCGAGCGCACGCTGGGGTCGAGTTCGTGACCGGTCACAGGGCACCCCCACCAGCGGAGTCCCCGCCGCAGTTCAGCACGGGAAGGGTGAACTCGGCCCAGATGACGGTGCCCAGCCCCGCGCAGAACGGGAAGTCCAGCACCGGCCGGAATCCCCATCGGGTGGCGAGGTGGCCGAGCAGAAGCAGGCCCCGGCCGCGTTCGGCCTGATCCCACTCCTTCCGGGTACGCCTGCGCGGGACCTTCGGGGAGGAGTCCGAGGAGGCATCGGTGCGGGTGCCGTCGTCGATGACCGAGATCCGGACCGTCCTCGGGCGAGGCGTGTCGAGGGTGCGGACCACCCTCCCCTCGGGGTCCTGTCCGGAACGGGAGTGGTCGCAGGCGTTGGCGAACATCTCGCTCACGCACAACACCATGCTCTCCCTCGCTTCGACCGGCAGGGTGAGCAGACTGGCGAGGTCGGTGTGCAGGTCGGTGCGGACCTGACGGGCTTCGGAGAGCTGACCGGGGTAGACGCGACTCTGCCACCGGTGCTCGTTGTCGGGCCGGTTGATCGTGTGGTCCGGGGCGTGGGTGTGCGGCACAATGGCCATGTCGGCAATCTCTTTCTCTTCAAGGGGTTGAGCTGTCGGCCTGCTCTGGGGGTGTTGCTGCACCCGCCAGAGCTTTTTCGTGGAACGGCTTCGGGGCTCAGGCAGCGGGCGGAGGATCCGGATCGCCCCTGTGGACTCCGAGGTGGCGGTGGGCGAGCAGCCGCAGGAGTTCGGTGCGGTTGGGTGCGGTGATGCGCTCGTAGGGGTCGCCGTCACCGGTCCAGCCCAGGGGGCGGCGGGCCACGAAGGTTTCGTTGGGAGCCTGGCCTTCGACGGTCATGTTCCAGTGCTTGTGCAGCAGAGCGCAGAGCACGTGTTCGGGGACCGGGAGCCCGGGATTGGAGTCCTTGTCTTTCGGAACCTTCCCTGCCACGGGCCTGTTGCCGGGTACCCGTGTGGGTGAGGGGTGGTCGTGGATGGCCTGGTCGATCAACCGGACCGCTAGTTCCCCATCGCTGTCCTCCCGCGCGATCCGTAGGGCCTCCAGGATCACCGGGATGCGGTTGCGCAGGGTGTGGTTGTGCCACACATCCACCTGAGCGGGAGTCAGATGAGCGGGGGCGGCCAACGCGTCCTCGGCGGTTGCGAGCAGGTCCCGGGTGTCGATGTCCAACATCAGCACTCCACCTTGTCCTCTGCGGTGTTGGTTTGCGTCCACGGGTTGTGGGTGAGGTCGTAGGAGAGGTGGAACCAGACCTGTCGGAACTTCGGGTTGCCGTTGTCGCCCCACCGGTCCGCCAACGCGTTGACCAGCCCCAGACCCCGGCCGCTGCCGGGACCCGCATCGGGGTCGAGAGTGTCCAGGTCAGCCGCGGTGAACGGCCCAGGCTCCATGGGGTACCGGGCGCCCTGATCCTGGCAGATCAACGTCATCCCGGTCGCACCTCGATCGACGATGAGCGTGAAGGTACTGCCGTGCTCACTCGACAGAGAGTGCGCGATGGAGTTGTTCGCCAACTCCGACCCCAGCAGCGTGAACACGAACCGGAAGTCGAGGGAGCGTTCAGCGGCACTGGTGTCCAGGAACGCCCGCACCAGCGGCATGAGGCAGGGGAGTCCGGCGAAGGAGTACCGGCGTTTGCGGAAGGGTGGGCCCTCGGCGCGGGAGAAGTAGTGAGCGTGGAAGGGCTTGATGAAGCTCGCCAACGGGACCATGGCCTCGCGGTGGGCGAGTTCGGGGGAGAAAACGCCGCTCACGTGGCCACCGCCAACCGTTGCAGCCCGGCCAGGACGAACCCCAGAACCTGCATGGGGACGGAGTCGATCGGCCGCCGGGGCGAGGGGATCACCGGTTCCTGAGATGACTGAGGGGTGCTGCATCGGGCAGGGCTGTGAGTGTTCGCGGTGAAGGCGTGCACCTGGGTGCACGGATCTGAGGACGCTCGGGTGCGCCGCTCTGGTCGGGGTGACAAGTGGTCAGCGTTCATGTTCGACCGGCTCTCCTGAAGGTTGTCGTGAGTTGATGGCGTGAGCTGAGGGCACGGGCTTCGCACAGGGTGCTCAGCCCTCGGTTCTGTTTCTGGGGGTGCCTTGAGCCAGAGGTGACTCGTGTGTCAGCTGAGGTCGAGGACGACCTCGACGGTGGTCTGCTGGATGCGGTGGCCGTCCCAGGTCCACGAGGGGGTCCAGGAGAGGGCGAGGTGGTTGAGGGCTGCCAGTCCGGACGTGCTTGCGCCGGGGTTCAGTTGCGGGTACTGGAGGGAGCCCGGATTCCGTGGCCCCTGGTCAGTGACGTAAAGGTGGGGGAGGAAGGGGCGGGTCTGGTCCAGGACCATGCGGACCGTTCCCCCAGGCAGACCTGAGCGGGAGTGCTGGTGTGCGTTGGTGACGAGGATGCGCGCGATGCGGGCCAGCCGGGTGCCCTCGACCGGCAGCATGTTCCGGCACCAGGAGGAGAGGGCTCGGTATTCGCGGGTGGGTCCGAGCAGGATGCCGTGGCGCGCGGGCTCGGAAAATCGGATTGCGCGGGGGTAACGACCGAAATGGGTGTTTGATGCCCTTTTGCGGTGCCGGATGGATTGCAAATGTCTCACCTCGGTACTTCGGGGTGGCCCCTGCCCCTGGGTGACTCTCGACCTAGGTCACCAGAGTTCTCAGGAGTAGGGAGTTCCTGACGCCTCTCGCATCACGTCATGGATCATTTGTCGCATTATGTCGTGAAAGCGAAAGCTTCAATCTGCTTCGCCAGGCGATGCGATGTGTCCACCTTGAGGGGGGCTAAGGCCGAGCTCAAGCGTGCTCGCCACTTGGCAGTGAGTTGGGATAGTTGGCGAAGTCTCTCAATGCGTGTTCTAATTCATGGTGAGGTCGAAGATTTCCTGGCATACCGATGGTGAGGTGTCATGGCTGAGCGCAAGATTGACCCAGCATGGAGGAGCTTCGGTGAAGTCTTGCGTGAGCGCCGCAAGGCGGCCGGTCTGCGACAACGTGACGTCTTCGAGGGGCTGACCGTTTCGAGTGGTTACTACTCGAACTGGGAGACAGGAAAACGAGCCCCATCGAAGAAGGTTCTTCCTGCACTGGACAAGATCGTGAAGGCGAACGGTCTCGTTATCAAGGCGTGGGAGAGGGCCAAACGCTTGGTCGACGCGCCGATGAGGTTCGTGGAGCTTCCGGACCTCGAAGCTGCGGCCATCAAGATTCGTGAGTTTCAGCCACTGGTGATTCCAGGGCTTGTTCAGACGGAGGACTACGCGCGGGGTGTCTTCAAGGACACCTTCCCTGGGATGAGCAAGCTCAGGATCGACCACTTGGTACAGGCCAGGATGGAACGGCAGAGTCTCCTCGACAATGAGGTCGCGCCCCTGATCATCCTCCTCCTCACGGAGGGCGTCCTCCACCAGCAAGTGGGGAACCTCGGCATGCCCGTACTGCTGGGTCAGTGGCAGAGGCTTCTCGCGGACATCGATGCCGATAAGGTGCGAGCGCAGATCATCCCGACGGGGACCGGCCGTCACTACGGGAACGGGGGCGCGTTCAGGCTCTACACGTTCTCAGACAAGGAACCCGTTGCTTCTGCGGAGTACATGACCGGAGAGATCGTGATCAACGAGCCGGACAGGTATCGGGAGTGCGACACGAACTTCGGCCTTCTCCAAGGGGAGGCGCTCCCGGAAGCGCAGAGTCGCCGAATGCTGAAAGAACTGGTGGACAAATCTCATGATTGAAAAGCATGAGCGCGCGTGGCACAAGGCTAGCCACAGCGGTGGCAGTGGTAGTTGCGTGGAGGTCTCTGAGGGATCGATCACCTTGATCCGAGACACACAGAATCGACACCTTGGGTTCTTGAGTGTCCGCTCAGCCGAGTGGACTGCACTCCTGGATGCGATTCGCGTCAAGTAACGAACCTCGGGCGACGGGCTCCGCCAACCTCGCTGGCGGGGTCCGGTTCGTGTTGTGCCTGTTCAGGCTGCCTGTGGAGCAAGCGCAACTCCAGGACCAAAGCCCTGCAAGTATCGTGCGCAACAATCACCCCATCTGCCTCACCACCACTGCACTCAATGGAGGCCAGAACCCGCTCTTCGCCTCTTCCCCGAGGATCCAAGAGGGTGAGACCGTGGATGAGGCGACCGGGAAGTCAGCGCTGATTTACTGAGTAGACGGTGCGTGGCCCTCTCCCTGGAACGCTGCCAGCGAGGTGATGAAGCGTTCGGCCGCGGCGTCGACCTCGGAGGTCGGGCTCAGCAGCCTTTGCAGCAGCAGCCCTCGCAGGCACGCGGTCGCGATGATGCTCTGCTGCCTGGCATCGGTCTCCGTGGCTCCGTCACGCAGCGCCGCCGCTTCGAGAAGACGCTCCAGGTGGTCGATGTCGACGACGAGCTCCTGGAACGCCTCCCGCTCGTAGACCGCGAGCCCGACCAGGTGGAAGAAGGCATGCGTGCGGTCCTCGTGCGCCGGGTCCGAGTAGAAGCTCCACACGGCCCTGCACAGGGCGACGAACCCGAGTTCGTCGCCGGTCGCGGCGATGACCAGGTTGTCGCGGCGGCGTGCTTCCAGCAGCACGGCACGCAGCAGCCCCGGCCGCGACCCGAAGTGGTACGTCAGCAACGTGTGGTGCACGCCGAGCCGCTCCGCCACCTGCCGCATCGACAGGTTCGGGCTGGGGCCGTTCTGGCCGAACTCCTCGAACAACGCCTCCAGGAGACGCTGCTTCCCTTCCCCGACCGGCGCTCTCACGTTGCCTCCTTTGACAGTTTCACCACTGTTGAGTACGTTAGCGCACATCCAATTCACCACTGTTGAGTTCGACGGTGCGGGTGTTCGCGGCGGGACGTCCGGAGACTGACACGGGCGTCGTTCACCAGTGGCGACGCCGACATCCTCGGTTCGAGCGAGACGAGCGCAAGGGCCCGCGTCGGGGATGCCGGTCGACGGGCCGCCCAACGGCGGGACCGCTCCACGGCCCCGGGGTGTTCGCTGATCCAGACCCGGCCGACCTCGTCGTCGGGACGGTCACATGACGAAGGGAAGACCCGATGAGCGGGTTGCTGCACGGCTGTCTGCAGGACACGGAGTACCTGGAGGTGACCGCGAAGTCGGGGCGCCGCTACGCCGTCTGGGTGACCACACCCCCCGGCTACGCGGACTCCACGGAACCCCTGCCGCTCCTCTACGTGCTGGACGGCAACTGGACCGTCGGGTTCACCGCGCCCCTCATCGTCGCCCAGGCGGACCCCTACCTGACCATCGCCCCGTACATCCAGGTGAGCATCGGGTACGCGGGCGAGGAGGCCGAGAACTGGGCGCAGATTCGCAACCGCGACCTCGTGCCGCCCGGGGAACCCGCCGGGGACACCATGCTGGCGACCCTGGAGTCGGCTCGCGAGTCGGGTGCGATGACCCAGGAGCAGGTGGACGCCTACCTCGCGGAGCTCGCGGAGTGCCGCGCCGACCTCTTCCTCGACTTCCTGACCGACGAACTCCACCCCCACCTGCGGTCGAGACTGCGGGTCAGCGACTCCGGGCACGGACTCTTCGGCTACTCCTACGGGGGCCTCTTCGCGCTCTACACATGGCTGCGGGACACGGGGCTCTTCGCGAGCATCGGTGCGGGCAGCCCCGGTGTGGCCAGCACGGACAGCCAGATCCTCACCCTCCTCGACGCCCTGCCGGAGCCCACCGAGGAGGAAGCCGCGCCCCGGCTGCACATCACGCTGAACGAGGCCGAGCTCCTGGGCGAGATCCCGTTCTACCGAGGGATGGCCCGCAACGTCCTCGCGGTCGTGGAACAGCTGCACGCCAAGGGCCGGTCGGAGCAGGTCACCCATGCCCTGTTCCAGGAGACGCACGTCACCGGAGTGCAGGCGTCGTTCCTCAGCTACCTGAAGACCGCCCACGGTCGCTGATCGTTCGTGTCGGTCTCGCGCGGCCATGCGGAACGCGGTTCTCCACGGCGTTGTGCCGCACGGCGGGAGGTGAGACTCTGGCGCTCCGTGCCAGAAAGTCGCACCCCCGCCTGGCCGCACGAAGGAAGCCGCAACCGTGAACGATCAAGAGGCCGGCACCGACGGCGACGAGACCCCCGCACCGGCGATACCGGCCACGGAGAAGCGCGGCCTCGCGGGGTACGTGAGCGTTCTGCGCACACCCGGTCTGACCGTGTGGGCCGTGGTCCTGGTCCTCCAGCGTGTGCCCGTGGCCATGGCACCGCTCGCCCTGGTCTACCTCGGATACGCGGTGACCGGTTCCTTCCTGGTCGGCGGGCTCCTGGTCAGCGCGCACGCCCTGGCCGAGGCGGCCGCCGCCGGTTGGATGGGACGCAGGTTCGACCGTCGGCCGCCCCGTGGCGAGACGGCGCTCGTCCTGGGAGCCGAAGGCGTGTTCTTCCTGCTCCTGTTCGTCTTCGCCCACCAGTTCTCCGTAGCCCTGCTGGTTCTGCTGGCCGCCCTGGGCGGCGCCGTGTCCGCTGGCACCTACGGCGGGTTGCGTAGCCTCCTGCAACGCATGGTCCCCGCGCACACCCGACCTGCGGCACTGGGCCTGGAGGAAACGGTGAGCGCGACGATCTGGGCGGCGTCCCCCGCGCTGGTCGGGGTGCTCGTCGCCGCCGGGGCGGGCACCTGGCCGGTCGGTGCGATGGCCGTGGCCTCGTTCCTGGGCGGACTGGCCGCCCTGGGCCTGCCGCGTCAGTCCCTCCTCCTGGCCTCTGACCAGGCCGGGGAAGCCCCGAAGCAGCGGAGCAGCGGTCGCCTGTGGCAGTTCTGGCCCTCCCTGGCCCAGGACGGCGCCGCGATGTTCACCTTGGGAGCCGCCTCGGTGGCGCTACCGGCCCTGCTCATGGCGATGGGGTCCGGCGCTGCGCTGCCCGGCCTCATCCTGGGCGCGGCGTCGGCCGTCGGGGTCCTCGGCGGTCTCGTCTACGGTTCGCGCCGGTGGCCCCGCCAGCGGGCGCACGCCACCGGGCTGCTCCTGGTCTACTGCGTCCTCGTGGGTGGCGTGGGCCTCGTGAGTGTCCTGAACGAGGCGTACCTGGTGGGTGCGTTCTTCGTCGCCGCGGGCAGCATCCAGGTCCCCGTGCTCATGTCGCGCGCGCTCGTGGTCCAGGAGCAGGTGCCCCCGCAGGACTGGAGCTTCGCCTTCTCGTCGCTGTATGCCGCCAAGGGCATCGGCTACGGCGCCGCGGGGCTGGTCGCCGGAGCCGCGATCTCCGCCGTCGGCCCTACCTGGGCGATCATCGCGTGTGCGGCGGTCGCGCTTCTGGTCGCCCTCGTCGCCGGAGTGTGCGACCTCCTCCGGAGCCGCACAGGTTCTCACCCCGCCCAGCCCCGGAATCCCTGAGTGAAGAGCTCCGGGAACGAGGACCATGCTTGGTGGACCGATGCACTTGTTCGAGGACTGAGGAGAGCGCGCATGGCCCGTCAGCTCCGTTTCACCGGCACCGACAGCGGAGTCGACGGCTGGCCCACCTGCCCGCTCGGGTCGTGCTCTACTCCATGAGCCGGGACGCGGCGATGCACCACGCGGTGGCCCACGACGAGTTCGCGGAGAAGGCTTGACCAGCCCGCGCGTCGACGGTCTCCGCTCGTCGTCTGGCGGGCACGGGGCCGTCCGTCCGGGCGGTAGGTGAGATCACTGGGAGGGGCGCACGAGGATGTCGTAGGTGTCGGTGGTGCGCTCCAGGTCCACGCCGAGGTCGCGGGCCCAGGCATCGAGGTCGTCCTGGGCGGCCCGGCCGTCCCGGTCGTCATCGACCAGGATCTCCAGTTCCAGGAAGACCCCGGCCCTCTCCACCTCGTCCACACAGACGGAGACCTCCCCCGCGCTTCCGGCACGGCGGGTTTTGGCGATGCGCACGTTGGGCGCGTAGCCCAGGCTCGTGAGCACGCCGTGCATCGCCTCTCGGTCACCGACGGTCGTCTCGTGCTCGACGCACTCCATGGCGGTGGCCATGGGCGTCTTCGTGGTGACGACGTGTTCGCCGTCCTGGGTGCGCAGCCGGGCGAACGTGAATCCCAGCTTGCCCTGTGAGGGGTCCCAGCCTCGGGGCGCGTACGCCAGGTCGTCCTGGTGAACGGGGTCGCTCACCTTCACACCGGCCTCCTTGAGCGCCACCAGCAGCGCCTCCAGGTCCCGCACCCGGTACTTCGTCTCGATCTCGCGCATCGGTGGCCCCCGGATTCACACTGTTGTCACTGCTCACGGGAGACTATCGACGTCCCGAGTGCAATGGGGCGCATTCACGAATTCCAGGTACTCAAGGGGCGGCCCCGGCTCACTTCGCCGGACTAAAGCACGGGACGGTAGGATTCCAGAATCGCCGGTCCATTCCCGCGTGCGCTCGGCCTACTGCGCGTGCGGGGTCAGCCGGGAGTTCGATGACTTCCCCTGACCCTTGGCCAACGCGGCGCCGAGACAGGCCACCGGATGGGCGCCGCCCGTGGGGGCCGGGTGCCTCGGACTCCTCGAACACCGCGTTCCGCAGGGGTGGAAGCGATGGGTCACCGCCGCGCGCGGCGTCGCCGAGGTTGTGCCCAGATCATCATATTCGCCGCCTATTCACGCAAACCTCATATTCCCCCCGATATCAATCGTCTGTGTTTGTGTCCCGGTGAGGCGCGGGTATTTCCCTCAATGCCAGAATGGCGACCGAGCGAACAGGATGGCAATAATGGGTATCCGAACCTGGGACTCAGTCGGCGGCGGCCCCCACAACCGCCTGACGGACCTGGAGGAGCAGGAACTCCAGCAGGTCGAACAGACCCAGTCGACTCAGGAAACCGACGCGCAGGACTAGTCCACGTCCGGGGCGGCACCTTCCTTCGAGGGAACGCCCCGGACCCCGGTGCCCGACCCGACCTGAAAGGCACTGCCCCCATCGGGCCGCGCGATGACCACCACCTCCACCCCGGCACACCGCACCCCTCAGGCCGGAGAGCGCACCTTCTCCCTGGACCGGGCCCTTGAGCTCGCCGAGCAGACCCTGGCCCAGACCGGACTGCACGCCCGCTTGCGCGACCTGGACGGCGCCTGGCGCTGCCACCTGCACCGCAGCGACGACACCCTCGCCCCGGCCGGTGTCGGGGCGGGCAAGGGCGAGAGCGAGCAAGCCCGCGTGGGCGCGCTCTTCGAAGCCCTGGAACACCACCACAGCGACGCCCACGCCATCACCGCCGAACAACTGGTGCTGCGTTCCTCCGAGGAACTCGCGTCCGAGGAACTGGCCACCGACCCCGCGATACGCCCGCTGTCCCTCGCCCCGCCCACACCCCTGGCCTGCCGCACCCACACCGCGCTGGACGGGTCCGGTGCCCGTATGGACGTGCCGGTCTACCTGCACACCCCCTCCTACCTCTCCGCGACCCCCGACCAGCGCCGGGCCCTGGGCGACACCTTCGACTACTCGACCGTGGCGCGCTACAGCACCAACAACGGGACCGCCATCGGCGCCACGGACACCGAGGCCTTCGTGCACGCCCTGGCCGAGACCGTCGAACGTGACGCCCTCTCGATGCTGCTCGCCTCCACCTTCCTGGACCCACATCCGGAGTCCCTCAGCGTGGTGGACCCGACGAGTCTGCCCGAGGGCCTGCGTCAGCTCCACACCCGAGCCCAGGCCCGCTCCGGCACCCCGGTGTGGCTGTTGGACATGACCACCGACCTCGGCATACCGGCGTTCCACGCCTACGCCCCCGCCCGCCACGGCCACCCCATGGCCGGGTACGGCGCCTCCCTGTGCGCCGCGCACGCCGCCCGTCGTGCGTTGGAGGAGTTCGTGCAGGTCCTCGCGATCTTTGAAAACGAGGAGCACCCTCCCACCGACTTCACCGCGCTGTCCCGCCACCCTGCGCTCCTGCGCGCTGGCCGGGCCGATTTCACCCCCCACCTCGGCTCCGCGAGGGTGCTCGCCTTCACCTCCACCAACGCGCCCATGACCCCTGCCGGGCACCTGGCCGAGTTGGTGCGCGTGCTCACCGCCCACGGGCACCGCCCCTACGGGCGCGTCCTTCACGAGGCGGCCAACGGGGTGAGCACGGTCTCGGTGTGCGTACCCGGCCTGGAACGCTTCTTCGCCGTCACCAGCGGCCAGTGCGTGGTTCCTGGTCCGCGTGCCCGCGCGCACATGACCCGCGCAGCGAACTGAGGCTCGCGTACCCGGGACCCCGACGACATCGTCGCGATCCGCCCCACCCCCACGACGTTCACCCGGGGCAACCCCGCCAGCCCCAACAGCCACCTCGCACGGCCTCGTCCGCGCTGGCCTGCACGTAGAACGAGTGCTCATCGCAGACGGACACGGTCAGGTTGCACGAGTCGGGGAAGTCCATGGTCACGCTCGGGTACCCCTCGACACTGACGAACTCCTGGTCCTTCTCGCCCGAGAACGCGGCGGCAACGGTCGTCTCGACGGTGTCCTTCTCCTCGTGGACCTCCACACGCAGGTCCACGCAGGCGTCAACCCCGTTCGTGCAGAAGCAGTGGCGTCGAACAGGGGCTGCCCTCGTTGTCCTGGTCAGGATGCCCAGGTCAACGGC
>NZ_CBDRIY010000039.1:0-62056 GCF_965344335.1 Nocardiopsis eucommiae
TCCCGCTCTTCCTCTGTCCCCCGTCACGGTGGGGCCAGGTCCACCGGGAGCCGGGGTGACACGGGTACCCGGAAGCGGGGGAGCGGGCCAGTGCCCGGGAGGGGGCCGCGTCCGTAGGTTCTCCAGGGACATCCCGCGCCGCCTGCGGCCACACGACCCCCTGGACACCCCGTGAACGCTCTCTCCCCAGCCCCGCCCGCCCTCCGTGCGGGCGGTACCGCCCGTCGGATCGCGACGGCGTCGGCGGTCGTGCTCGCCGCCGTCTCGGCGCTGCTGCTGACACCCCGGCCCTACGAACTGTCCGCCGCGACCAGCGGGGACGCGGAGCTCGCCGCGCTGGTGCGGCAGGGGATCGACGACACCACCGGCTTCCACGGGCTGTCCGTGGCCGTCGTCGAACCCGGCCCCGAGGGGGACCTCCGGGTACGCTCCGCCGGGCTCGGAGAACAGGGGGACCGGGGTGAGACGGTGGACGGGCGCACCCCGTTCGGCTCCGCCTCGGTCGCCAAGGTCCTGCCCGGGATGCTGCTGGCCGACATGGTCGACCGCGACGAGGTCGGCCTGGACACCACGGTCGGGGAGCTGCTGCCCGACCTCGGTTTCACGGACCCGGCGGTCGCCGCCCTCACCGTGGAGGAGCTGGCCACCCACACCTCGGGGCTGTCCCGCGAGGACACGACCCCGCCGCAGACTCTCTGGCAGTTCGCCGCCAAACGGCACCCCTCCCCGCCCACGTCGGTCGACGGGTTCCTGCGGACCACGGCGGAGGACGCCGTGGTCGACCCCGCGCTGAGGGGTGCCAACCACTACTCCAACACCGGCTTCTCCCTGCTCGGGCACGCACTGGCGGAACACCTGGAGACCACCTACGCGGACCTCGTCCGGGAGCGGATCCTCGACCCACTGGGCATGGCGGACACCGAGGTGTGGACCCGGGTGGGCGGAGAGGTGCCCGACCCCCGTGTGCACGACGCGGACCGGGGGCGCCCGATCGAGCTGGACCGCTGGTCGGCCCACGGGCCTCAGGGCGGGGTGACCACGACCGCGCACGACCTCGGCCTCCTCCTGGCCGCCATGATGGACGGCTCGGCGCCCGGAGCGTGGTCGGCCGAGCCGATCGCGCCCGGCGACGTCGACCGCCGCGAGCAGGGACTCGGGTGGTACGTGGAGACCCTCGGCGGCCGGGCGATCACCTCCCACGGCGGCAACGCCACCACCAACGGGCACACCGCCTGGATCGGCTGGTCCGGTGACCGGGGCGCCGTCGTCCTGTCCAACACCCACCGGTTCAGCGAGGACGTCGGGATCCGGCTCCTGGGGGTGGACCAACCGAGTCCCGACAACGCGGCGGGGGAGCGGGTGTACTCGGCGGCCACGGTGGCGTTGACCCTGCTCCCGGTGCTGGCATGGCTGGGCTTCGCGGCACGCCGCCGCCCGGGACGCTGGGTGCGCCGTCCCGCGGACCGCCTCGGTGCGGTGTCCCACGGGACCGTGGCGGTCGCCCTGCTCGCCTACGCCCACGCGGCGGGCTTCTGGCACCTGGTCTCGCCGTGGGTGTGGACCACGGGCGCGGGCCTGGCCGTGGCGGCGGTGCTGGTGAGCGTCCACCGGTGGGAGCGGCTGCCGGTCGCACGCGGGCCACGGCCCTGGGCGCGCTGGCTGTCCACGGCCCCGCCCGCGCTGGCCGGGTTGGTCCTGCTGGTGGCCCTGGCCCTCGTGTGAGCGCCCGGGGCCCTCACAGCAGTTCGGCGGGGGAGCCGAACTCCTCGGTGAGCAGGGCGAAGGCCGTGCGCAGGTCAGCCAGGGCGGCGTCCGGGGTGTCCCCCTCGCCGTGGGCGGAGACCCCCGCGCGGAGCACGGCGCGGGCGCACCAGATCCCGTCCTCGTCCTGCTCGATCGTGTACGGAACCAACACGGGGTTCCTCCTCCTTCGCCGACCCGCGTGCACGGAGGGGCCCGGAGGACCACGCCCCCGCGCGGTCCTCCGGGCCCCGTGCCGGGCCGGTCTCGGTCAGTCCTTCTTCTGGTCGTCCTCGCCGGTGGCGGTGGACCAGGGGTCCCCGCCGGAGGGCGGCATCGGTCGGGCCTCCGGTTCCGGCCCGGGGTCGGGCGCGGTCTCCGGTTCGGCCTCGGGCCGGTCAGCGGCCCCGGACCCGTCGGAGGACGCGGGGCCCTCCTCGCGGTCGGGCGGCCCCCAACGGCCCATGTCGCGTCGGATCACCTCGACGGTGTCGTCGAGGATGCGGCGCAGGTCGTTGCTGGCGGACTCGCCCACCTGTCCGGCCCCGCGCACCATGTCACGGACCTTCACGGAGAAGTCCCGCAGGGCGTGCTCGAACTCGGAGCGGTCCGGCCCGCCGGGCTTCGGCCCGTCGTCGGAGTCGGTGCCGGAGCAGGAACGCTCCGAGCCCCCGGACTCTCCGCGGCCTCCCCAGGCCGCGCCGAAGGCCCCGAACCCCTGGGCGAACCGCTCCCACTCACGGGCCCAGACACCGTTGTCGTCCCGGTCCCGGTCCCGGTCCCGGTCCTCGGACTCCGTCCGCCGCTCACCGCCGGAACCCTCACGGCGTCCCTCACCCGAGGCGAACTTGAGTTCGTCGCGCAGCGAGCTGATCGTCTCGCGGACGTCCTGCTTCACGGCGCGGGCGATGTCGCGGACCGAGTCGGTGATCTCCCTCTCCAGGTCGTCCAGGTCGCTCTCGCGGGCCCGCAGCTCCTCGCGCCCCTTGTCGGTGAGGCTGTAGACCTTGCGGCCGCCCTTCTCGGTGTGCGTGACCAGCCCCTCCTCCTCCAGCCGCGCGAGCCGGGGGTAGATGGTGCCGGGAGAGGGCGAGTACACGCCGAGGAAGCGGTCCCGGAGCAGACTGATGATCTCGTAGCCGTGGCGCGGGCTCTCGTCCAGCAGTTTGAGCAGGTAGAGCCGGAGTCTGCCGTGGCCGAAGACGGTGCTCATTCGGAGGCCCCCTCGGGGATCGCGGCCGGGGCCTCGGGCGCGCGCCGCAGCAGCGCGGTCCGCCCGGACACGGTGTTGACACTGATGGAGGCCGGGTCGACGCCCACGCCGATCTTGCCGGTCAGGGCGGTGCGGGCCGGGGCGCTGCGGCGGTCCAGACCGAAGTCCGAGTCCACCTTGCCGGTGACGGTGCGCAGCTCGACGGAGGCCGAGGTCTCCGAGGGCACCCGCAGGGCCACCTCGCCGGAGACCGTGGTCACCCGGACCCGGGCGGAGGCCGCGAGGTCGGTGTCCACGAGTACGTGGCCGGAGGCGGTCTTGGCGCGGAGCTCGGCCAGGCGGCCACCGGCCACGGCCAGCTGTCCGCTGGCACTGTTGAAGGAGAGGGTGCCGCCCGGGGTGCGTACGGAGGCGTTGGCGGAGGCCGTGTTGACCTCGGTCTCCCCGGAGACGCCGTCCAGCGTGACCTCGCCGGTGGCGGTGCGCACACGGGTGCGGGAGGTCAGGCCCGCCACGACCACCGGGGCCCCGGCCGTGGTGACCTCGACCGGGCAGTCACGGGGGACCCGGAGGTCGACCGTGGCCCGTCGCGAGGCGATGTTGCGGTACCGCCCCAGCTGGATGGGCTTGAGCCGGTCCAGCAGCCCCTGACCGGTGAGGTCCTGGTAGTGGATGGTGAGGATGCCCGCCTCCTGGGTGACCTCCAGGGGCTCGCCCTCGATCTCGGAGATCTCGAAGGTGACCGGGTCGTCCGTCGGGATGATGTTGACCTGTCCGCTGACGATGCGCACCTTGAGGGCGACGATGCCGTCCAGGGTGTGGGTCGTCGGACTGTCGATGGACCAACGTGCCATCGTGGATCCCTTCCGCTCGCTCTCGATGACTTCACGATATGTCGCGAGTCGGCCGAACTCAAGATATGTCGCGGATTTCAGGGTCGTGTCAGGGACGGTTCGGGGTCGGACCCCGGGAACGGCCGAGGGGCCCGGGTCGGTGAAGACCCGGGCCCCTCGGCCGGATGACGCCGCTCGGCGCGGCTCCGCGTGACTACTCCTCGTCCTCGTCGTCCAACCGGGCCAACCAGGTGGCCAGGCGTTCGACGGGGGTCTCGAACTCGGGGTTGACGTCGGTGAACACCCGCAGCTGCTCGGCGAGCCAGGCGAAGCTGACCTCCTCCTCGCCGCGGCGGTTCTCCAACTCCTCGATCCCGCGATCGGTGTAGTACATGGAACCGGTCCTATTCCGCGGGCGGGAACACCGTGTCCACCAGGGCACGCTGCTCGGCCTCGTGGCGCTTGGCCGAACCGGCCGCGGGCGCGGAGGAGGCCGGACGCGAGATCCGGGTGAACGGGCGGTCGAGCTGCTCGGAGAAGACCAGCGCGACGAAGGGCCACGGACCCATGTTCGCGGGCTCCTCCTGGACCCACAGGACCTCGCCCGCGTTCGGGTAGGCCTTGAGCTGCTCGCGGATCTCCTCGATCGGCAGCGGGTAGAGCCGCTCCGCCCGGATGATGGCGGTGTGCTTGTCACCGCTCTTGCGGCGGGCCGCGTCCAGGTCGTAGTAGATCTTGCCCGAGCAGATGACCACGCGACGGACCTTGTCCGCCGAGATCGAGTCGTCCCCGATCAGCGGCTGGAAGTGGCCCGACGTGAAGTCGTCGGTGGCCGAGGTCGCGGCCTTCAGGCGCAGCAGCGACTTGGGCGTGAACACCACGAGCGGACGCTCGAACGGCGACTTCGCCTGCCAGCGCAGCAGGTGGAAGTAACTCGCCGGGGTGCTCGGCATCGCGACGGTCATGTTCTCCTGAGCGCACTGCTGCAGGAACCGCTCGATGCGGGCCGAGGAGTGGTCCGGGCCCTGGCCCTCGTAGCCGTGCGGGAGCAGCATGGTGACGCTGGAGCGCTGGCCCCACTTCTGCTCGCCCGCGCTGATGTACTCGTCGATGACGGTCTGCGCGCCGTTGACGAAGTCACCGAACTGCGCCTCCCACATGACCAGCGCGTTCGGCCGGGTCAGCGAGTAGCCGTACTCGAAGCCCAGCGCCGCGTACTCGCTGAGCAGCGAGTCGTGCACGAGGAACTTCGTGGTCCCGTTGTCGAACTGCTTGAGCGGCGTGTACGTCTCGCCGGTCTCGCGGTCCATGAGCGAGGCGTGGCGCTGACCGAAGGTGCCGCGACGGCTGTCCTGGCCGATCAGACGGACCGGGTGGTCGTCCAGCAGCAGGGAGCCGAAGGCCAGCAGCTCACCGGTGGCCCAGTCGATGGCGTCGGTCTCGACCATCGTCGCGCGACGGGTCAGCTGGGGCGCCAGGCGCGGGTGCGGCGTGAAGCCCTCGGGCATCGTCACCTGGGTGTCGATCACCCGCTTGACCGTCTCGGTGCTGATGGCGGTCTCGACCTTGGAGTGGTCCAGACGCGCCTCGGTGAACACCTCGGGCTTGACCACGGCGCCCGGCTCGATCGGCTTCTTCTCGACCTCGCGGGTCTCGGTGAAGGCCCTCTCCAGCTCGGACTGGTAGTCGCGCAGGGCCTGCTCGGCCTCCTCCACCGTGATGTCGCCGCGCCCGATGAGGGACTCGGTGAACAGCTTGCGGGTGGAGCGCTTGGCGTCGATGACGTCGTACATGAGGGGCTGGGTGAACGCGGGGTTGTCGCCCTCGTTGTGCCCACGGCGCCGGTAGCAGACGAGGTCGATGACGACGTCCTTGTTGAACGCCTGACGGTAGGCGAAGGCCAGGTGGGCGACCCGGACCACGGCCTCGGGGTCGTCCCCGTTGACGTGGAAGATCGGCGCCTGGACCATCCGCGCGACGTCGGTGGCGTACACGCTGGAGCGGCTGTCGGTCGGCGAGGTGGTGAAGCCGACCTGGTTGTTCACGATGACGTGGACCGTGCCACCGGTGCGGTAACCCCGCAGCTGGGACAGGTTCAGCGTCTCGGCCACCACGCCCTGACCGGCGAAGGCCGCGTCACCGTGGATGAGGATGGGCAGCACGGTGAAGCCGTGCGGGCCCTTGTCCAGCACGTCCTGCTTGGCGCGGACGATGCCCTCGGCGACCGGGTTGACCGTCTCCAGGTGGGACGGGTTGGCGGCCAGCGAGATCTCGATGGACTCGCCGTCACGGGTCTGGAAGGTGCCCGCGGTGCCCAGGTGGTACTTGACGTCACCGGAGCCGTGCGCGCTGCGCGGGTCGAGGTTGCCCTCGAACTCACCGAAGATCTGCCCGTAGGACTTGCCGCAGATGTTGGCGAGGACGTTCAGGCGACCGCGGTGGGCCATGCCGATGACGGCCTCGTCCAGCTCGGCCTTGGCGGCCTTGGAGATCACGCCGTCCAGCAGCGGGATCAGCGACTCGCCGCCCTCCAGGGAGAAGCGCTTCTGACCGACGTACTTGGTCTGGAGGAAGGTCTCGAACGCCTCGGCGCTGTTGAGGCGGTGCAGGATGTGCAGCTGCTCGTCACGGTCGAGCTTCTCGTGCTCGCGCTCGACGTGCGACTGGATCCACTCCCGCTCCTCCGGGCTCTGGATGTGCATGTACTCGATACCCACCGTGCGGCAGTAGGTGTCGCGCAGCACGCCCAGCACGTCGCGCAGCTTCATGACCTGCTTGCCGCCGAAGCCCCCGGTGGGGAACTCGCGGTCCAGGTCCCAGAGGGTCAGGCCGTGCTCCAGCACGTCCAGGTCCGGGTGCTTGCGCTGCTCGTGGTCGAGCGGGTTGGTGTCGGCCATGAGGTGGCCGCGCACGCGGTAGGCGTGGATCAGCTCCTGGACCCGGGTGGTCTTGTCGAGCTGGGTCGCCTTGTTGACGTGGATGTCCTGGACCCAGCGGACCGGCTCGTACGGGATCCGCAGCGAGTTGAAGATCTCGTCGTAGAAACCGTCCTCGCCCAGCAGCAGCTGGTGGATGCGTCGCAGGAACTCGCCCGACTGGGCGCCCTGGATGATCCGGTGGTCATACGTCGAGGTGAGCGTCATGACCTTGCTGATGCCGAGCTCGCTCAGGGTGTCCTGGGAGGCGCCCTGGAACTCGGCCGGGTACTCCATGGCCCCGACACCGAGGATGGTGCCCTGACCGGGCATCAGGCGCGGCACGGAGTGCACGGTGCCGATCCCGCCCGGGTTGGTCAGGCTGATCGTGGTGCCCTGGAAGTCCGGAACGCCCAGCTTGTTGTTGCGGGCCTTGCGGACCAGGTCCTCGTAGCCGCTCCAGAACTCGTTGAAGTCCATCTCGTCGGACTTCTTGATGGAGGGCACGACCAGCTGACGGGAGCCGTCGGGCTTCTGGAGGTCGATCGCCAGGCCGAAGTTCACGTGTTCGGGCTTGGCGACGCCGGGCTTGCCGTCGATCTCCGTGTAGGAGTGGTTCATCGAGGGCAGGGCCTTGAGGGCCTTGACCATGGCGTAGCCGATGAGGTGGGTGAAGGAGACCTTCCCACCGCGGCCGCGCCGGAGATGGTTGTTGATGACGATGCGGTTGTCGAACAGCAGCTTGACCGGCACCGCGCGAACGCTCGTCGCGGTGGGCAGGGTCAGGCTCGACTCCATGTTGGTCGCGGTGCGGGCGGGTGCGCCACGCAGCCGCTCCTCGTTGACCTGGAGAGCATCGTCGGTGTTCTTGGGTGCAGGGGTCGCGGTGGCCTTCTTCTTCGGCGCGGGTGCGGCGGGGGCCTTCTCGGTCTGCGCCTTTGCGGTCGCAGTGCCCCCACCCTTCCCGTTGGCCGAGTCCGCGGGCTTGTAGTCCGCGAAGAAGTTCCACCAAGCCTTGTCAACCGAATTCGGGTCGGTGAGGTACTTCTGGTAAAGCTCCTCGACCAGCCACTCGTTCGGGCCGAAATCTGTCAGGGGTTGAGACGCCTCAGACGACACGGCGGAGATCGCCCACTTCCGCAGCTCGCTTGTGAATGATTAGGAAAGACGGGTGGCTGCTGGCAAGGCGGGCTCGAAGAAGCACGGAGTCGCTCCCCTTCGCAGGGAAGAATCTGTCCTGGCCAGCACTCGTCGGGTACAAGGCTACTTGTACCGACCTCCCTGACGGGAACATCGGTGTAGTTGAAACTGGGAGATACCTAACAATCTTTCACACGAACCTTGTCTCTACGTGCCGGTTACTTTGCGTTGCGTGGTCAACGTGATGCGTTTACTCCTGTTTGTCGGGGTTCTCGGTGGGCATTCCTGTGACCGCCTCCGGCCAGGGCCCCTGTGGCGCGCACCACGTTTCCCGTCGGCGCCCGTGAGCGCGGCCACCGGACAGCAACCGACGGCGACCGGACGGCGTCCGACGGTGAAACGCCGGTGACCGGCGGCGGGGATGCCCGGATCTGCGCGCTCTTCCCAGTTCTCCCCCATGGCGGAGCCCCCCGAGCCTACGATCGGCCTACGAACGCGACATGTCGGGTGGGAGGACCATGAAGGGACTCGGAGAACTGGAGGCCGCCATCATGGGAGCCCTGTGGAGCTCGGAGGGTCCGCTCTCCGTGCGCGAGGTCCGGGACCACATGGTCTACGACCGCGAGGTCGCCTACACGACCGTCATGACGGTCGCCAACATCCTCTTCCACAAGGGCCTGGTGGACCGTGAGAAGGACGGCCGGGCCTGGGTCTACTGGGCCCGGGAGACCCACGCCGAGTACACGGCCCGCGTGATGGGCGAGGTCCTGGAGACGGGGCCCGACCCCGGAGCCACCCTGCTGCGCTTCGTGGAGCGCTTCAGCGACGAGGAGATGGCCCGGCTGCACCACGTCTTCCGCCAGGTGCGCGACCGGCGCGGCCCCGGTCGCACCCGCACCTCACCGACGGCGTAGCGAACGCACGCTCGGGGTGGCGACCGCCGCGAGCGTCGCCGCCAGGGTCAGCCCCGCCACGATCAACAGGGACCGTTCCGGTCCGATGGCCTCCGCCACCGGACCGATCGCGATCTGTCCCACCGGCATCGCCACGAAGGAGCCCAGGGCGTCGTAGGAGTACACGCGGGAGAGCCGCTCGGGCGGGACGTTCTCCTGCACCGACACCTCCCAGGCCACGGTGAACTGCTCCACGGCGACCCCGCCCGCGAACATCGCCGCGAACAGCAGCGGGACCAGCGGGGACGGCCCGGCCAGTACGAAGAACGGCAGGGTCTGGAGCGTGACCAGCGCCGTTCCGTAGAGCAGCGCCCGCTGCGGCTGCCAGCGAGCCGCGAGCACACCGCCGACCAGCAGCCCCAGGCTGTTGGCGGCCATGAGCAGACCCCACGTGGTCCGCCCGAACGTGTCGTCGGCGATCCCCGGCCCCAACACCGCCGTGACCGACGACCACCCGGCGTTGACCACCATGAACTGCAGCACGATGATCCACACCCACGGCCGGGCCACGAACTCGCCCCACCCGTCCAGGAGGTCGCGGAGCACCCCACGGCTTCGCGCCGCCGTGGACGGGACCCGCAGGAACAGGAAGACCACCCCGGCGGCGGCGAACAGCAGCGCGTCCACACCGATCGCCCAGCCCGGTCCGACCAGGCCCACGAGCACGCCGCCCGCCGACATCCCGGCGAACATGCCGACCTGTTTGGCGACCCCGGCCACCGCGTTGGCCTGGCGCAGAAGCGACCCGGGGACGGTCTGCGGGGTCAGCGCGGCGATCGCGGGCAGGTTGGCGGCGGCAGCGGCCCCGTTGAGCACGCTCAGCGCCACCATCAGTCCGAGGGTGGCCGCTCCGCTGATCAGGGACAGCGCCAGGAGCCCCTGGGAGAGCGCGGCCAGGAGACAGGCGCCCTGGATCACGACGGTGCGCGGGAGCCGGTCCGCGAGGACCCCGCCGAACAGCAGGAGCGCCACGTTGGCGAGGGACCGCGCGCCCACCACCAGGCCCACCTGGGCCAGGGAACCGGTCACGTCCAGGACGGCGAAGGCCAGCGCCACGTGCGCCATGCCGTTGCCGAAGAGCATCAGCACCCGGCCGGTCACCAGGAGGCGGAAGGGCGCGTGCACCAGGGGCGCCGTGAATCCGGGGCCCGACGTGCGCGGCCCGGTCATCCGTGCCTCTGGTTCATCAGGGTCCGCCCTCCGGTTCACCGTGTCGACCGGGGAACCCTCTCCGACGCGCGGGCGCGGGTCAACCGGTTTTTCCGGGCCGACCGCTCAGCGGCCGAGGACCCAGCTGCGGCCCTCGGCGGCCAGCTTCTCCACCAGGGTGGCGCTGTCGTGCTCCTTGGCGAAGAGGTGCTCGGGGCGGGTGATCGGCACGATCCACAGCCACCGCACGGGGTCGCCCTGGAAGGACAGGCCGGAGGTGTCCGGCGGGATCCTGGTGGGATCGGTCACCAGCGGGGTCGGGTCCTCCAGGAGCAGGACCGCGCCCGCGCCGCCGCGCATGGAGCGGTCCTCGGCGTTGTCCAGCCACTTGATGGTGTGCCCGGTCCCGAACCACGTGACCGCACGCCAGGGGAACGCCCCGATCCACCGGAAGATCCGGGCCGCGTGGTGCGCGGGCAGCGTCGTGGCCAGCGCCAGCTCCACTCGCGCGTGGTTGGAGGTGTCGGCCATGTACCGGTCCAGGGTGGGCATCCGCTGCCCGCACATGCCCACGGTGGAGAGCACCGTGAAGGGCCGGTCGTGCGAGGGCGGCCGCTCCGAGACCCGCAGCAGGGGCGGGTGGCCGTCGGACACGTCCCAGTAGTGTCCGGGCTCGCCCACCCGGCGGTTCAGGTGGCTCAGCACGGTCCGCTGGACGCTGCGCCACGCCCCGGAGGCGCGCCGCCAGTCCCAGTAGGCCTCGGCGTGCACCACACGCGGCCACAGCTGGTCGCGCACCGCGTCCAGTTCCCACGCGTAGGCGCTGCGCCCGATCGCCTCACGGGCGTAGCCGGGCAGGCCGCTGTCGGCCTCCGCCCAGCCCGGGATCACCGCGAGCAGACCCTCCTCGTCCACCAGGGCCACCCCGTCGCCCTCCTCGAACCACACCGCGCGCAGTGTGGCCGGGTCGAAGCGCGGACGCCCCTGCGGGTGCTTGGTGTGGGCCTCCGGCATGAGCGGCGCCTGCCCCCGGTGGAGGCCGCCCGACCCGCTCTCGCGGGGGGCCGCCTCGTGGTTGGCCAGCCACACCGGGACCCGGATGCGCTCACGGGCGTCGAGCAGGTAGGCGGCCGTGGTGTGGGAGTCGCACTCGACGACGACGCGGCGGCTCTGGTAGGGGCTGATCTCGTCCAGCAGGACGTCGATCTCGGTCACCGGCCCTCCCACGCGCCGACGGGCTGTCATGTCGTCGTGTCCGCCGGAAGCGGGCGGAGCCGTCCGGCCTGTCCACGAGCTAAGTAGAATCGACGGTAGTGCCCTGACAGTCGGAGCAGCACCGCAGTCGCGTATAGGTCGTATAACGACCCGTGCCGCCACTTCCCTCCCGCACCGGGCGCAGACCACCGACTCCACTCCTTACGGATCCTTATGCCCGCCGAGCTCACATTCGTCGCCCCCCGCCGCGCCAAGCCGCCCCGGCACCTGGCCGACCTCAGCCCCGAAGAGCGGCTGGAGGTCGTCAGGGAGCTGGGGGAGAAGCCCTTCCGGGCCAAGCAGATCGCCAAGCACTACTACGGCGGGCTGGAGTCGGACACCGCGAAGATGACCGACCTCCCCGAGGCCTCCCGGGAACGGCTCGGCGAGGCGCTGCTGCCCACCCTGCTCACCCCCGTCCGGCACATCACCTGTGACAACGGGATGACCCGCAAGACCCTGTGGAAGGCCTTCGACGGGGTGATGTTCGAGTCGGTGCTCATGCGCTACCCGGACCGCGTCACCCTGTGCATCTCCTCCCAGGCCGGGTGCGGGATGAACTGCCCCTTCTGCGCCACCGGCCAGGCGGGTCTCACCCGTAACCTGTCCACCGGCGAGATCGTCGACCAGGTCGTGGCCAGCGCCCGCGACCTGGCGCGCGGCGAGGTCGCCGGCGGCCCGGGGCGGATCAGCAACATCGTGTTCATGGGCATGGGTGAGCCCATGGCCAACTACAAGCGGGTGCTCCAGACCGTCCGCCAGATCACCGACCCGGTCCCCGACGGGCTGGGCATCTCCCAGCGCGGCGTCACCGTCTCCACGGTGGGTCTGGTCCCGGCGATCAACAAGCTCATCGACGAGAGGATGCAGGTCCGCCTGGCGATCTCCCTGCACGCCCCCGACGACGAGCTCCGCGACGAGCTGGTGCCGATCAACACCCGCTGGAAGGTCGACGAGGTCCTGGACGCCGCCTGGCGCTACGCCGGGACCACCGGACGCCGCGTGTCCATCGAGTACGCGCTGATCAAGGACATCAACGACCAGGCGTGGCGGGCCGACCTCCTCGGCAAACTCCTCAAGGGCCACCTGGTGCACGTCAACCTCATCCCGCTCAACCCCACCCCGGGGTCGAAGTGGACCGCCTCGCGCCCCGAGGACGAGCGCGAGTTCGTCCGGCGCCTCCAGTCCCACGGCGTCTCGGTGACCGTCCGCGACACCCGCGGCCAGGAGATCGACGGGGCCTGCGGGCAGCTCGCCGCCGCCGAGAAGTAGACCGACGTGGTCGAGACCGCCCTGGCCTTCGTGGTGGCCACCGCGGCCGGGTTGGTCCCGCTCATCAACATCGAGCTGTACCTGCTGGGCGCCGTCGCCCTCGTGGACGACGGCGCCCTGGTGGCGATGGCCCTGGCCGCCGCGCTGGGCCAGACCCTCGGCAAGATCCCGTACTACTACGTGGGCTACGGGACGCTCTCCACGCCGTGGCTCCGGCGCCGCGCCGCCACGCCCGGCCGGTGGACGGCGCGGATGTCCCGCTGGCGGACCAGGGCGGAGGAGCGCCCGGCCTGGGGCGCGGGCCTGCTCGCCCTGAGCTCCTTCGCCAGCGTCCCGCCGTTCATGGTCGTCTCCGTCCTCGCCGGGGTGCTGCGCATGAACCTCGTGCTCTTCTGCGCGGTCACCCTCGTCACCCGCTTCGCGCGCTTCCTGATCCTGGTCCTGGCCCCCGCCTGGGCGCTGTCCTTCCTGCCCTGACGGCCCCGCCGGGAAATCGGCCCCCTCCGTCCCGGAACCGGACCGCGTCGGTCGGCGTCTCTTCCTGTGCCTGATCACCGAGCACCAAGGAGGCCGCGATGCGGGCCGGACGTAGTGGGATCGCCGTCGGAACGGCGCTGGGAGCGTTGCTCCTGGCCACCGGATGTTCCTTCGAGTGGAGCATCGGGAACACCGAGCCCGTGGGCGGAGGCGACGCCACGGAGGCCTCCGACGCCGGGTCCGGTGAGGAGACCGCCGGGGGCGACGCCGCCGCCGTGGACGTCGCGGAGGTCGAACGCCAGTCGAGCGAGCGGCTCGCCGAGCAGGTCGGGCAGGCGCCGGACGACTTCACCTGCCCCGGCGACCTCCCCGCCGAGGAGGGCGCGGAGATGCGCTGCGAGCTCACCCACGGGGGGCAGTCGCTCGGCGTGACCCTCACCGTGACCTCGGTCGACGGTGGCGACGTCAACTGGGACGTCCTGGTCGACGAGTAGCTCTGGAAGGCCGGAGGCCGGGCGTACACTCGGGGCACGTTCGGGGTCGGCCTCCGGTTCGGCTCCCAGGTCACGAGGGGGAAGTTCGATGGTGCAGGTCGCGGTCGCCCAGTTCGCGCCGGGTCAGGACAAGGCCGAGAACCAGCGGTCGGTCGCGGAGCTGACCGCCAGGGCCGCCGCCCGGGGCGCGCGGGTGGTCCTGTTCCCCGAGTACACGATGTTCACCGCGCCGCGCACCGACCACCGCTTCGTGGAAGCCGCCGAACCCCTGGACGGGCCGTTCCTGGCCGACGCCGCCGACACCGCCCGCCGGGAGGGCGTGTACCTGGTGCTCGGCGTCAACGAGGCCGGTGGGGAGGGCGCCACCCACTTCACGAACACCCTTGTGGCGCTCTCGCCCGAGGGGAAGCGGGTCGCGCTCTACCGCAAGGTCCATCTCTACGACGCCTTCGGCGCGAGGGAGTCGGACGTGGTCGCCCCCGGGCCGATCGACGATCCGGAGACCTTCACCGTCGACGACGTGGTCTTCGGTCTCCAGACCTGCTATGACCTGCGCTTCCCGGAGGTGACCCGAAGGATCGCCGACGCCGGGGCGCACGTGGTGCTGCTGGCCGCGCAGTGGGTTCCGGGACCGCTGAAGGAGGACCACTGGCGCACCCTCGCCCGGGCCCGCGCCATCGAGAACACGGTGTACGTGGCCGCCTCCGGGCAGTCGGCGCCCGGCGGAGCGGGCAACAGCGTGGTGGTCGACCCGATGGGGACCGCGCTGGCGTCCCTGGGGGAGCAGACCTTCGAGGTGACGTCGGCGGAGGTTTCGGCCGCGCGCGTGGAGGCGGTTCGTGTCACGAACCCGGCGCTGTCCCTGCGCCGATTCTCGGTGATTCCGCACGACCGGGACTGAGCCCCAGCCCCGTACGGGGCAGGACATGTCCGGTACTTCCCAGGAAAGACCATCTATGAACTGGGGTCTTCCCAGGGTTCGTCACTTAGGGTTATGATCTCCCTGCACGGAGTGATTTAGATCGGTCCGGACCCTTCCAGGTGCCGAGAGCTTCTGATTCAATTAAGAGCCGGTAACTATCGGCCCGCCAGACTGTCCTAAACCACGGGGGGAGCAAGGACATTGCGCGGAACGAGCATGATGTGCGAACGGGACACGAGGCCTGACACCGCATCCGAGATCCACGTCTACGACCCGAGCTGGCTCAGCGGGGCGCAGTGCATGGGGGATGCCTGCGTCGTCTGCCACGTCAAGTGGCCGCGGCCCCGCCGAGTCCTGGGTGAACTGCCGGACGGCAGCCACGTGTACGGATGCGACGAGTGCGCGGGGATCATCGGTCACCAGCCGGTCTCCGCGGGTGGGTCGCTGATCGCGGCACGCTAGGCGATGGCGGCCGGTGACGACGGTCGCGCTCCGGGTCCAGGGGGAGTCATGAGGACCCGGAGCGCTTCCGTTGACGCACCCGCTTCCATGGGGAGGAGGGGAATTGAGTGCGTCTATCCAGGATGGTCTCTCGTGGCGCGCTCGGCGCGCGGTCGCGCCCGGTGAAGGGCGTCGCTGCACCACGATACTCCGTGTGGCCCGCCCTCGACCGTCAGTGAGAGACATCCGTCCGTTAATTCGACCGGCGCGGAGCTAGCCGTTGGTCGGGAACCCCAGGTCGACGCCGCCCTCGGGGCGCTGTCCCGGGTCGGTCCAGCGGGCCGTGACCGCCTTCGTGCGGGTGTAGAAGTGGACGCCCTCGGTGCCGTGGGCGTGCGAGTCCCCGAACAGCGACTGCTTCCAACCGCCGAAGGAGTAGTACGCCATCGGCACCGGGATGGGCACGTTGATGCCGACCATCCCCACCTCGATCTCGTTCTGGAACCGCCGCGCGGCCCCGCCGTCGTTGGTGAAGATCGCCGTCCCGTTGCCGTACGGGTTGCCGTTGACCAGCCGGACCGCCTCGTCGTAGTCGCGCACGCGGACCACGCTCAGCACCGGGCCGAAGATCTCCTCGCGGTAGCAGGACATCCCGGGGGCGACGTGGTCGAGGACCGAGGGGCCCAGCCAGAAGCCGTCCGCCTTCCCGCCCAGCACCGGGTGGACCCGGCCGTCGATCGCCAGCGTCGCCCCCTCACGGACCCCCGACTCCAGGTAGGAGGCCACCTTGTCCCGGTGCTCCCGGGTGACCAGCGGTCCCATCTCGCTGCGGTCGTCGTCCCCGGGACCGACCCGCAGCCGCGAGACCCGCTCGCGGATCCGTTCCAGCAGGTCGTCGGCGACCGAGTCCACCACCGCCACCGCCGAGATGGCCATGCAGCGCTCGCCCGCCGAACCGAACCCCGCCGAGACCGCCGAGTCCGCCGCCAGGTCGAGGTCGGCGTCGGGCAGCACCACCATGTGGTTCTTGGCGCCGCCCAGTGCCTGGACGCGTTTGCCGTGCTCGGCGGCGTTGCGGTACACGTACCTGGCGATCGGCGTCGAACCCACGAAGCTCACCGCCGCCACGTCGGGGTGCTCCAGGAGCGCGTCCACGGCGACCCTGTCCCCGTGCACCACGTTGAAGACGCCGTCGGGCAGGCCCGCCTCGGCCCACAGCTCGGCCAGGATCAGGGACGCGGACGGGTCCTTCTCGCTGGGCTTGAGCACGAACGTGTTGCCGCAGGCGATCGCCACCGGGAACATCCACATCGGGACCATCGCCGGGAAGTTGAACGGCGTGACACCGCTGACCACGCCCAACGGCTGAAGGATCGAGTAGGCGTCCACCCCGGTGGACACGTTCTCGGAGTACCCGCCCTTGAGCAGGTGGGGGATGCCGCAGGCGAAGTCCACGACCTCCAGGCCACGGGCCACCTCGCCCTGGGCGTCGGAGAACACCTTGCCGTGCTCCGAGCTGACGGCCGCCGCAAGCCGGTCGCTGTTGGCGCGCAGCAGCTCCCGGAACCGGAACAGGACCTGGACCCGCCTGGACAGCGAGGTGTCCCGCCAGCCGGGGAAGGCCGCCTTCGCCGTCGCCACGGCGAGCCCGACCTCCTCGGCCCCGGCGAGGGCCACCGTCCCGGTGACCGTGCCGGACGCCGGATCGTAGATGTCACCGGTCCGTTCGGCGGGCCCCTCGTGGGCACCGCCGCCGATCCAGTGGGTGACGTGCTTGCTCATGCTTCCTCTTCCTGGTGGGGGGCGGGCTCAGGCCTGGTCGGCGACGGCGCGGACGGCGTCCAGCAGGATGTCGCGGCCCTCGGCGGCCTCCTCGGTCGACAGGGTCAGCGGCGGGGCCATGCGCAGCACGTTGCCGTGCACGCCGCCCTTGCCGACCAGCAGCCCGCGCTCACGGGCGGCCTCCAGCACCTGCCCCGCCAGCGGGGAGGACGGCGCTCCCGTGGCGGGGTCGACCATCTCGATCGCGAACATCAGGCCCTTGCCGCGCACGTCCCGCACGCAGGCGAGCTCGCGCAGCGCGCGCAGCCCCTCGACGACGGTGGCTCCCTGACGGAGCGCGTTGCCCTGGAGGTCGTTCTCCAGCACGTGGTCGAGGGTGGCCCCGGCCGCCGCCATGGACACCGGGTTGCCGCCGAAGGTGGCCACGCCGAGCGCGGTCAGGCCGTCCATGAGGTCGCCGCGCGCCACCACGCCGCCCACCGCGAAGCCGTTGCCGAGCCCCTTGGCGAAGGTCATGGCGTCCGGGGTGACCCCGTGGTTGCCGATCCCGAAGAAGCTGGTCCCGGTCCGGCCCCACCCGGTCTGCACCTCGTCGGAGACGAAGAGGATGCCGTGCTCGTCCAGGACCTCCTTGTAGGCGGCGTACAGGCCGTCCGGGGGCATCGCGAAGCCGCCCACGCCCTGGACCGGCTCCGCGATCAGGCAGGCCACGTTGGGCGCCGCGGTGTCCAGGACCTCGCGCAGGTCGGCCACGCAGACGTCGACGTACTCCTGCTCCGTGAGGTTCCGGAACGCGGGGGAGGCGTGGTCGGTGCCGTGCAGGTAGTGCACGTTGAGGGGGGAGAGCGAGGAGTTCTTCCAGGCGCGGTTGCCGGTGACCGCGACGGTGCCGAAGGAGCGCCCGTGGTAGCTGCCGCGCATGGCCAGGACCTCGTCGCTGCCGCGCGCGTGCGTGGCCAGCAGCAGCGCGGTCTCGTTGGCCTCCGTGCCGGAGTTGGTGAAGAAGACCTTGGCGTCGGGGATGCCGGACAGTCCGGCGATCCGCTCCGCCAGCTCCACCTGGGAGCGGATGAGGTAGAGGGTGGAGGTGTGGACGACGCCCTTGGCGAGCTGGCGTTCCACGGCCTCGCGGACCTCCGCGACGTCGTAGCCGAGCATGTTGGTCACGATGCCGGTGAAGAAGTCGAGGTAGGTACGGCCTTCGGCGTCCGTGACACGGGCGCCCTTCCCGCTCACGATCTCCAGCGGGGACTCGTAGTAGAGGGGCAACCAGGAGGGCATGACCGCGCGGTGGCGCGCAAGGAGTTCCGACATGCCCTCAGTCTCCCCAGCGCCGAGGGGCTTATCCAGAATCACCATGTTGACAACATGCTGGGTGGCCTTACAGGTTGTAAAGCACCCGAGGAGGCGTCTCCTCGGAGCTCACGGGAGAGGACGGCTCAGCACGGTGTAAAGCGAAACGCTCTCGAATCTGACAGAGCGTCCTAGACTGTCGCCTGTGCTTCCCACTCTCGCCGAGGTCCTCCAGCTGCCCGCGCTCCAGAAGGCCAGGCCCCGAGTGGTGGCCGGTTCCGAGTACCTGGACGTGGCCGTCCGCTGGGTCCACATCGCCGAGGTCACCGACCTCGCCCACCTGCTGCGCGGCGGTGAGCTGGTGCTCAGCACCGGTATCGCCATGCCCGACGACCCCGACGCCCTTCGCCGCTACATCGAGGACATCGCCGACGCCGGGGTCAGCGGGATCGCCGTCGAGCTCGGCCGCAAGTACCACGCCGAACTCCCCGCGGCCTTCCTCGACGCCGCCCGCGAGGCCCGTGTCCCGGTCATCCTGCTCGACCGCGAGGCCCGCTTCGTCGAGATCACCGAGGCCGTGCACATCCGGGTGGTCAACGAGCAGCTGGAGGAGCTGCGCGAGTCCGAGAAGCTCCACTCGGTCTTCACCCAGCTGTCCGTGGAGGGCGCCGACGTCGCGCAGATCCTGCACGAGGTGGCCCAGCTCTCCGGGTGCCCGGTCGTCCTGGAGAACCTCACCCACCAGGTCCTGGCCTGCGACCTCAACGGCGAGGATCCCGGCACCCTGCTGACCGCGTGGGAGAGCCGTTCGCGCGCGGTCCGCACCGGGACCCGGACGGTGCACGCGCCCGCCTCCGGCTGGCTGGTCACCACGGTCGGTGCCCGGGGCCAGGACTGGGGGAGGCTGATCCTCATCGTCGGGGCCACCCCCACGGCCCGCCAGACCATGCTCATCGAGCGCGCCGCCACCACACTGGCCCTCGGCCGCCTGCTGGAACGCCACCAGGAGAGCCTGGAGCGCCAGACCCACCGCACCATCATCACGGGCATCATCGACCGCGCCTACTCCGATCCGGAGGAGGCGCTGGTCCGGGCGCGCGCCGTGGGGGTTCCCCTGCACAACCGGGAGATGGTCGGCCTGGTCCTGCGCCTGCGGGAGAGCGGGACCGGCCTGGCCGCCCAGGCCCGCCTCTCGGACACCGCCGAGGGCGCCGCCCGCGCCTGCCGCGAACTCCGCCTCCCCGCGCTGGTGGGCTCCCTCGACGACCTGCGCGTGGGGATTCTGCTGGCCCTGCCCGACCGCAGGCGGCTGGACGCCACCCTGCACCTGCTCGCGGACCGGGTCCGGGGCGCGGTGGGGGACGCGGCGGTGCTCGCCGTGGGCTCGACCGCCGACGACGTCCGCGAGGTGCGCCGCTCCTTCCTCGAAGCCCGCCAGGTGGGCGACGTGGCGATCAAGCAGAGCGACCGGCGCCCCTTCTACCGCCTGCCCGACCTCCACCTGCGCGGGCTGCTCCACCTGTTCCGCGACGACGAGCGCCTCCAGACCTACGTGGAGCGCGAGCTCGGCCCGCTCCTGGACCACGACGCCCGGCACGGCGGAGACCTGGCCGACATGCTCCGCCACTACCTGGGCGCGGGGCGCAACAAGGCGCTGGCCGCGAGCCGGGCGCACCTGTCCCGCCCCGCCTTCTACGAGCGGCTGCGCCGGATCGGCAACGTGCTCGACGCCGACCTGGAGTCGGTGGAGACCTGCCTGTCCCTCCACGTGGCCCTGCTGTCCCTGGACTCCCTCCGGGACCAGCACTAGGCGCCCCCAGAGCACGGGAGTGGCCCGTCACGGCCGGTGCAGTACGTTGGATTCCGTCGTGAATCCCGGCGTCGGCAAGGGATTCCTGATTCCGGCGCGTGGAGGCCCCAGTGACCGAGCTCCCCGGCCCCGGACCCGCACGGCGGGTCAACGGGGTGGTGTTGGACGAGACGGGAAGGCGCATCATCGAGCTCCTCCAACAGGACGGCCGACTCTCCTACGCCGCCATCGGCAAGACCGTGGGCCTCTCCGAGGCCGCCGCCCGCCAGCGCGTCCAGCGCCTCCTGGAGTCCGGCGCGGTCCGGGTGGTGGGCGTCACCGACCCCGTGGTCCTGGGATACCGACGCCAGGCGATGATCGGCGTCCGCACCGACGGCGACCCCGCCACCGCCGCCGACGCCGTCTCCGCGCTGGACGGGGTCCGGTACGTGGTCGTCACGGCGGGCTCCTTCGACCTCATGGTCGAGGTCGTCGCGGAGGACGACGCCCGCCTGCTGGACGTCGTCGCCGCGATCCGCGCGGTGGAGACCGTGTGGAGCACCGAGACCTTCCTCCACCTCAGGCCCCGCGAACGGGGCCGCGCCCGGGGTGCGTGGTAGCGGACCTCAGGGTGCCCCGGGGACCCCGGAGACCTCCATGCCCAGCAGCTCCGAGGCCAGGGTCTTGCCATGGGCGTCCAGGTACAGGGACGTGGTCACCGTATCGTCGGAGGCCCGGGCGCACACCAGGACCAGGGCGTACACGTTGTCCATCCGGTGCACGGTGACCGGCCCCCGGAACCGCTCGCCCAGCACGGCGCGCACCCGCTCGGGTGTCAACTCCTCAAGGAGCACCGGATACCAGCGGGGGTCCCGGGCCACGACGGAGATCGTGTTCAGGTTGCCCTTGTCCCCGGCCCTCGCGCTGGCGATCTCGTACAGCGGGACGCTCATCGTCGCTCCTCCCCGAACCAGCTGACCGCCGGTTCCACGGCCTCTCGTGCGATGGTGCTCGACAGGATTCCCACGACCTCCCCGCTCCGGGTCCGCACCCCGCCGCCTCCGGCGGGGCCGCACGTGTAGAGGGCGCCGACCTCCTCCTCCACGGCCTGGGCCCCGGCCCGGTCCGGGCTCAGGGCCGCGACGCGCAGCCGACACTCGAAGGGGTCCCCGCCGTCGGGCCCCGGCCCGGACCCGATCAGGTCGACCCGGCTCCGGACCCGGCCCCCCAGGCGCTCGCGCACCACCTCCCCGGCGAGCCGGGCCCGCGCCACGGCACCCGGCCCCGCGTAGGAGATCTCCCCCTCGCCCCGGTACCCGGCGCGGTAGCCGACGCTGACCTTCAGCGTGTCCGGCCGGGCGAGGCCGCGCGCGCCGTCCACGAGGACGCGGTCCCCGCCCAGCTCCCGCAGGCGCACACCCGTCATGTCCAGGGAGACGTCCGGGGTCAGGTAGGCCCGGGGGTCGGTCACCTCGTAGGTCAGCTGTTCCGTCACGGTCATGCGGTCCACCCTGCCGCCGGTCCCCGGGAGCTTGGTGACCACCGCGCGGCCCTCGTCGTCGACCTCGGCCAGCGGGAACCCCAGGTCGGCCAGGCCGGGCACCTCCTTGCGGCCCGGGTCGGCGAAGTACCCGCCCGTCACCTGGCCCGCGCACTCCAGCAGGTGGCCCACCAGCGTGCCCGCCGCCAACAGCCGGTCGTCCCCCGGGTCCCATCCCAGGTCGTGGAGGAGCGGAGCCAGGAACAGGGAGGGGTCGGCGGCCCGGCCCGCGACGACCACGTCCGCGCCGCCGCGCAGCGCGGGGAGCAGGGCTTCGGCGCCCAGGTAGGCGTTGGCCGAGACGAGCTCCCCATGGGACTCCAGCGGCTCGCCGTCCTCCCAGCACGGCGCGGACGGGTCGACGCGGTCCAGGACGTCGTCTCCGGTCACCGCGGCCACGGTGGTCGGCAGGCCCAGCGAGGCGGCCAGCGCCGCGGCCATCGCCCCGGCCGCCACGGGGTCGGCGGCGCCCGCGTTGGTGACCAGCCGCGTGCCCCGGCGGTGCAGCGGCTCCAGGAGGAGTTCGAGGCGGCGGCGGAGCATCGGGTCGTACCCCGGCCCCGACCCCTCGGAGGCGCGCAGCGAGGCGAGCGAGACCGTCCGCTCTCCCAGGCACTCCAGGACGAGCGTGTCGAGCTCGCCCCGCTCGACCAGGTCCACGGCGGGCTGGAGCCGGTCGGAGGCGAATCCGGCGCCGCAGCCGATCCGGGTGAGGGTCACGTGGTACTCCTTCGGGTTCGTGCGGACCTCGGGTCCGCGACGTGTGCGGCCGGTCGGTCAGGCCGCCCACGGCGTGATGACGCCCATGGCCACGGCCGAGCCGAACACGACCAGGCTGACGAGCCAGGCCCAGGGGAACAGGAACCGGATGTGGGTGCCGATGGGGACCCCGGAGAGGCCGACCAGCAGGTAGAAGGAACCGGTCATCGGGCTGATCGGGAAGCCGACGGTCTCCTGACCGGTGATCGAGGCCTGTGCGACGTCGATCTGCGCGACGCCGAAGCCGTCCCCGACGGCGGCCAGCACGGGCATGACAGCGAAGTAGTAGGCGTCCGGGCCGAAGAGCAGGCTCATGGGGACGGCCAGCACGCCGATCAGCAGCGGCAGCCCGGGTCCGAGGAAGTCCGGCATGGCGCCGGTCATCGACACCGCCATCGCCTCGATCATGCCGCTCTCCTCCATGACGCCGAGGAAGGCACCGGCCGCCAGGAGGGTGCTGGCCATGAGGATCGCCCCGCGGGCGTGGTCGTTGATCCGCTCGGTCTGCGCCGACATCCCGGGGTAGTTGAGCGCCAGCGCGAGGACGAGGGCGATCAGGAACACCAGTTCCGGGGGCATCACCCCCGAGACGAGGGCGGCGACCGTGGCGAGGGTGAGCACGGCGTTCACCCAGTACAGGCGCGGCCGCAGGAGCTCCGGACGCTCCGACTCGTACTCCCCGGGCACCGTTCCGCCGCCCGGGGCTCCGTCACCGGCCGCACCGACCCCGGCACCGGCCGGACGCCCGACGTTCGTCGAGCGCAGCCGGTTCCGCTCGCGGACACCCAGGTAGTACGCGATGAACAGGCAGGTGACCATGCCGATGAGCTGGGCCGGGATGAGCGGGGCCCACAGGTCGTTGGCGGGGATGCCGGTCGCCGTGGCCGCTCGGGCGGTGGGGCCGCCCCAGGGGACGATGTTCATGATGCCCGCGCCGAGGCCGGTGAGCGCGGCGAGCACCACCCGGCGCATCCCGAGCGCGTCGTAGAGCGGGAGCATCGCCGGGATCGTGATGAGGAACGTGGTCGCGCCCGCGCCGTCGAGGTGGGCCACCATCGCCAGGACCACCGTGGCCACCGCGATGGTCACGGGGTTGTCACCGGCGAACCGCAGGACGCGTCGCACGACGGGGTCGAAGAGCCCGGCGTCGCGCATCACCCCGAAGTACAGGATCGCGAAGACGAACATGGCGGTGGTGGTGGCCACCCCGGTGATGCCCGAGGTCACGAACGCGCCGACCTCACCCGGGCCGAACCCCATCAGGAGGGCGGCGGCGACGGGCACACCCGCCAGGGCCACGACCGCGCCCACGCGGTTGGACAGCAGAAGCACGAGCACGACCGTGATCGTGGCGAATCCCATGACGGTCAACATCAGGAGCGCTCCTCGGAGGGGACGAGAGTGACCTACAGCACTCGCGCTCATGTTTCCCTGAAGATTCCTTGAGTGTCCAGCATGAATAAAGCAAGAAGCTATGCTCTCGAAGCATGGATCTGACGCTGCGGGAGTTGTCCGTCTTCGCGACCGTCGCCCGGCACGGGAGTTTCACCGCCGCCGCCGACACGCTGCACGTCGCACAGTCCTCGCTGAGCCGGACCGTGATGACGATGGAGCGGAACCTCGGCGTCCGCCTGCTCGAACGCACGACGCGGCACGTGCGGTGCACTGCGGAGGGCACCGCACTCCTCGCCGTGGCCGAGCGCCTGATCGCGGCGCACCGCGCGGAGATGAACGGGCTCGAACGCTTCCTGCGGGGGACCCGGGGCACGGTCGTCGTGGCGACCCTGCCCTCACTCGCCGCCGCACTGCTCCCGGCCGTGATCGCTCGGTTTCGGGAGACCGCGCCCGAGATCGACGTCCACGTCCTGGACGGCATGGCGGGCAGCGCGATCGAGCGTCTGCGGGCGGGGGAGTGCGACATGGCGCTGGTGGCGGCCCCGGGACCCCAGGAGGGACTGCGGGCCCGGCCGCTGTTCCGGGACCGGTTCCTCGCGGTGGTGCCGTCCCGGCACCCGCTCGCGCGCAACTCCGAGCTCACCTGGGCCGACCTGGCCACGGAACCGTTCATCGTGACCGGAGGGGACTCCAGCGTCCGCCCCGTCACGGACGCGGCCTTCCGGAGCGCGGGGCTCCGACCGGCGCGCACCATCGAGGCGGGCAACATCTCCACCATCGGAGGCCTGCTCTCCGCGGGCCTCGGGGTCGCGGCGCTCCCCGCGCTGTCCCGGATCCTCATGAGCTTCGCCGACCACGCCTGCCGACCGCTCGGTGGGCCCGCCGTCGAACGGCGGGTCGACGTGATCGTCCACGGGGAGCGGCGCATGGCACCGGCGGCCGAGGCCTTCCTGGCCCTCCTCCTGTCGATGCGCGAGGAGGGCCACCCCCTTCCGGAGGGGGTGGCCTGGGTGCGGGACACCCCCTGACCGCCGGTGCGGCGCGAGCCGCTCCCGTCGACCTCCTACAGCCCGGCCAGGGCCTCCTCCAGGATGTCCAGGCCCTCGCGGAGCAGGTCGTCCCCGATGACCAGCGGCGGCAGCATCCGGATCACGTTGCCGTAGGTGCCCGCGCTGAGCAGGACCAGACCCCGGGAGTGGCAGTGCGCCAGCACCTGGGCCACCGCCTCGGGGGCGGGCTCCTTGCCGTCCTTGACCAGCTCGATGGCGACCATCGCGCCCCGGCCGCGCACGTCCCCCACGACGTCGAAACGGTCCGCGAGGCTGTGCAGGCGGTCCAGCATGAGCGCGCCGACCTCGCGGGCGCGGCCGGTGAGGTCCTCCGTCTCGATGACCTCCAGCGAGGCCAGGGCGGCGGCACACGCCGCCGGGTTGCCGCCGTAGGTGCCGCCCAGACCGCCGCCGTGCACGGCGTCCATGAGCTCGGCGCGGCCGGTCACCGCCGCCAGCGGCAGACCGCCCGCGATGCCCTTGGCCGTGGCGATCAGGTCCGGGACGATCCCCTCGTGGTCACAGGCGAACATGTCGCCGGTGCGCGCGAAGCCGGTCTGCACCTCGTCGGCGACGAACACGATCCCGTTGGCGCGGCAGAACTCGACCATCGCGGGCAGGAACCCGGGGGCGGGCTCGATGAAGCCCCCCTCGCCCTGGATGGGCTCGATGACCATCGCGGCCACGTTCTCGGCGCCGACCTGCTTGACGATCTGGTCGATCGCGGCGGCCGCCGCCTCGGGGCCGCAGTTCTCCGGACCGGTCGGCCAGCGGTAGGCGTAGGCCATCGGCACGCGGTGGATCTCTCCCGCGAACGGTCCGAAGCCCTGCTTGTACGGCATGTTCTTCGCGGTCAGGCCCATGGTGAGGTTGGTGCGGCCGTGGTAGGCGTGGTCGAACACCACGACGGCCTGCCGTCCGGTGGCGCTGCGGGCGATCTTGACCGCGTTCTCCACGGCCTCCGCGCCCGAGTTCAGCAGGAGGGACCGCTTCTCGTGGTCGCCCGGGGTGACCCGGTTGAGCGCCTCGCAGACCTCCACGTAGGCCTCGTACGGGTTGACCATGAAACAGGTGTGGGTGAAGCGGCCGAGCTGCTCGGCGGCGCGCGCGACCACGCGCGCGTCGGCGTTGCCGACGTTGGTCACCGCGATCCCGGAGCCGAAGTCGATCAGCGCGTTGCCGTCGACGTCCTCGACGATGCCGCCGCCCGCGCGCTCCACGTACACGGGCAGGACGCTGCCCACGCCCTGGGCGACGGCGGCCGAACGGCGCTTCTGGATCTCGCGGGACCGGGGGCCGGGGATCTCGGTGACGATCCTGCGGGACTGGGCGACCTCGGTCGGTTCCATGCGGCTGCCTCCTTGTGCGGTGCGACGGTGCGGACGAGCACGACACTAGATCGCGTCGAACCGGACACCCATGGACACAGTGGATAATCAGGTGAGCGTCCTGTGCCATTGCGTCAGGGACGGGGCCGCCTGCGGGAGAGCTACGGGGGGAGACCGGATGCCGCCGACACTGGGGGCGCTGTTGCGCACGCCGAGCCTGCGCCTGCGCCTGCTCACCGGCCAGGACCGCACGCACCGCCAGGTGGAGTGGGTCGCGGTCAGCGAGCTGGCCGACCCCACCCCCTACCTCGCCGGAGGAGAGCTCGTGCTCACCACCGGAGTGCGGTGGGTGGACCGGTTCCCCGACCTGCGCGACTACGTGCGCCGCCTGGCCGAACGCGACATCGCGGGGATCGGGTTCGGCGCCGCCGTCAACTTCGACCACACCCCCGAGGAGCTCGTCGCCGCCGCCGAGGAGTTCGGGGTGGCCCTGCTGGAGGTCCACCGCCTGACCCCGTTCATGGCGGTCGGCAAGGAGGTCTCCCGGCTGCTCGCCCAGGAGGAGTACGAGGGACTCAACCGTGCCTTCGCCGCCCAGCGCGCACTCACCCGGGCCGCGCTGACCGGCGCCCCCGCCGTGGTGGAGCGGCTCGCCCGCGAACTCGGCGGCTGGGTGCTGCTGCTGTCCCCGGACGGAGCGGTCCGGCACGCGGCTCCGGCGTCGGCCGCCGCCCGCGCCCCCGGCCTGGCCGACGAGCTCGCCCGGCTGCGCGGAGCGGGGCCCCGGGCCAGCGTCTCGGTGGCCTCGGAGGGCGACCGCGTCTCCGTGCAGCCCCTGGCCACGAGCGGCCGGGCGCGGGGGTTCCTGGCCGTCGGCGGGGTCCGGGTGTCCGGTTCCGACGACCGCACCCTGGTCAACGCGGCGGTCTCCCTGCTCTCCCTCGAACTCGAACGCCCCACGCCCGGGGCGGGCACCGGGGCGGGCGTGCTCACGGCCCTGCTCGGCGGAGCCCTCGACCCCGCCCACCCGGGCGCCGCCGACCTGCGGTCGGTCCTGCCCGCCGCACCCGTGGTGGTGGCCGTCGGGACGGCCGTACCGGGCGGACCCCGCCCTGAGGGCCTCCTCGTGGCCGAGCACGAGGGCCGCACGGCCGTGCTGGCCGCCGCGGGCACCGAGGCGGCCGTGTTCGGCGAGGTCCTGACCGGGCCGGTCGGGGTGAGCGCCCCGGTCGACTACCCGGACCTGGCCGCCGCCCGCTCCCAGGCCGAGCGGGCACTGACCGCCGCCGAGGAGGAGGGACGCGAGCTCCAGCACTTCGACCAGCTCCCGGGCGGACTGCTCGGTCTGCTGGACACCTCCGCCGGGGCCCGGCTGGCCGACGAGCTGCTGGCCCCGATCGACGAGCAGCGGGCCGCGCCCGAACTCCTCGCCTCGCTGCGCGCCTACCTGGCCGCCTCCGGGCGCTGGGACACCGCCGCCGAACAGCTGGGAGTGCACCGGCACACCCTGCGCTACCGGATGCGGCGCATCCGGGAACTGCTCCCCGGCGACCTGGACGACCCCGACCACCGCACCGAACTGTGGATCGCGCTGCGTGTCCGCGAGGGCCGGACGTCCCGCTGAGCCGTGCCGGAGCGGGGCCCGGGGAAAGCGCCACCGGTTCCGGCGTTCGCCGGGTGGGGGCGCGGAAAATGCACCACAATGGCCACGATAGCTGGGGGTAGTCATCTGATCACGTGTGGTCGGGTGGTCAGGAGGGCGTCGTGAGGTCACTACGGGACGACGAGCAGATCGGCGGTCTCGGGTCCTACCCGACCACGGACGGACGGGTCACGGTCCGCGAGCGGAGGGCCGCGGGATCCGGTGCGGGGTCGGTGCGCTGGAAGGCGCCGGTGGACCGGGGCGGGATCCGCTCCTTCCTGGCCTACCTGCGGGCCTGCCTGCGCCGCGAGTCGGTGCTCACCCACGTAGTGCGCGCCGAGCGTCTGGACACCGACACCTGCGCCTGCCTGCCCGCCGGCCCGGAACTGCTGTTCAGCGGAGCCAGGGACACGTTGCCCGCACACCCCGAGAGCGCCCGGGTGACCCGCCTCGCCGTGCGGCACGGTCAGGCGCTGCGCTACGGCTACCCCCTGGTGATCCTCGGGGAGGGCGCCGACCGTGTGGCCCTGCCCCTGCTCACCGTGGACGTCCGGGCCGTGGACGAACCCCGGGCGGTGGGTCCGACCGGCCTCCCGGGCAACGGCCCGGGTCCGCTGGTGCGCGCCGTGGGCAGGCCCGACGTCAACACCGCCCTCCTCGCCCGGCTCGGCGTCACCGACCCCGAGGACCTCTTCGAGCTGCGCGCCCGTCTCCGTTCCGGGGCCCCCGATCCCGCCCACCGGCCCGCCGCCGTCGCGGACCTCGCCACCAAGGTGCGCACCCTGCTCACCCGGCTGGAGATCGAACGGGTCGACGACATCGCCCCGCTCGGCACCCGGGGCAGGCCCCATCCGCTTGTCTCGGGAGCGCACAACACGGCCGTGCTCTTCCGTGCCGGCCCCTCGGCGACGGGCGACGGAGAGGCGTCCGAAGGGGTCTCCGAGGGGGTGGAGGGGGTGCTCGCGGACCTCGACCCCACCGACCACCACGGACTCGACCCGGGCGCCATCGTCGGCACCGCGCTGGAGTCCCTGCTCGGCAGCGCCGCCCACGCGGCCCCCACCGCCCGGGCCACGGACCCCGCCGGGGCCCGAGCGGTTCCCGAGACGCTCCACGGCCCCCGCGCCCACCGCCGGGATCCACGGGACCGTGACCACAACCCCCCGCCGGTCCCGGTCTCGGCCACCGACCTCAGCCAGTCCCAGTACGCGGTCCTGAGCGCCGCCATGCGCGAACAGCTCACCGCCGTGGCCGCCCCTCCCGGCAGCGGCGTCCACGACCTGGTCGACGCTCTGGTGCGCACCGCCGTCGCCTGCGGCCAGCGGGTCCTGGTGTGCGGTCGGACCGAGGCCGACCTCGACGCCGTCCTGACCCGCGCCGACACCGCCCCCGCGCATCCGGTGGTCCGCGTCGGCGGCACCGGTGAACGCACCGCAGAACAGCGCCAGCTCACCCGCCTGCTCGCCCGCCACGCACAGCCGGCACCCGCCGCAGGGCCGCAGCCCGCGGGGGAGGAGGGCGCCAGCCACCGGGACGACCTGGTCGCCTCGTGGAACCGCGTCCGCCGGGTCTGGGCGACCATGGACACGCTGGCCGCGGACGGTCACGTCCTGGCCCGCCTGGCCGAGGAGCGCGGTCGCAGCGTCGCCCGGGGCTGGGCCCCCGACACCCTCTTCACCCCCCGACACGGCGGCCCCGAGTACTGGCTGCACCGGGCCGAACGCGCGGCCGGTCGCGGTCTGGGCGGCTTCCACCACCGTGCCGCCGTCCGCCGCGAACTCGGTGTGGCCACCGACCCCGAGGGGCTCGACCAGCTCCGCGCCGTGGCCCGGCTGGAGAGCCGGTGGCGCGAGGCCGTGGACCGCCGAACCCGCTGCGCGCCCCTGGACGAACTCAGCGAGGAGCTGGCCGACGCCTGGGCCCGGCACCGCCGGGCCAGCGCCGCCTGTCTGTCCGCCGTCACCGGTTCCCGCCTCCGGCGTGGCCGCACCTCCATCGAGAACCGTGTGGAGGCACTCAACTGGAACCACGACGGGAGCTGGCCCGGCCCGGCCGCCCACCTTCTCGACACCCTGCCCGTGTGGGCCTGCCGCACCGACCAGGCCCGTGCCCTGCCCCCGGAGGCCGGGATGTTCGACCTGGTGGTCGTGGTGGGAGCGGAGCGGACCAGGGTCAGCGAACTCCTGCCGGTGCTCTACCGGGCCGGTCGCGCGGTCGTCGCGGGGGACCCGGCCCACCCGGGCCCGGCCAGCGTGCTGGAGCCGGAGGAGGAGCGGCGGGCCCTGGCGACGGCCGGGCTGGTCGCGGACCAGCTGGACGATCGCGCGCTCCGGCACGGAGCGGGCTCGGCGCTGCGGGCGGTGCGCGCGGCGACTCCGACGACGCTCTGGCTGGACGAACACGACGGCGCCCCCGAGGACCTGGCCGCGTCCGCCTCCCGGCACTGCTACGGCGGGCGGCTCGTGGTGGCGGGGCCGCCCCGGGGCGGGTCGGGCCCCGCCTTCGAGTGGCGCGACGTCGCGGGGGAGTGCGAGGCGGCGCCCGGTTCCTCCTACGTCAACCGGGAGGAGGCCTACCGGGTGGCCGTGGTGGTGGCCGAGCTCGACCGGGAGCTGCCCGAGGCCACGGACCTCGCGGTGGTGGCCCCGCTGCAACCACAGGTGGCACTGCTCCGCAGGCTGCTGCGCCAACGCCACCTGCGCCGCCGGGTCCGGGTGGGCGGGGCCGACCTGCTGGACTCCGACGCCGCCCGCGCCGACGTCACCGTGCTCTCCCCGATGCTCGCCGCGGACGCCCCGGCCATCGCGGAGCGGCGGGTGCGCACGATGACCCACCTGTGGTCGTCGCTGCTCACCCGGACCCGCGAACGCCTCGTGGTGGTGGGCGACCGGGACCACTGGTCCGGCGGGGACGGCCCGCTCGGCGACCTCCTCGGAGGAGGCCCCGGGCCCGCCGCCACCCCGGCCCGCCTCGCCCTGGTCGACGCCCTGCGCACGGCCGGGACCGGCGTGGAGGTGGACCGCCGTGTCGACGGGTGGACGGCCGACCTCGTGGTCGGCTACGGCGCCCGGCGCGTGCTCCTGCTGCTCGACGGAGAGCCCGACGGCCCCGCCCTGCGCCGCCTGCTCGCCCGGGGGAACGCGCTCAACGGGGCCACGGACGACCTCGTGGTGGTGGTGCCCGCCTGGCGCTGCCTGACCGACCCCCGGACGCTGGTGGAGGAGATCCTGTCCGCCTGCTGATGCCGCCGCCCCGGTCGGGGGCGCGGGCCCGCGCCCTATCCTGGAGCGAAGGACACATGCTCACAGAAGGGGACACGGGTGCCTGAGGGTCACACGCTGCACCGGCTGGCCGCACACTTCGAGAAGGCCTTCGGCGGTGGGACGGTGAGGGCCAGCAGCCCCCAGGGGCGCTTCGTCGAGGGCGCGGCGCGGATCGACGGCCGGGTCCTCACCGAGAGCGAGGCGCACGGAAAGCACCTGTTCCTGGGCTTCGACTCCGGAGAGTGGCTCCGTGTCCACCTGGGCCTCTACGGTGCCTGGTCCTTCGGCGACGCCGACGGCGAGCGCCACCTGGGCGCGCCCCGCGCCGAGGGAACCGCCCGCCTCGACCTGCGGCGCGATCCGGACGGCCACGTGGTCCCGCCGGAGCCGGTGGGCGCCGTCCGCGCGCGCCTGGTCAACTCCTCGGGCTGGGCGGACCTGCGCGGCGCCTCGGCGTGTGAGGTCATCACGGTGGAGGAGAAGCACGCCGTCCAGGACCGGCTCGGTCCGGACCCGCTGCGCCCCGACGCCGACCCCGAACGGGCCTGGCGCGTGGTGAGCCGGTCCCGCAGCAGCCTCGCGGTGCTCCTCATGCGCCAGGACGTCATCGCGGGCATCGGCAACATCTACCGGGCCGAGTCCCTCTTCCGCGCGGGGCTCGACCCCCTCACCCCCGGTCGTGAGCTCACCAGGGAGCGGTGGGAGGCCCTGTGGGCCGACCTCGCCGCGCTCCTGCGGGACGGCGTCCGGGACGGGTACATCATCACCACGCGGCCGGAGGACCGGCCCGACCCCGAGGCGCTCCCGGTGCCCCGGCCCGACACGCTCTACGTCTGCTACCGGACCGGGGACCCCTGCCGCGTGTGCGCGTCGCCGGTCTCCGCCACCGAGCTGTCCGGGCGCACCCTGTACTGGTGCCCCGGCTGCCAGAGGTAGCCGCGGCCCCGGCCTTCCCGCTCCCGCACGTCCCGCCCCGGGCCGCGCACCCGCGCCGCGGCTCCGAAAACTCCTGGGGTGCCCGGTACCCCGGTGGGTACAATCCCGTGTCGATCGCTTAACCGGTTCAGCGAACCCGGTGCTCGGCACCCCCGGTCAACGACCGGGGTCGGGAGGAGAGAGGACGTGAGGGAGGCACTGTGGGTGCTCTGATGCGGAGACCGACGATCATGGACATCGCCCGCGCGGCGGGGGTGTCCAAGGGGGCGGTCTCGTACGCGCTCAACGGACGCCCCGGAGTCTCGGAGGAGACCCGGAGGCGCATCCTGGACATCGCCCACGACCTGGGGTGGGCGCCCAGCAAGGCGGCCCGGGCACTGGCCCCGGGTGGCCGGGTCGGCGCCGTCGGACTGGTGGTGGACCGGCCCGCCCGCTCGCTCGGCATCGAACCGTTCTTCATGCAACTGGTCTCGGGCGTCGAGACGGAGCTGGCCTCGGCCGGGGTGGACCTCCTGCTCCAGGTCACCGACGACGCCGGGGCGGAACTGGACGTGTACCGGCGCTGGGCCTCGGAGCGCCGGGTGGACGGCGTGGTCATGGTCGACCTGCGCGCGGACGACCCCCGCCCGGAGGCGGTGCGTTCCCTGGGCCTGCCCGCCGTGGTCCTCGGCGGGCCGGACGGCGTGGGCGGGCTGCCCTGCGTGTACAGCGACGACGGCGCCTCGGTCCGCGAGGTGGTCCACTACCTCGCGGCCCTGGGGCACCGGCGCGTCGCCCGGATCGCCGGCCCGGAGGTGTTCCTGCACACCCGGGTGCGCGGCGCGGCCTTCCAGGAGGCCGCAGCCGGGGCCGGGCTGGCCTCGGCGTACTCGGTGAACGCGGACTACACGGGGGAGGCGGGGACCCGGACCACGCGGCGCCTCCTGGCCTCCGCGGACCGGCCCACCGCCCTGGTCTACGACAACGACCTGATGGCGGTGGCCGGGCTCGGGGTGGCCGCCGAGATGGGTGTGGACGTGCCGGGTCAGCTGTCGATCGTGGCGTGGGACGACTCGGCGCTCTGCCGTCTGGTGCGTCCCTCACTGACCGCGATCAGCCGGGACGTGGTGGGTCACGGTCGCCAGGTCGCCGGGATGCTCGGCCGGGTCCTGGACGGCGAGCGGGTGGAGAGCGAGGAGTCCCCGGTGGGGGAGCTGCACCCTCGCGGGAGCACGGGCCCGCTGGTGGGAGAGCCCGAATCCGCTGTTACAAGCGGATAACACCGAAGTGTCGGGGATTGACGGGGTTCGCCGGTCCATGTTGTTGTTAACGTCACTTACCCGGTTCAGCAACGGTCCTTCGCTCCCTCTATTGGGAGCGCTCCCAGCCCTCCGCGACAGGATCGGCTTCCCCCCATACGAAGGGCCGACCGGGTGGAAGGAGGAGTCGAGATGAGATCTCTGAGGCTTCCCGCCGCTCTGGCGGCGCTGGTGCTGGTCGCCAGCGCGTGCTCGGGCGAGGGCGCAGGGGGCGACTCCGGGGGCTACCCCCGGAACGAGACGTTGTACACCGTGGGCACCCTGTGGGGTCCACCGGTCAACTGGAACCCGATCATGCGGGGGTCGTACACCATCGGCACCGTCGGGCTGGCCTACGAGCCGCTCTTCCACTACGACGCGGAGGAGGGCGAGTACGTCCCCTGGCTCGCGGAAAGCGACGAGTGGCCGGACCAGGAGACCCACGTCATCACCCTCCGCGACGGGATGACCTGGTCCGACGGGGAGCCGATCGTCGCCCAGGACGTGGTCACCACCCTGGAGATCGGCCAGATGGACGTCTCCTACAGCCACGTCTGGGACTACGTGGAGAGCGTCGAGGCCACCGGTGAACTGGAGGTCACGGTCAGCTTCTCGGACAGTCGGCCTCAGCAGTGGATGAACTGGGCCTACAGCCACGTCATCGTCCCGGACCACATCTGGGCCGACAAGAGCCAGGAAGAGATCACCGACAACCCCAACAGCGATCCGGTGGGCAGCGGTGCCTACACCTACGAGACGCACGGCGACGACCGGATGGTGTGGAAGCGCAACGACGACTGGTGGGGCACCGAGGTCCTCGGGCTGGAGATGAAGCCGACGTACATCGTCGACATCGTCGTCGAGTCCAACGAGGCGTCGATGAACCTGGTGCGCAGCGGGGACGTCGACATGTCGAACAACTTCCTGCCCGGGATCGACCAGGTCATCGACGGCGAGAACATCACCAGCTACTACGACGGCCCGCCCTACATGCAGTCCGCGAACACGGCGTGGCTGGTGCTCAACCACGAGCACGAGGCGCTGGGCGACGTCGAGTTCCGCAGGGCCCTGGCGCACTCCATCAACATGGACCAGATCATCGAGGGCCCCTACTCCAACCTGGTGGAGGGGGCCAACCCGACCGGCCTGCTGCCGCAGTGGGACGAGTACATCGACCACGACCTGGTGGATGAGAAGGGCTACACCTACAACCCCGACGAGGCGGTGGCCCTCCTCGAAGAAGCCGGATACCTGGACGAGGACGGCGACGGTTTCGTCGAAACCCCCGACGGCGAACCGATCTCCCTCACCCTGGAGGTCCCCTCGGGCTGGACCGACTGGATGGAGTCGGCCAGCGTCATCGCCGCCAACGCCCAGGAGGTGGGCATCAACGTCGAAGCCGCGTACCCGGACTTCGACCTGCTCGTCAACAACCGCAACGAAGGCGACTTCGACATGGTGGTCAACAACGAGCGGCAGCTGAGCAACACGCCATGGACCTACTACGACTACCTCTTCCAGCTCCCGCTGCGTGAGCAGCAGACGACCGTCAACTTCGGGCGCTACGAGAACGAGGAGGTCTGGTCCCTGGTCCAGGAGCTCGCCGCTGTTCCCGCCGACGACACCGAAGGCGCCGCCGAGGTCTCCTCGCGGATCCAGGAGATCCAGCTGGACGAACTCCCCGCGATCCCGCTCTGGTACAACGGCCTCTGGTCACAGCAGAACAACTCCGTCTGGACCAACTGGCCCAGCGAGCAGGGCTACCACGGCTATGCCGCCATGTGGGACGGATGGTTCGAGATCGGCGCCATCCACACCCTCGCCGAGATCGAACTGGCCGAATAGCGCACCGGTGGAGCGCTCCCGCCACGGGAGCGCTCCACCCCCGCGCTCCATCCTTGGAGGACACCCGTGTGGCGTTACATGGGTCGCAAGCTGGGCTTCTACGGCCTCACCTTCGTGATCGCGGTCACCATCAACTGGATGATCCCGCGGTTCATGCCGGGTGACCCCGTACGCAGCATGCTCAACAGGGCGTCGATCTCCGACCCGGAGGCCCTGGAGCGAATGACCACCTACTACAACGAGGTCTTCGGTCTCGACACCCCGCTCCACCAGCAGTACTTCGCCTTCTGGTCAGGGCTCTTCCGGGGTGACCTGGGCGTCAGTGTGTGGCTCTACCCCGAGCCGGTCACCGACATCATCCTGCGTCACATCCCCTACACCCTGGGATTGTTGATCCCCGCCATCGTGCTGAGCTGGATCGTCGGGAACCACTTCGGCGCCTTCGCGGCGCGCGGCAAGGTCCTCGACAACACCCTGCTGCCGGTCGGCTACATCCTGACCGCCACGCCGTACATGTGGATGGCCCTGCTGCTGCTCTGGGCACTGGGTGTCGTGGGCGGCTTCTTCCCGACCGCCGGCGGATACGGCTTCGCGCTCACTCCCTCATGGTCGTGGCCGTTCTTCGTGAACCTGGTCAGCCACTGGTTCCTGCCGTTCCTGTCCATGTTCGTCGTGGGTCTGGGCGGCTGGGCGATCGGCATGCGCAACCTGATCATCTACGAACTGGAGGCGGAGTACTCCAACTACCTCCAGGCCCTGGGCGCGCCCCGCCGACTGATCCGCCGCTACGCGTTCCGCAACGCGATGCTGCCGCAGATCACCGGGCTGGCGGTCCAGCTGGGCACCATCATCGCCGGAGCGCTGCTCACCGAGATCGTGTTCACCTATCCGGGCCTGGGCACCCTGATCCTGCGCTCACTGAACAACAACGACCTGTTCCTCCTGCAAGGAATCTTCCTGTTCGTGGTCGTCGGTGTGCTGATCGCCAACTTCATCATCGACATCATCTACGTCCTGGTCGACCCGCGCACCCGCGTGCAGATGACAGGAGGCGCGTCATGAGCGCGATCCCCGGGGCTCCCGGAGCGGCCGACTCCGCTACCGCGCCCGAACCAGCAGCCGAGCGCAAGGTCTCCGAGACCCTGCACTTCGCCCGCCGCAACCCCAAGCTGCTCATCGGATCGAGCATCGTCCTCGCCCTCCTGCTGCTCGGCCTCATCGGCCCGCTCTTCGTCAGCGAGGGACCCAACGTCTACATCGGCCCGCAGAACCAGCCCCCCAACTCCGAGTACTGGATGGGCACCACCTCGTTCGGCCAGGACATCTGGGCGCAGTTCGTCCACGGCCTGCGCTCCACGTTCGTCACCGGACTCCTCGGCGGCGGCATCGCCTTCGTCCTCGGCACGGCGATCGGTTTCGTCGCCGGGTACAAGGGCGGCATCGTCGACGAGATCCTCAACGTGCTCACCAACGTGGTGCTGGTGCTGCCGGCGCTCGTCGTGCTCATCGTCGCCGTCGCGTACCTGGACGTCCGAGGCCTGGTCGTACAGGCCCTGTTCATCGGTCTGACGTCCTGGCCCTGGGCTGCCCGGGCGGTCCGCTCACAGGCCCTGTCCCTGGCCACCCGCGACTACGTGGATCTGGCCCGGCTCAGCGGGCGCCGGACCTGGAAGATCATCACCACCGAGATCGCCCCCAACATGAGCTCCTACCTGGTCATGTCGTTCATCCTGCTCTTCGGCGGGGCCGTGCTCATCGCGGCCGGGCTCGACTTCATCGGTCTGGGGCCCACCGGTGGCGTCTCGCTGGGGCTCATGCTGGAGAGTTCGGTCCAGTGGAGCGCCCTCCAGCTCGGCATGTGGTGGTGGTTCGTCCCGCCCGGCGCGGGGATCACCCTGCTCGTCGGTTCGATGTACATCCTCAACGTCGGGTTGGACGAGGTCTTCAACCCCAAGCTGCGGGAGCTGTGATGACCCTGCGCGTCCAGGACCTGAAGGTCCACTACCAGACCCTGCGCGGGGACGTCCACGCCCTCGACGGGGTGAGCTTCGACCTCGCTGACGGGGAGATCATGGGCCTGGCCGGGGAGTCCGGCTGCGGCAAGACCACCCTCGGCAAGAGCCTGATCCGGCTGGACGGCCGGATGCGGCACGTGGACGGCACGATCGAGCTCGACGGGCGGGACGTGCCGGTCGCGGACGACCGCGCGATGAACCCGTTCCGGTACCACGAGATCTCGCTCATCCCGCAGTACGCGATGAGCGCGCTCAACCCGACCCGCAGGATCGGTCGGATGATCAACGAGCTGCTGCGCGCACGCGGCGTCCGCCCGGCGACGGTCGCGGAGGAGCTGAACCGCCGCCTGGAGCTCGTGGGCCTCGACCCCGACGTGCTCCAGCGGTTCCCCATCGAGCTGTCCGGCGGCATGAAGCAGCGCGTGGTCATGGTCATGGCCACCCTGCTCAACCCGTCCCTGCTCATCGCGGACGAGGCGACGTCGGCCCTGGACGTGTCCACCCAGCGCTCGGTGGTCGAGTCCATGGTGGAGTTCCGCGACCGCGGCTACGTCAAGAGCATGATCTTCGTGACCCACGACATCTCGCTCGTCTACCAGATGGCGGACACGGTCATGGTCATGTACGCGGGCCGGATCGCCGAGAAGGCTCCGGCGAGCACGATCATCAACGACCCTCGGCACCCCTACACCAAGATGCTCATCGGGGCGCTGCCCGAGGTCGGCACGACCACCGAGGACACCCGGCTGGAGGGCATCCCCGGCACCCCGCCCGGGCTGCTCAGGCCGCCCACGGGCTGCCGGTTCAAGGACCGTTGCCCCCTCGCCTCGGAGGAGTGCTCCGAGACTCCGCCGTTGGTGGAGATCGACCCCGGCCACTGGGCCGCCTGCTGGAAGACGGGGAGGTAGTGCCGTGCTGGAACTGAGCCACGTGCACAAGGTGTACCGGGTGGGCGCGTTCGGCGGCGCGCGGCTGCGCGCGGTGCGCGACGTCAGTCTGACCGTGGAACCCGGCAAGGTGGTCTCGCTGATCGGGGAGAGCGGCAGCGGCAAGAGCACGATCGGCAAGATGGTGCTGGGCCTGACCGGGGTGAGCGCCGGAAGCATCGTCTTCGACGGTCAGGACGTCTCGCGCATTCGCGGGTTCTCCGCCAGGAAGGAGTACTACCGCAGGGTGCAGGGCGTCTTCCAGGACCCGTTCAGCTCCTTCAACCCGATCTTCAAAGCCGACCGCGTCTTCGCGATGATCCGCTCCTCCTACTTCCCCGGGATGTCGGACGCGGACTGGAAACAGAGGGTGCTGGACGTGATCGGCACGGTCCGGCTCGATCCGGACAACGTGCTGAACAAGTACCCGCACCAGCTCAGCGGAGGGCAGTTGCAGAGGTTGCTCATCGCGCGGGCACTCCTGCTGGACATCAGGTTGTTGGTGGCGGACGAGATCATCAGCATGCTGGACGCCTCCACACGCATCGACGTGCTCAACCTGCTCGTCGATCTCAAGGAGCGCGGCCTGGGCATCCTGTTCGTCACCCACGACCTGTCCCTGGGCAACTACGTCAGCGACCGGTCGGTGATCCTGCGCAAGGGCGCGATCGCGGAGATGGGACCCACCCGCAGGGTGTTCGAGAACCCCCTGCACCCCTACAGCCGCCACCTGCTCTCGTGCGTTCCCCAGATGCACCGCACGTGGGCCGAGGTGGACGCGGAGCTGGCCGCGAATCCGCCCGAGGACGTGGATCTGCCCACCGTCGCCGAGGGCGACGACTCCGCACCGCTGGTCGAGATCGAGGAGAACCACTTCGTCGGCATCGACCAGGGCTGACCCCGGGGCGGGTCCGCACCGGGTCAGTACAGGGCCCGCCCCGGCCACCAGTACCGGCAGTGACGAGTACCGAGCAGTACCCGAGCAGTAGTGAGAGAGAGCGCGTATGACCTCCTGGTTCGACCTGGGCGAGGGCTGGACCCTGACGGCGGTGCCACACGAGGGCGTGCTGCCGGACCCGGCCGCCGCGCTGGGAGAGATCCCGGCCACCGTGCCCGGCTGTGTCCACACGGACCTGCTCGACCGGGGCCTGATCGAGGACCCCTACCTCGACGACAACGAGGACCGGCTGGGCTGGATCGGCCGGACCGACTGGAGGTACACGCGCACCCTGGAGGGCCTCCTCCCCGCCGTGGGCGCGGCCGAACGCGTGGACCTGGTCTGCGAGGGCCTGGACACCGTCGCCGCGCTCCGGGTGGGCGGCCGGGAGGTCGGGCGGACCGCCAACATGCACCGCTCGTACCGCTTCGACGTCACCCGGGCGCTGGCCGAGGGCGGGCCGGCCCCCGCCCTGGAGGTGGAGTTCGCCTCCCCCTACCGGTACGCGGAGGCCAACCGGCAGCGCATGGGACCCCTCCCCGGCGCCTATGACGAGCCCTACCAGTACATCCGGAAGATGGCCTGCAACTTCGGGTGGGACTGGGGCCCGACCGTGGTCACCTCCGGTGTCTGGCGGCCGATCCGGCTGCACGCGTGGTCCACGGCACGGCTGGCCACGGTGCGGCCCCTCGTGTCGGTCTCCGAGGACGGCTCGCTGGGCCGGGTCAGCGCGCACGTGGAGGTGGAACGGACCGGGCCCGGCACGGACCTTCCCCTCACGCTCACGGCGACGGTCGCGGGAGCCACCGCGGCCGTCACCCTCGCCCCCGGGCAGACGGAGGTCGTACTGGACCTCGTGGTGGCCGAACCCGCGCTCTGGTGGCCGCGGGGCCACGGCGCCCAGCCCCTGCACGACCTGGTGGTGGAGCTCGCCGGAGCCGGGCCGGACACCCCCCGGCTCGACACATGGGAACGGCGGATCGGGTTCCGGAACGTGGCGGTGCGCAGCGAACCCGACCGCGCGGGAGCGGGCTTCGCCGTCCGGGTCAACGGCCGCGACGTCCTGGTGCGGGGCGCCAACTGGATCCCCGACGACGCCTTCCCCAGCCGGATCGGCCGGGACCGGTACCGGGAACGGATCGACCAGGCCCGCGACGCCGGGATCAACCTGCTACGGGTGTGGGGTGGCGGCGCGTACGAGTCCGAGGTCTTCTACGAACTCTGCTCCGAGCGCGGGATCCTCGTCTGGCAGGACTTCCTCTTCGCCTGCGCGGCCTACCCCGAGGACGAGCCGCTGGCCTCCGAGGTCGAGGCGGAGGCGCGCGAGGCGGTCGTACGGCTGTCCCCGCACGCCAGCCTGGCGGTGTGGTGCGGCAACAACGAGAACATCTGGGGCCACGAGGACTGGGGGTGGAAGGACCGGTTGGGTGACCGCGCCTGGGGCGCCGGGTACTACCTGGACCTGCTCCCGCGCGTGGTCGCCGAACTCGACCCCACCCGCCCCTACTGGCCGGGTAGCCCCTACTCCGAGGGCGAGGGGGTCCACCCCAACGCCGCCGCGCACGGCACCATGCACCTCTGGGACGTGTGGAACCAGGAGGACTACACCGTCTACCGCGACCACCGGCCCCGGTTCGCCGCCGAGTTCGGGTACCAGGCGCCGCCCGCCCACGCCACCCTGCGGTCCGCTGTGACGGACGACCCGCTCACCCCGACCTCACCGGGGGTGCTGCACCACCAGAAGGCCGACGACGGCAACGGCAAGCTCGCCCGCGGGCTGGCCGCGCACTTCGGCGACCGCGAGTGGGGGTTCGACGACTGGCACTACCTCACCCAGGTCAACCAGGCGCGTGCCCTCACGGTGGGGATCGAGCACTTCCGGTCGACCTGGCCGTACTGCACCGGCACGGTGATGTGGCAGCTCAACGACTGCTGGCCGGTCACGTCGTGGGCGGCGGTGGACGGCGCGGGGCGCCGCAAGCCCCTGTGGTACGCGCTGCGGCGCGTGTACGCGGACCGGGTGGCCACCGTCCAGCCCACCGCCGCCGGTCTGGCGGTGGTCCTGGGCAACGACACCGACGAGGAGTGGGTCACCGAGGTGACCCTCGCCCGCCGGGACACCGGGACCGGGCGGGCGGTGGCCGCCTCCGCGCACGAGGTCCGGGTGGCGCCGCGCGGGGCGCTGCGCGTTCCGGTGCCCGCCGGGGTCGCGGAGCCGGGGGACCCCGCCCGCGAGGTGCTCACCGTCGACGGGGCGGGGGAGCGGGCGTGGTGGTTCTTCTCCCGTGATCTCGACCTGGAGTACCGAAAGCCGGAATTCGAGGCGGAAACGCGGGTGGACGGTTCCGATTTGCGGGTGACGGTGCGCGCCCGCGTGCTCCTGAGGGATCTGGTCCTGAACGTCGACCGACTCGACCCCGGAGCGAGCGCGGACAGCGCTCTGGTGACGCTGCTGCCCGGCGAGTCGCACACCTTCACGGTGTCGGGCGGTGCGGCCCTGGACCCGGCGGCGGTGACGGCGCCACCCGTTCTGAGGTGCGTCAACGACGCGCTGGTGAACCCCGGGTGACGCTCTCGTGACACTCCGGTGTCCACCTCAGGGATCACACGCGTTCCCCGCCCGGCCCGTCGGTATTCCTCGGCGGGCCGTGCGGGTTGCCACACCGAAAACCCTCGCGAGCTGGCGAGGCTGTGGTACGTTCATTGGAGATTGTTAGTCGTTGAATTTCGCAGTTGGTGTCTTGCCCGCGGAGTTTGTGACCGGCGGGCGGTTTCTCATGGAGTCGGCTCGCGGCAATTTTCGGGCGTGTGAGTATGCGTCCGTGTACACCGAGCTGAAGGAGAAAACATGGCTCAGGGAACTGTGAAGTGGTTCAACGGCGAGAAGGGCTTCGGCTTCATCTCCCCCGACGACGGTGGCCCCGACGCCTTCGTTCACTACAGCGCCATCCAGGGCACGGGCTTCCGTAACCTGGAGGAGAACCAGCGCGTGGAGTTCGAGATCGTCGCTGGCACCCGCGGCCCGCAGGCCGAGAACGTCGTCGCGATCTAAGACCGCATAGACGTAGCGATGTCGCCCCTCGCGGGCGTGAACGTCGCTGAACGCCCCCGGAGTGAGTCCATCACTCCGGGGGCGTTCGCATGTCCGGGGTCCGTGTGACCACCCGTGGTCCGGCGGTGATCCGGAACCGCACGTGAGGGAGCCCGGGACCGTCACCGACGGTCCCGGGCTCCCGGTGTGCGCGCGGAGGCCTCCTCGTGGGGTTCAGGGCCTCCGGCGGGCGCTCAGGCCTCCAGGACGGCGCGGGTGCGCTCGCGGACGTCCGGGGTGTCCAGGCCCCGCACGGTGACCGTGGTCCGGCGGCGCAGGGCGTCGTCGACGGTCACCGCCCACTCGCGGTCGCGGGCGAAGACCACCTGCGCCCACACGTCCGGGCCGTCCGGGTGGATGCGCTCGCCCAGTTCGGGCTGGTCGCGCACCAGCCCGGCGATGTCCAGGGCCAGGCTCCCGTAGTGCGACGCCAGGTGGCGGGCGACCAGGGGGTCCAGGCGGGTGCCGGGGTCCCGGTCGATGATCAGGCGCTGGGCGACCGCGTCCGGGCTGGCCAGACCGGGCAGCGGCACGGTTCGCAGCGGGTCGGCCATGTCCTCGGCCAGCGGTACCGCCGACACCCTGCGCAGCTCCTCCAGGACGGTCCGGCCGATGTGCCGGTAGGTCGTCCACTTGCCCCCGGCCACCGAGAGCATGCCGCCGCGCCCCTGGGTGACGACGGTCTCGCGCTTGGCGGAGCTGGTGCCCCCGGGGCCTCCCGGCAGCACGCGCAGACCCGCGAACGAGTAGGTCATGCGGTCCCGGTCGAGGTAGGAGGAGTCGATGCCCAGCGCCGCCTCGCCGAGGATCTGGTCGACGTCGGAGGGGACCACGCCCACCTCGGCGGGATCGCCCTCGTAGGCCTCGTCCGTGGTGCCCAGGAGCAGGTGGTCCTCCCACGGGATCGCGAACGACACCCGGTACTTGTCCACCGGGATGGTGAGCGCGGCCCGCCACGGATCCGGGGTGCGCAGCACCAGGTGGGCGCCCTTGGACAGGCGCACGCTGGGCGAGGCGGCGGCGTCCTCCATGCGACGCAGGTGGTCGACCCAGGGGCCGGTGGCGTTGAGGACCAGCCGCGCGTCGATGCCGAAGTCGTCGCCGTCCACGCGGTCGTGCAGGTCCGCGCCGGTGACACGGCCGCGCGTGGTCCGCAGCCCGCGGACCTCGGCGTGGTTGAGCACCACGGCGCCGGCGTCCACGGCGGCGCGCACGGTCATCACAGCCATGCGGCTGTCGTTCATCTGGTGGTCGCTGTAGGCGGCCACCGACTTGAGCCCCTCGGTGCGCAGACCGGGCGCCAGGCGCTTGGCCTGGAGCGGGGAGAGCAGGCGGCCCACGCCGTCACCGAAGGCGGACAGCGCGGAGTAGAGGAAGACGCCCGCGCCCATCTTGGCGGCGCCGTGCGGTCCCCCGGAGTAGACGGGGACGAGGAAGGGGCGGTGGTTGACCAGGTGCGGGGCCACGTCGGAGGCGAGCGAACGCCGTTCCTTGTGGTTCTCCGCGACCAGGCGCACGTTGCCGGTCTGGAGGTAGCGCAGACCGCCGTGCACGAGCTTGGACGAGGCGCTGGAGGTGGCCCCGGCGAAGTCCCCCGCGTCGACCATGGCCACGCGCAGGCCCGCCTGGGTGGCGGTCCAGGCGACGGAGGTGCCGAGGATCCCACCGCCGATGACGAGGAGGTCGAAGGTGCCCCGTGTGAGTTCGTCGCGCGTACGACCTCGGTGGGTGCTGGCGTCGCTGCGGTGGGCGCTGGCGGTCATGGCTGGTGCTCCGTCCGTTGGGGAGGGGGGCGTTACCGCACGTACCTGAACGGGCTCCACGTTTCAGGTGGGTGTCGTACGCATAATACGACAATGCCGAACGATGCCGTCGATCGGCGTCACGGTTGCCGGGATCCGTCGGGGAAGTGTGGGCCCGTGGGCGTGTCGCATGTGCCTGGTGTGACTCTGGGGGATCGGGTGGTCGCTTGTTGTCCGCTGGGGTTCGGCATTGTCGAACTCTGATAGGGGTGTCGGGGTGGACGCCCGGCACGGGCGGCGCCGGGGGCGGAGGGGTGCCGGGCATGTCGCCCCAAGGTGGGACAGGAGCGGTTTCCTCGCCCAGGAAGCTGGAATCCAGAGTTGGAGAAGTCGATATCCCGATTCCTCAATCAAGATGGATGTCTGGACTTCGAGTTCCCCGGATTGTCCAGCTTGGGAGGCATCTCCGGTCCTACGATGAACCCCATCATGGCCACTAGGTACTCACCCACGATCCGGCGGCGCCGGCTCTCCGCCGAACTGCGGCGGGTACGGCTCGCCGCCCGCAAGACCAGCGAAGAGGCCGCGGCGGCGGCCGGCCTGTCCAAGTCCACCTACTCCAACATCGAGTCCGGGGTCAAGAAACGGCCCAGCGTCCCGGAGATCAGGGCGATCCTGGACGCCTGCCAGGTACCCCGGGGCAGAGAGTTCGACGAGATCCTCGACCTGTGCCGCCAGTCCCTCGAACGCGGCTGGTGGTCCCGGTACCGCGACGTGCTCGCGGCCAGGTTCGTCGGCTTCGAGACCGAGGCGACGCGCATCACCTCCTGGCAGCCCGTCGTGATCCCGGGCCTGCTCCAGGTCCCGGAGTACATGAGGGTCGCCGCCCAGGCGTGTCTGGCCAACCCCCAGGAGATCCGCCGGGACATCGACGCCCGGATGACCCGCCAACGCATCCTGGAGGACCAGGACCCTCCCGAGCTGTACGCGATCTTCGACGAGGGCGCCCTGCTGCGCCTGCACGACCACCCCGAGGTCCGTCGATCCCAGGTCAAACACATCCTGGAGATGGCCCAGCGGCCCAACGTAACCGTGCAGATGACCCGGGCGGCCAAGCTCAACCCCGGGGCCGGGGGCTCCTGCGTGATCCTGGAGTTCCCGCACGCCATCGATCCCACGGTGGTCTACCTGGAGACGGCCACGGACGGCATCTACCTGGAGGAGCCCGACGAGGTCGCCCGCTACCAGCAGCTGGTCAACCACCTCAGACTGGTGGCGCTGCGGCCCGGGGAGACCCTCGACTACCTGGAGGAGGTCCACCTGAGCACGTGAGACACCCCGCGAACGCCGGAGGGCGCCCGGCCGCGCCGGGCGCCCCCAACGAGCGCGGGTCCCGCCTCCGGTTCAGGTTCCGAAGCCGGTCAGGTGCCAGATCCAGGCACCGATCACACCGCCGACGAGCGGACCGACCACCGGGATCCAGGCGTACCCCCAGTCGGACGAGCCCTTGCCCGGGATGGGCAGCAGCGCGTGCGCGATGCGGGGGCCCAGGTCACGGGCCGGGTTGATGGCGTACCCGGTCGGGCCACCGAGCGACAGGCCGATCGCGAACACCAGCAGACCCACCAGCAGCGGGGCCAGGCCGTGCGCGAACAGGGCGGACAGGTCGGCGTCGCCCTTGGTGACCGAACCCTCGTTGCCGCCGATCCCGAGGATGCCCAGCACCAGCATCGCGGTACCGATGACCTCGGTGGTGAGGTTGGCGACCGGGTTGCGCACCCCGGGCGCGGTGCTGAAGACGCCCAGTTTGGCCTCGGGGTCGTCGGTGATCCTCCAGTGCGCGAAGTACGCGAGGAAGACCAGGCAGGCACCGGCGATGGCGCCGAGCATCTGGGACACGATGTAGCCGGGCACCAGCGCCCAGCCGAACTCACCGATGCTGGCCAGGCCGAGCGTGACCGCGGGGTTGATGTGGGCGCCGGAGACGGTGCCGACGACGTAGACGGCCATGGCGACCGCCATGCCCCAGCCGAACGTCACCACGATCCAGCCCGCGGCGAGGGCCTTGGAGCGGGCGAGTGAGACACCGGCGACGACACCGCCGCCGAGCAGGATCAGGATGGCCGTACCGACGAACTCCGCCAGGTACACCGACATGTTTTCCATGGAGACCTCCGCCCCGTGCGGGGCTGCCGAGATGGATGAGCGGGACACCTCCCGGTGCCCCGGGTCCGCGCTCCGGGGCACCGGGAGGAGCCGCGGGGGCGCGTTCGTCACGCGGGCCGGGAGCGGCCGTGTGCCCGGCCCGCCCCCGTCGGCCCGGTGCTACCTGGCGTCCTCGTGTTCCACCCAGTCCAGGGTGCGCCGCACGGCCTTGTTCCAGTTGTGGTACTCGCGTTCACGGACCGCGGGCTCCATCCGCGGGTTCCACTCGGCGGCCTTGTGCCAGTTGGCGCGCAGGGTCTCGATGTCGGGCCAGTAGCCCACGGCGAGCCCGGCGGCGTAGGCGGCGCCCAGACACGTGGTCTCCGCGACCATCGGGCGCACGACCTCGGCGTCGAGCACGTCGGACAGGATCTGCATGAGCAGGTTGTCCGCGGTCATGCCGCCGTCGACCTTCAGGGTGGTGAGGTCGATCTGGGAGTCGGCGTTCATGGCGTCGACGACCTCGCGGGTCTGCCAGGCCGAGGCCTCCAGGACCGCGCGGGCGATGTGCCCCTTGTTGACGTAGCCGGTCAGACCGGCGATCACGCCCCGGGCGTCGCTGCGCCAGTGCGGGGCGAACAGGCCGGAGAAGGCCGGGACGACGTAGCAGCCGCCGTTGTCGTCCACGGTGCGCGCGAGCGTCTCGATCTCCGGGGCGGAGGAGATCAGGCCCAGGTTGTCACGGAGCCACTGCACCAGGGAGCCGGTGACCGCGATGGAACCTTCGAGGGCGTAGACGGCGGGAGCGTCGCCGATCTTGTAGCCCAGCGTGGTGAGCAGGCCGTTGTTCGAGGTCACGGGCTCGGTTCCGGTGTTCATCACCAGGAACGTGCCGGTGCCGTAGGTGCCCTTGACGTCGCCCGGGTCGAAGCAGGTCTGACCGAACAGCGCGGCGTGCTGGTCGCCCAGCGACGAGGCCACGGGGGTGCCCGCGAGGTAGCCGGTGGACTCGCCGTAGACCTCCGAGGAGGACCGGATCTCGGGCAGCAGGCTGGCGGGGATCCGCATGGCCTCCAGGACGTCGGTGTCCCAGTCCAGGGTGGCCAGGTTCATCAGCATGGTGCGGCTGGCGTTGGTCACGTCCGTGACGTGGCGTCCGGTCAGCTTCCAGATGAGCCAGGTGTCCATCGTGCCGAAGAGCAGTTCGCCGCGCTCGGCCCGCTCGCGGACACCGTCCACGTTGTCCAGCAGCCAGCGGATCTTGGGCCCGGAGAAGTAGGTGGCGAGCGGGAGTCCGCACTTGGGGCGGAACCGGTCCTGGCCCTCGTCGGCGGCGAGCTCGCGCACGATGTCGTCGGTGCGGGTGTCCTGCCAGACGATGGCGTTGTAGACCGGCTCGCCGGTCGCCCGGTCCCAGATCAGGGTGGTCTCACGCTGGTTGGTGATGCCGATGGCGGCGATCTGGTCCGGCGTGATGTCGCTCTTGCGCAGCGACTCCTGGACCACGGCCTCGACGTTGGTCCAGATCTCCAGGGCGTCGTGCTCCACCCAACCCGGTCTCGGGAAGATCTGCCGGTGCTCTCTCTGGTCGACCGAGACGATGCGTCCGTCCCGGTCGAAGAGGATGCAGCGACTCGACGTGGTGCCCTGGTCGATCGCGGCGACGTACTGCTGACTCATCGGTGCTCGCCTTCAGGTGGACGGCTCTGGAACGGGGTGGGAAACGGTGTGATCGGCGGTGCTCACCGAACGATGTACGACATTGACGTATGAATAGGCGTTAGTTTCAACCGTCTTTCCTTCCCATGTCAAGGCCGTGTGACGCAATCGTGTTGCGTGGATCACGCGGTCGGGCGGACACTGTCTCAGGACGGACACGGACACGGAAAGCACCACTCCGGGGCCTGACCCGAAGTGGGGCGAAGCGGTGACCGCCTTTGGTCCGGCCGTTGCCCGGCGGGGTATGGGAAGGCGTGTGAAGGGACCCGGCTGACCGGGGGCCGAGCGCCGGGGAAGGACGCGCGGGGCGGGGAACTCAGGGAGTGAGCCCCGGCTCAGTAGGGTGTGACACCCAACTCACGGGAGATGGCGCGGGCGGCGTCGCGCACGTAGGAGACCTGCTCCATGTCGGGTTTGCCGTCCTCGCCGCGCAGGCGCTCGACGGCGCCGCGCACCCCGATCGCCCCGACGGTGACCCCGCGCCGGTCGCGGATGGGTGCGGCGATGGACACCTCGCCGTCCACCAGCTCCTCGGCCTCCCAGCCCCAGACGTTGTCGCGGATCTCCGACAGCTGGGCCTCCAGCGCGGCCATCGACGACACGGTGTGGCGGGTGAAGGAGGTGAGTTCCACCGGGGAGTCGGTCTCCACGGCGGAGACCTCCTCCGGTACGGCCAGGGGGTCGAAGGCCATCAGGACCTTGCCGAGGGCGCTCGCGTGCAGCGGCAGCAGGGTGCCCACGTCCAGGGTCTGTCGGGAGGAGTCCGGGCGGAAGACGTGGTGCACCACCAGGACCTGGTGCTTGTGGAGGGTGCCGATGCGCACGCTCTCACCGCTGCGCGATGCCAGGGTGTCGGCCCAGTTCAGCGCGCGGGTGCGGAGTTCGTTGCCGTCCAGGTAGCGGGTGCCGAGGCTGAGCATCCCGCCGCCCAGGCGGTAGCGGCCCGACTCGGGGTCCTGCTCCACGAAGCCCACGTGCTGGAGGGTGCGCAGGATGCCCAGAGCCGTGCCCTTGGGCAGTTCCAGGGATCGCGAGACCTCCGCCAGGCTCAGTCCGCGGGCGCCACTGGCCAGGAGCCGGAGGATCGCGGCGGCGCGTTCGATGGACTGGATTCTTCCCGGCATTGCGGTGCTACCACTCTCTAGTACGACAATGTCATACGCCCGATGCTACTACGCGATGTGATGCGCAACACCTGTCGGCGCCCCGGGTTCGCGCGCGATCGGCCAAGTCTACCGACGCGCCACCTCGCTGACCTGCGGTCGGTTCACCTCAGACGGTCGCGACCGCGCGGACGATCGCCTGTGCCGCTTCCTCGACGTCGCTGTCGGTGATCTCCTGGCGCAGCACCAGCCGTACCCGGGACCCTCCGCCGAGCGCCCGGACCCCCTCGGCGGCGAGGGCCTCCAGGTACCGTCCGGCGCTGCCTTCGGGGGTGGTGACCAGCACCATGTTGGTCCGGGCGTCCACCGTCAGCTCCGGCAGGTCCGCCAGCAGCTCGGCCAGCCGGGCCGCGCGCGCGTGGTCCTCGACCAGCCGCTCCCGGTGGTGGCGCAGCGCGTGCAGGGCACCCGCCGCGATGATCCCCGCCTGGCGCATGCCCGCGCCCAGGAGCTTACGGCCGCGCCTGGCCCGCCGGACCGTGTCGGCGTCACCGACCAGCGCCGAGCCCACCGGCGCACCCAGACCCTTGGAGAAGCAGACCGAGACCGTGTCGAAGCCCGCGGCCACGTCGGCGGGGGAGATCCCGAGATGGGCGGCGGCGTTCCACAGCCGGGCGCCGTCCAGGTGGGCCCGCAGCCCGTGCGCGTGCGCGAAGTCCGTCACCCGGCGCTGTTCGGCCAGGGGGACCACCTGACCCGAGAAGGTGTTCTCCAGCCACACCAGGGCGGGGTCGGCCCGGTGCACGTCACCGACGCCCGCGCTCCACGACTCCAGCAGCTCCCGGGAGGGGAACGGGTCGCCCGAGTACAGTCGCGGCAGCGCGCGGGCCAGCACCACCGTGGCGCCCTGCTCGTCGCCGATGAGGTGGTGGTGCTCGTGCGCCCACACCTCCTCGCCGCTGCGGGTGGACACGTACAGGCCGAGCTGGTTGGCCATGTGCCCGGAGGGGACGTACAGCGCCGCCTCCCGGCCCAGCAGGGCGGCGGTCTCCTCCTCCAGCGCGCGCACGGTGGGGTCCTCGCCGAACACGTCGTCACCCACCTCGGCCTCGGCCATGGCCCGACGCATCGCGGGGGTCGGGCTGGTCAGGGTGTCGGAACGCAGGTCGATCACGGGTACTCCTCGGCGTGGGGTGCCCCACGACGATACTGCGCGGCCCCTCCGGAATCCGGGCCGCCCCGGACGGGGGCTTGCGTCTCAAGTGGCTTGAGGCGCCACAGTGATCCCCATGAACGACGAAGAGCTCTACACCATCGGAGACGCCGCACGGCGCAGCGGCCTGAGCGTCAGCGCCGTCCGGTACTACGCGGAGGCCGGGATCGTCCGGCCCACGGCCCTGAACGAGGCGGGGCACCGGATGTACGACGTCGACGCCATCGCCGCGCTGGAACTGGTCCGCACGCTGCGCGAGCTGGACACCGACCTCAGGGAGATCCGGAGGCTCCTCTCCGGTGACACGACCCTGCACGGCGTGCTCGTGACCCACCTGGAGGTCGTCGAGCGGCAGGAGCGCACCCTCCGGTCCAGGAGGGCGGTGCTCAGGGCCCTGATCAGGGAGGGAGGAGAGGCTGAGCGGGTCGACCTGATGCACCAGCTGGTGACGATGACCGACGAGGAGCGGGAGCGGACCATCGACGACTTCTGGAACGACGTCGCGGAGGGGCTCGACGTGCCCGACGGGTTCGTCGACCGGTTGCGCGCGATGCGTCCGGTCCTGCCCGAGGAGCCCACCGCCGCGCAGCTGGAGGCCTGGATCACCCTGGCCGACCTGGTGTCGGACCAGGAGTTCCGCGACGCGGTCCGCGTCCACCTCCGGGAGACCTACGCCGCGCCGGAGGCGCGGACGATAGCCACCGAGCCGTTCCAGGACTTCATCCACGACAGCGGGACGCCCCTCATGGAGGACCTCCTCGCCGCCCACCGTGCGGGGGAGTCCCCCCGGTCGGCGCGTGCGGAGGCCACCGTCACACGGTTCATGGAGGCGGCGGTCGCCCTCTCCGGGGAGAGGCTCACCCCGGAGGTCCGCGACCGGATGGCCGACGGGTTCCGCCGGATCCCCGACCTCGTGCGCCGGATGGCGGAGGAGGACGCGGTCTCCGAGGAGCCCGGCTACGACGGCACCCACGGCCGGTACCTGTCCCTGGTGGCCGTGATCAACGGTGTCCCCGAGGACCACGACGACGACCCGGCCGTCTACGTCTGGATCGCGGACGCCATGAGCGCGGCGGCTGTCGGCTCCTGAGTCCGGAACCCCGCCGGGGTGTGTGCGTGGGGGGCTGGAGGGGGCCTGCCTCAGGCCTCCTCGAGCAGCGTCAGGTAGGCGTCCGCGTCGTGCAGGGCGTGCAGCCGGTACCAGGCGTCGAGGGCGCGCGGGCTGAGCAGGTCGAGCCGGGCCAGGACCGCCCGGGCGAACTCGACCGGGGCGGTTCCCCCCGCGGTGACCAGGTCCACGTCGGTGACGGCCAGCTGCTCGCGGTAGCGTCCGGCGCCCGCGTACCCGGTGCCCAGGAGGTAGTCGGGGGCCGAGCTGGTGTGGTCGCGGTGGTCGAGCACGCCCTCCCGGGCCAGTCCGGCCGTCGCGCCGCCGATCGCCGCCACGGGGACGCCGGCGTCGAGGAGGATGCCCGCCGCCGAGGCCATGGGCGCCAGGGACTCCGGCTCGGTGTCCCAGTCGGGTGAGCCCGACAGGAGGAACATCGCGCTGGTCGAGGGTTTGAGCTGGGGGAGTGTGACGTCGGGGAGCACGGTGAGCCCGCCCGCCGTGGTCACCGGGGCCCCGGTGAGCCCCACGGTGACGACCGGGAGGCTGCCGGTCCGGTGGGGACCGATGCCCTCCCGCGCCTGCGCGACGGTGTGGCCGTAGTGCCAGTCGGCCATGCGGTCGTAAACGGCGAGGTGCAGAGAGGGGGTGGGCTCAGCGCTCATGGCATGAGGTTGGGGTCTGGGTGGCCGGGTGTCAATTCACGCACACCGTGGACGTCGCATCGGCCGCACGGATCACCTGGTTTGTCCGTCGGTGCCGTGAAGATTCCGGTCCGGTTCCGCCCGGGTCACGCCGCTCGCGGGGGCTCCGATCCAGTGTGTGTGGCCTGGGTCACAGTCACAAAATCTCAAGCCGGTGTTCACAGATGCTCACAAATGGTATTACCATTCTCGGAGCCTGGTCCAAGAGCAGGTCAAGGGCGTGTCCCCACACGGCCAAGCCCCACCGTCCCGTCCACCGGAAGGCTCCGTCATGGAGAGCTTCGTACCCGTCTACGGCACGGGTCCCCTCCTCGGGATCGCGGCGGGCGCCATCGCGCTCCTGCTGTTCCTGATCATCCGCTTCAAGATGCACGCGTTCGTCGCCCTGGTCCTGGTCAGCGTGGTCACCGCACTGGCCGCGGGCATCCCGGTCGACGGAGTGGTCCCCACCCTCCTCGACGGCTTCGGCGGCACGCTCGCCAACGTCGCGCTCCTCGTGGGCCTGGGCGTGATGATCGGCCGCATGCTGGAGGTGACCGGCGGCGCCGCCGTCCTGGCCAGCGCCCTCATCAAGCTGTTCGGTGAGAAGCGCGCCCCGATGGCCCTCGGCGTGGCCTCCCTGCTCTTCGGCTTCCCGATCTTCTTCGACGTCGGCCTCATCGTCATGCTGCCGATCGTCTTCAGCGTGGCCCGCCGCGTGGGCGGTTCGGTGCTGATCTACGCCCTGCCCACGGCCGGTGCCTTCGCGGTCATGCACGCCTTCGTACCGCCGCACCCCGGCCCCGTCACGGCCGCCGTGGAGATCGGCGCGGACATGGGCCTGACCCTCCTCGTCGGCGTGGTCCTGGCCATCCCCACCTGGTACCTGGCCAGCTACCTGTTCGGCCTGTGGGCGGGCAAGCGCTTCGAGATCCCGGTCCCCGACGACATCATGTCCAACGGCGACGTCACCCACGAGAACCCGCCGCGCCTGGGCACGGTGCTCAGCATCCTCCTGCTGCCGATGCTGCTCATCTTCGGCAACACCGGCACCGCCACCCTCGCCGCTACCGGAGCCGTCCCGGCGGACTCCTTCTGGGTGCAGGCGCTCCGGCTGCTCGGGGAGACGCCCATCGCCCTGCTCATCACCGTGCTCTACGCAATGGTGGTCCTCAGCCAGGGGCGCTTCACCCGCCAGAGGGTCGAGGAGATCGTCGGCGGCGCGCTCGGTCCGGTCTGCGGGATCATCCTCATCACCGGCGCGGGCGGCATGTTCGGCGGCGTCCTGCGCACCAGCGGCATCGGTGACGCCCTCGCCGGAAGCCTGGAGTCCACGGGGATGCCGGTCATCGTCGCGGCCTTCGTCATCGCCCTCGCCCTGCGCGTCGCCCAGGGTTCGGCCACCGTCGCCATCACCACGGCCGCCGGGCTGATCGCCCCGGCCGTGCAGGCGACCTCCGGGCTCAGCTCCATCGACCTGGCCCTGATCGTCATCGCGATCGCCTCCGGCGCGACCGCGCTGTCCCACGTCAACGACTCCGGGTTCTGGCTGGTCGGCCGTTTCCTGGGGATGGACGTGAAGACGACGCTCAGGACCTGGACGGTCATGGAGACCCTGATCGGGTTCATCGGCTTCGGTTTCGCCTTCGCCCTGTACCTGGTCCTGTAGGACCTCAGCAGCCGGGGGCGTCGTCCCTGAGGGCGTCCGCGACCTCGGTGACGATCGCCCTCATGGCGGCCTCGGCCACGTCGGGCAGACCGTCCCGGACGGCCCTCGCCACGGTCATGTGCAGGCGCAGGGCCTCCGGGCGGGGGTTGTGCGGCATCAGGTCGTAGGAGGTCCGGGCGACCAGCACCTCCGTCACCACCTCGGCCAGACCGGAGAGCATCTCGTTGCCGGACAGTTCCAGGATGCGGCGGTGGAAGGCGATGTCGAGTTCCATGAAGGTGGTGAGCTCGCCCGCCTGTCCGGTGAGGGTCATCCGCTCGGCCACCGCCTCCAGCTGGGCCCGCTCGTCGGCGGGCCCGCGCTCGGCGGCCAGGGCGGCCGCACCGGGTTCCACGGCGGCCCGGAGCTCGTTGAGGGACCGCAGCTGCTCCATCCGGCCGGAACCGGCCAGGCGCCAGCGGATCAGCTGGGGGTCGAAGACGCTCCAGTCCCGTTGGGGGCGGACCCGGATACCCGTCCGGGGTCGGCTCACGACGAGTCCCATGGACTCCAGGACCCGGACCGCCTCGCGGGCGACCGTCCGGGACACGCCGAAGTCGCCCTCCAGACCCTGGAGGGTGAAGGCGTGGCCGGGGGCGTACTCGCCGGCGGCGATCGCCGGACCGAGCACCGCCAGCACCCGGTTGTGCAGCGTTCGGTGCTCGGTGGTCATCTCGGCCCTCGGAATCTCCTGTGACGCGTTCAGTGTCAGGGAGCAGCCTAGCCGGATTGATTGATATCACTATTGGTGGCGGCGTCGCGCACGGGCGGCGGGCCAAGACTCGGAGAGAGCATGCATTTCGTGTTCATGGGAGTGTCCGGCAGCGGCAAGACCAGTGTCGCGGAGCGGATCGCCGCGCGCCTGGAGTTGCCCTTCGCGGAGGCCGACGCCTTCCACCCGCAGGCCAACATCAGCAAGATGTCGGCCGGTGTGCCGCTGACCGACGAGGACCGGTGGCCCTGGCTCGCCGAGCTCGCCGACTGGATCGCCGCGCACGAGGTGCTGGGCGAGTCCACCGTGATGGCCTGCTCCGCGCTCCGGCGTTCCTACCGGGACGTCCTCCGCGCCGGTGCGCCCGGCGTGCGCTTCGTCCACATGCACGGAACGGAGGAGGTCATCTGGGAGCGGATCGAGGCGCGTGAGGACCACTTCATGCCGCCCGCGCTCCTGCGCTCCCAGCTGGAGACCCTGGAACGCCTGGGCCCGGACGAGGAGGGGCTGGAGCTCGACGTGCGCGGGAACCTCGACGAGCTCAGTCGACAGGCCCTGGACTACGTGGCGGAACAGACACGCCTCTCCCGACAGTAGAGGGACACTCCGTCACGGAGTGGGCACCGGGTGTGCGGGGATTTCGCTCCACTTGTGTAGTACGCCCCGGCGCGCGACCCTGGTCGTCATGCACGACACCCAGACGTCCCCCGTATCCTCCGACCCCCGGCCCTTCAGCGTGCTTCCGGCCCCCCGGCGGAGCCTGCTCGCCCCGGGTCGCCCCGGTGTGCGGCCCCCGCAGGACGTTCGGCAGACCTGTGTCCTGATGTTCGTCACGGCCGCCGTGTTCGTGGGGCTGGCCTACCAGTCCTGGGCGACCCTGGACGCGGGCGCGCCCGCCCCGGTCGTCCGCGAACTGTGGGTGCAGGTGGTCCTGGCGTCCCTGGTCACCCTGGGGCTGGTCGCGCTGGCGTTGCCGGTGCGCCGCGCCGGTCACGTCCTGTGGCGTGCCGCCCAGTTCGGCGCGCTGGTCGCCCTCGGCGTGGCCGTCTCCGCGCTCAACTCGGCGGCCCGGCTCGCGGACACGCCCCTGCTGCTGGTCGCCCTGCTGGTGGCCCTCTTCGCCATCGTCACCAACATCGCCCTGTGGAGTACCAGCGTCCGCCGCTGGTGCTCCTCCTAGCACCCGTTGGCGCGGTGGTCCGGTGCCCCGGCCGTTCGACCGGGGCACGCCCCTCCGTCCGCGTCGGAAATCTACGCCGTAAAGCCGTGCGTTCCTCTCCGCGCTTGGGGAATCGTTCACGGAGAACACCAGGGGCCCGGCGGCGCGTGACTCGTGTGGTCACGCGCCGCCGGGCCCCAGCCGTCCCGCGGGTCCCGTCTCAGGCGTCGCCGCTCAGTCCTCCTCCTCGCCGTCGGCCAGGACGTGCAGGCGGGCCAGGTGCTCGCTGCCGTCCTCCCCGTGGCGGTTGACGTAGATCTCGCGAGCCTCGTCCGCGATGTCTCCCACCTCGTCCTCGAAGCCGTAGTCGAGGAGGTCGTCCAGCAGGTCCAGCGACCGGTGCAGCGGGTCCCCGTCGTCGGGGTCGGCCGCGGCCTCCTGCGGTGAGTGCGCGGTGACCCGCGTCAGAACGACGCCTCGGGCCTCCTCCACCGCGCTCTCCGCTCCGGCCGCCGCGCTCAGGCGGATGCGGGTGATGGGGTCCTCGTCGGCGACGAGCATCAACTGCTCGGCCAGCCAGGTGGTGTCCTGGCCTTCGAGGAACGCGGTGAGTTCCGCGTCGTCAAGGGGAGTGTCCATCCGCAGATCATAGGACGAACCGCACACCTCCGGCGCCTCGGGTCCGGCGCGGGGAGGGGAAACGAAAAACGGACATTCGGCAAGGAAGTTCATTCATCCTATGATCGGATAAAGGAAAGGAAATTGTGCTCGCGCGAATACCCATTGTCACGATGCCGGGGCGTCAGGGGCTCCCGTGAAGACGGCGCTCAGTTAAACACATGCGGATCGAAATCCGATCTATGGATCACGGCACAGATCTGAAACGGTTGTATTAATACCCAGCCGTCTACCTTCCCAGGTGGTCATGGCGAGGTTTAGGGTCCACTCATCGTTACGGGCCCCCACACCCCCGTCCCCCATCACTGAGGTGGACCATGTTCACGAAGTCTTCCCGTAAACCGCTCGGCCTCGTGGCCGTCGCGGCGTCGCTCACGCTTGTGGCGACCGCCTGCGCGGAGAGTGACCGTGCCGGAGGAGGAGGCGACGACTCACAGCCGTTCGTCTTCGCCTCCGCCGGTGACATCACCGCGCTCGACCCCTTCCTCGCCAGCGACGGTGAGACCTTCCGTTACAGCCGACAGGTCTTCCAGACCCTTCTCGAACACGAATCCGGCGGTTCTGAGATCGTCGGCGGACTGGCCGAATCCTGGGACCAGTCCGAGGACGGCACGCTCTGGACCTTCAACCTCCACGAGGGCGTGAAGTTCCACGACGGCGACGACCTGAACGCCGAGGCGGTCTGCGCCAATTTCGACCGCTGGTACAACCTCACCGGTGCCTACCAGAGCTCGAACAACTCGTACTACTGGCAGAAGATCTTCGGCGGATTCGCGGAGAACGACGAGGCGTACGCGGCGCCCGACCCGCGTTTCGTCTCCTGTGAGGCCGAGGACGAGTTCACCGCGGTCATCGAGGTCAGCGAGTTCTCCTCCCTCTACCCCGGCGGTTTCAGCCTCGCGGCGTTCGGCATCATGAGCCCCACCAGCCTGGAGGCCATGGAGGGCCAGGAGATCACGGGCGAGGAGGGCAACCCCAACCTGCCCGAGTACACCCAGGTCCCGGGGACGGTCGCCGGTACCGGCCCGTTCACCCTGGAGGAGTGGAACCAGGACCAGGGGGAGATCACCCTCAAGCGGTTCGACGACTACTGGGGCGACCCGGCGGGCTTCGAGAACATGATCATCCGGGCCATCCCGGACGAGAACGCCCGTCGTCAGGCCCTGGAAGCGGGCGACATCCACGGCTACGACCTGGTGGCCCCGGCCGACGTCGGCCCGCTCCAGGAGGCCGGGTTCGAGGTCCCCACCCGTGACGTGTTCAACGTCCTCTACCTGGCCTACCACCAGGAGAACGAGGCCCTGGCCGACCTCGAGGTGCGTGAGGCCCTCTCGCACGCGGTCAACCGCCAGCGCATCGTCGACACCATCCTCCCCGAGGGCGGCGAGGTCGCCTCGCAGTTCCACCCGGACACCCTCGACGGCTGGTCCCCGGACGTGCGTGAGTTCGAGTACGACCCGGAGCTGGCAGCCGAGATGCTGGCCGACGCGGGCCAGGAGGACCTCACCCTCGAGTTCTGCTACCCGACCGAGGTCACCCGCCCCTACATGCCCGCCCCCAAGGACATCTTCGACGTCATCTCGGAGGACCTCCAGGAGGCCGGCGTGACGGTGGAGGCCAAGAGCTACGAGTGGGCCGAGTACATCAACCAGACCGACAGCGGCAACTGCCCGCTGTACCTGCTGGGCTGGACCGGTGACTACAACGACGCCTACAACTTCATCGGCACCTGGTTCTCCACCCCCAACAACGCCTGGGGCATGGACGACGAGGAGCTCTTCGACAAGATGGAGGAAGTGAGCACCAACCCCGACGCGGACGAGCGCGTCGCCGGGTACCAGGAGCTCAACGAGATGGTGATGGAGGTCCTTCCGGGGCTGCCCATCTCCAGCTCCCCGCCCTCCATCGCGTTCTCCGGGGACGTCAACCCGCCGAACGTCAGCCCGCTGACCCAGGAGAACTTCGCCGAGGCCTCCTGGAAGTAGGCGCGGACCCCTCTCCCTGACCCGGGAGGGGACCTCGCTCGGCCCGGCCGGTCCCCGACCGGCCGGGCCCGCCGCACGGCCACCCCGGCGGTCCCGCCGCACCCCCCCGGGTACCCCCACATCCATCCGTCCAACCCGCCACACCCCGGCGGGGGACGCTTCGCGTCCATCGTTCCCACCACTGGCGAAAGGCGGCGCAGGTGCTGCGATTCATCGTCAGGCGACTCCTACAGCTGATCCCGACTCTCGGCGGTCTGTCGATCCTGCTGTTCGTCTGGCTCCAACGACTGCCGGGCGGACCCGAGTACGCCCTCCTCCCCGACGACGCGACCGCGGAGCAGCGTGCCGCTCTGCGCCGTTCCCTGGGTCTGGACGAACCCCTCGCGGTTCAGTACCTCACCTTCCTGCGCAACATCGTGCAGGGCGACCTGGGGACGTCCCTCCAGACCAGCCGACCGGTCCTGGACGAGTTCCTCCTCCGCTTCCCCGCGACCTTCGAACTGGCCGTGACCGCGATGATCTTCGCCGTCGCCGCCGGTCTGCCCCTCGGCTACCTCGCCGCCCGCAAGCGCGGCACCGTGCTGGACTTCGCCGCCGTGGGCGGCTCGCTCCTGGGCATCTGCACCCCGGTCTTCTTCCTGGCGTTCATCCTCAAGGTGGTCTTCGCCGAGAATCTGGGGGTGTTCCCGTCGGCGTTCCGGCTCTCCCCGGGGCTGAGCCGCACCGACATCACCGGGTTCGTGGTCCTGGACGGGCTCATGACGCGGGAGTGGGACGTGGTCATGGACGCGTTCGCCCACCTGGTCCTGCCGGGGCTGGCCCTGGCGTCCATCCCGCTGGCCGTCATCACCCGCATGACGCGCGCCAGCGTCCTGGAGGTCATGGGCGAGGACTACGTCCGCACCGCCAACGCCAAGGGCCTGCACCGCACCACGGTCCGCACCCGTCACGTGCTCCGCAACGCCCTGCTTCCGGTGGTCACCGCGGTCGGTCTGCTCGCGGGCAGCCTCTTCGCCGGAGCGGTCCTCACGGAGAGCGTCTTCGCCTTCCCGGGGATCGGGTCGTTCGTCTACGCGGCGACACAGACCCGTGACTATCCGGTGCTCACCGGATTCATCCTCCTCATCGCCACCATGTACGTGTTCATCAACCTCCTGGTCGACATCTCGTACAGCCTCCTCGACCCGAGAGTGCGGGCCCAGTGATGCCTACGACACCGAACCCGTCCGAGGCCCCGGACACCGCGGCGGCCGACGAGAAGGTCCCGTTCCACCGGCGCAGGGCCGAGAAGGTCGACCGGCTCGCGGAGCTCATGGGCGACCGGGACGCGGGCGCCCACGGCTCCGGGGTCTGGCGCGAGGCCTTCCAACGGATGCGCCGCAGCCCCATGGCGATCACCGGCGCGGTCATCGTCGCCGTGTTCCTCGTCATCGCGCTGTTCTCACCGCTCATCGCGACCTACAGCCCCACCTCCCAGGCCTGGGGCGGCGAGGTCTTCCCGAACCGCAACGAGTTCGTCGGACCGCGCGCCGAGAACTGGCTGGGCCTGGACCACCTCGGTCGGGACATGTTCTCCCGCATGGTGATCGGTGCCCGCCAGACCCTCCTGGTCGGTGTGGTCGCCACCCTGGTCGGCTTCCTGTTCGGCGCGCTCTTGGGCGGCCTGGCCGGTGCCTGCTCGGTCCTGGGCGGCCACTGGGGACGCCAGGTCGACAACGTCATCATGCGCGTCATCGACATGATGCTGGCCATGCCGACCCTGCTGCTGGCCGTCACGGTCGCCGCCCTGGTCGGACCCAGCCTCACCACGGTCATGATCGCGGTCGGTATCGCCCAGGTCCCGATCTTCGCCCGCCTGCTGCGCGGCGCGATGATCTCCCAGGGCAACCGCGAGTACGTGCTGGCCGCGCAGGCCCTGGGCGTGCGCAAGCGGAAGATCGCGGTGACGCACATCCTGCCCAACTCCATGGGGCCGGTGATCGTGCAGTCCACGCTCACCCTGGCGACCGCCATCATCGACGCGGCGGCCCTGTCCTACCTGGGTCTGGGCAATCCGGACGCCTCCTATCCGGAGTGGGGCACGATGCTGTCCGAGGCCCAGCGGTTCCTGTCCAGCGCACCGTCCCTGGCCGTCTACCCGGCCCTGGGCATCATCATCACCGCGCTCGGCTTCACCCTGCTGGGTGAGGCGCTGCGGGAAGCGCTCGACCCGAAGTTGAGGAAGTGACCATGAGTTCCAGCACGCCGCTGTTGGCGGTGGACGAGCTGTCCGTGGTGTTCCACCGCAAGGGCCAGAACCCGACCCGTGCCGTCGACGGGGTCTCCTTCACACTGGAGGAGGGCAAGGTCACGGGGCTGGTCGGGGAGTCCGGCTGCGGCAAGAGCGTGACCTCCCTGGCCCTCATGGGCCTGCTGCCGGACCGGGGCGTGAAGGTGGGCGGCAGCGCGGTCATGCGCCTGTCCGACCGGGGCGAGGAGCTCCGGGAGGCGGACCTGCTGCGGGTCTCCCAGCGCCGTATGCGCGACCTGCGCGGCTCACAGCTGGCGATGATCTTCCAGGACCCGCTGAGCTCGCTCAACCCGGTGGTCCCCATCGGCGTCCAGGTCACGGAGATCCTGAAGCGGCACCGGGGGATGCGCGGCGCCCCCGCGAGGAAGGAGGCGGCCGACCTCCTGTACCGGGTGGGCATCCCCGACCCCACCCGGCGCCTGAACGAGTACCCGCACCAGCTGTCCGGCGGTATGCGCCAGCGCGCGCTGATCGCGATGGCGGTGGCCTGCAAGCCGCGCCTGATGATCGCGGACGAGCCCACCACGGCCCTGGACGTCACCATCCAGGCGCAGATCCTGGAGCTGCTCAAGGACCTGGTCACGGAGGAGGGCACGGGGCTGCTGATGATCACCCACGACCTCGGCGTGGTGGCGGGGCTGTGCGACGACATCAACGTCCTGTACGCGGGCCGGGCGGTGGAGACCGCCGAGCGGGCGCCGCTCTTCAGCGACCCCACGCACCCGTACACGGTGGGCCTGCTGGGTTCCATCCCGCGCCTGGACGCGCCGCGCGGCGAACCGCTCACCCCGGTGCGCGGTTCGGTGAACGACAACATCGCCTGGGCGGACGGGTGCGCGTTCGCGCCCCGGTGCGACCACTACACCATGGAGTGCCTCCAGGGGCCGCCCCAGCTCGTCAGTGTGGGCGACGGGGACCCGGGACACGTCCACCGCTGTGTGAACCCCATCAGCCACGCCGACGTGGTGGACCGGGCCGTGCTGGAGAGCCCGGCCGTGGTGGGCGACGACGAGGAGGAGCGGGGATGAGCCTGCTGGAGATCAGGGACCTCAAGGTCCACTTCCCCATCAAGCGCGGCGTGATCGTCGACCGCACCGTGGGGCACGTGCGCGCCGTGGACGGGGTGTCGCTGGCCATCGAGCAGGGCCAGACCTACGGCCTGGTGGGGGAGTCCGGCTGTGGCAAGACCACCCTGGGCCGGGCGGTGCTGAGGCTGAACGGGATCACCGAGGGTGAGGTGTGGTTCGGCGGGCGCGACCTGGCCGGGCTCGACGCTGAGTCGATGCGCCGGGAGCGCGCCAATCTCCAGATGGTCTTCCAGGACCCTCTGGGCAGCCTGAACCCGCGCCAGAACATCGGGTCCATCCTGCTGGAGGGGCTCCAGACGCACGGGATCGGCGGCCCCGAGGGCAAGGAGGCCCAGGGTCTGAGCGGTGCGGAGCTGCGGCGGCGGACGGGCGAGGACCAGCGCCGCCGGGTGGTGGACGCGCTGGAGCGGGTGGGGCTGTCCGCGAAGGCGCTCCAGCGCTATCCGCACGAGTTCTCGGGTGGTCAGCGCCAGCGGATCGGGATCGCCCGGGCGCTGGTCCTGGAGCCGGACCTCATCATCTGCGACGAGCCGGTCTCGGCGCTGGACGTGTCCATCCAGGCCCAGGTGCTCAACCTGCTGGAGGAGCTCCAGGAGGAACTGGGCCTGACGTACCTGGTGATCGCGCACGACCTCGCGGTGGTGCGGCACGTGAGTGACGTCGTGGGGGTGATGTACCTGGGTTCTCTGGTCGAGGAGGCCACCAGCGACGAGCTGTACGAGACCCCGCTGCACCCGTACACCAGGTCGCTGATGTCGGCGGTGCCGGTGCCGGACCCGACCGTGGAGGACACCCGGGAACGCATCCTGCTCGCGGGCGACCTGCCCTCGCCCGCGAACCCGCCCGCGGGCTGCCGGTTCCACACCCGTTGCCCGTGGCGGCAGGAGGAGCGGTGCGACACCGAGCGTCCCGAGCTGCGCCCGCTGAACGGCGGGGACGCCAGCGCCACCCATCGGGTGGCCTGCCACTACGCCGAGCAGATCCTCTCCGGCGAGATCCAGCCCCGAGAGGAGCTGGCGGAGCGGATCGTGCACGGCGCGAGCTGATCCGGCG
>NZ_CBDRIY010000040.1:0-61902 GCF_965344335.1 Nocardiopsis eucommiae
TCCCCCCCCCCCCGGGGTGAGCCGGTGTCGGACCTGGTTGGTGCGGGGGGCTGGAACGCGCCAACCAGGTCCGCGTCTACCGTTCCGGAGGGCGCGTGGCCCCTGGGGCCGCCGAGGACGCGAGCGTCCTCTCCAGGAGAACGCGATGCCTTCCGGTGTAGACGTTCATGGAGCTGCCGCGCAGGAAGCCGACGAGCGTCATGCCCGCCTCCGTGGCCAGGTCGACAGCGAGGGACGAGGGGGCCGAGACGGCGGCCATCATCGGGATGCCCGCCATCCACGCCTTCTGGACCAGCTCGAAGGACGCCCGCCCCGACACCATGAGCACGGTCTCGCTCAGCGGGAGGCGGTCGGAGCGCAGGGCCCAGCCGAGCAGCTTGTCGACGGCGTTGTGCCGCCCCACGTCCTCGCGCGCCGCCAGCAGTTCGCCCTCGGAGGTGAACAGCCCGGCGGCGTGCAGTCCGCCCGTGCGGTCGAACACCCGCTGGGCCTCACGCAGGCGGTCCGGGAGGACGGTGAGGGTGGGCACGTCGATCCGGAGGCCGTCGTCGGCCACCGACCACCGCGCCTTGGTGCGCACGGCGTCCAGGCTGGCCTTGCCGCACAGCCCGCACGAGGACGAGGTGTAGAAGTTGCGCTCCAGCGAGGTGTCGGGAAGCGCCACCCCCGGGGCCAGGGACACGTCCAGCACGTTGTAGGTGTTGGACCCGTCCGCGGTGGCCCCCGCGCAGTACCGGATGGCGGTGACCTCGGACCCCTCGGAGACCACCCCCTCGCTCACCAGGAACCCGGCGGCGAGGTCGAAGTCGCTCCCGGGGGTCCGCATGGTGATGCTCAACGGGGCGCCGTCCAGCCTGATCTCCAGCGGCTCCTCCACCACGAGGGTGTCGACGCGTTCGCTCTCCACACCCTCCCTGATCCGGAGGACCTTCTCACGGGCGGTCACCCGTCCCATTCCCCACCACCGCCTTCCGGTGCACGAGTGCGTTTACTGGTCTACTCTTCCCGACATTCGGTGTCGAGGGGACGAAGCGTCAAATCGGCGTATGGAGGACAGACCGCCGCAAGGGGTCCCGGTCGCCGCCCCGGGCCTCAGCCGTCCCCGCGCCGCTGGACGTGCTGGAAGCCGAATCTGCCCTTGATACAGAGGTTTCCGTGCGTCACCGGGTTGTCGTGCGGCGAGGTCACCTTGACGATCTCGTTCTCCTGGACGTGCAGTGTGACGTTGCACCCGACCCCGCAGTAGGTGCAGATCGTGGTCGTCTCGGTCTGGCTCTCCTCGTCCCACGTGCCCGCCGCGCGCATGTCGAACTCCGTGGTGAACGACAGCGCCCCGGTCGGGCAGACCTCGATGCAGTTCCCGCAGTACACACAGGCCGAGTCGGGGAGCTCCACGTCGTGTTCGGTCGAGATCCGGGCGTCGAACCCGCGCCCGGCCACCCCGATCGCGAAGGTGTTCTGCCACTGGTCCCCGCAGGCGTCCACGCACTTGTAGCACATGATGCACTTCGAGTAGTCGCGCACGTAGAGGTCGTTGTCCACCTTGGCGGGTTGCTCGACCGTGGCGGCCTCCGCGCCGTCGCCGGGCTCGTGCTCGCCCGCGCGCCGGGCGTCGCGGACCCCGAGCGCCGCCGGTTCGGCCCGGGGGCCGAACCGCTCCGGCTCCGCCTCGTAGCGGTCCATCCACCCGTCGACCTTCGGAGTGGTGGACAGGTCCACCGAGGATCCCAGCAGTTCGAGGACCAGCTTGCGGCTGTGCCGCACGCGTTCGGAGTCGGTGGCCACGCTCATGCCCTCCTCCAGCTTGCGGGAGCAGGCGGGGGCCAGGGTGCGGGCGCCCTCCACCTCCACCACGCACACGCGGCAGGCGTTGCGGGGGGTCAGGGTGTCGCCGTGGCAGAGCGTGGGCACTTCGGTGCCCTCGGCGGTGCAGGCCTCCAGGACGGTGGTGCCCTCGGGGACGCGGACGGTCGCGCCGTCGATGGTCGCGTCGATCAGGCGTCGGGGGGTGGGCAGGAGTACGGGGACGGTCATCGGGCCTCCTCGGTCGCAGCCCGGTCGCCCGGGACTGGGGTGTGCGCGGGGTCGGGGTTCCGTGGGTGGTCGGGGTCCGGGGCGCCGGTGCCGTCGGGGTCGGACCCGGAGTAGAGGCCGAGCCGGTCGATCGCCGACTCCACGGCGTTCCACGCGGTCTGGCCCAGGCCGCAGATGGAGGCGTCCCGCATGGCCCGGCCGACCTCCCGCAGCAGCGGTAGCTCCTGGGCGGGGGAGGCGCCGGAGCGCAGCCGCAGCAGCGACTCCTCCTGGCGGACCGTGCCGACCCGGCAGGGCACGCACTGTCCGCAGGACTCGTCCCGGAAGAAGGCGGCCACGCGGGCCAGGGTCGCCCCGAGGTCGGCGGTGTCGTCCAGGACCAGCACCACGCCCGAACCCAGCGAGGTCCCGGCGGCCCGCGCCCCCTCGAAGGTCAGCGGGATGTCCAGTTCGTCGCCCCGGACGAAGGTCCCGGCCGCCCCGCCCAGGAGCACGGCGCGGATGGACCGCCCCTCGGGCATGCCGCCCGCGGCCTCGACGAGGTCGCCCAGGGTGGCCCCGAAGGGCAGTTCGTACAGGCCGGGGCGGCGCACTCCGCCGGAGACGCAGAACAGCTTGGGACCGGTGGAGCCGTCCGTGCCCACGGCGGCGTACGCGGGACCGCCCATGAGGAGCACGGGGAGCACGTTGACCAGGGTCTCCACGTTGTTGACCGTGGTCGGTTTGCCGAACAGCCCCTTCTCCACGGGGAAGGGCGGCTTGGTGCGGGGCTCGCCGCGCTGTCCCTCGATGGAGCCGAAGATGGCGGTCTCCTCGCCGCAGATGTAGGCGCCCGCGCCCCGCCTGATCTCGATGTCGAAGGAGAATCCGGACCCCAGGACGTCGGGGCCCAGCAACCCGCGCTCCCGGGCCTGGGCGAGGGCGTTCTCCAGGTGGCGCAGCGCGCGGGGGTACTCGCCGCGGATGTAGAGGTAGCCGGTGCGGGCACCGATCGCGTATCCGGCGACGGTCATGGCCTCGACCACGGAGAAGGGGTCGCCCTCCATGAGGACCCGGTCCTTGAAGGTGCCGGGTTCGCTCTCGTCGGCGTTGCACACCAGGTAGTGCGGGGTGTCCGGCTGCTGGGCGGTGGCGCTCCACTTGCGGCCGGTGGGGAAGGCGGCGCCGCCCCGGCCGACCAGGCCGGAGTCGGTGACCTCGCGGATCACCCCGGCCGGGCCGAGGCGCAGGGCCTCGCGGAGCGCCGCGTACCCGCCCGCCGCGCGGTAGTCGTCGAGGCTGAGGGGGTCCACGCGGCCGATCCGGCTCAGCAGGACGTGGTCGGGGGAGCCGGCGTCGGGGACGGCGGCGGCCGGGTCGGGTTCGGGCGCGCCGCCGTGGAGCGGTTCGGACGCGTAGGTGGTGGCGCCGGGGGCGTGGCCGTCGGGGGAACGGCCGTGGGCGGCGGCTGGGGCGGCGGTGTGCTCCGAGCCGTGGGCGCTGGGGTCGGTATCGGCGGTGTCCGCCGGGGCGCGCGCCGTGGTCGGCGCCTGGGCGTCGGAGACGCTGGTCGCGGAGCCCTCCGTGGGCGGGGCCGCCGCGAGGGAGTCCAGGGCGTCGGGGGTCGCGGGGGCGGCGACGGCGTACCGCGCGGGGCTCCCGGCTTCGAGGGCGAGCGCGGCGGGGGCGCGTTCGCACATTCCCAGGCAGGGGCTCTCGTGCCACGTGGTGCCGGGGGCGTCGGGCGGCCCGTCGGAGTGGCCGCCGGGCGGGCCCAGGCGCGCGGTCAGGCGGTCGCGGAGCGCGCCCGAGCCGGAGGCGGCGCAGGCGATGTCGGTGCACAGGTGCACGACCCGGCGGGGGCGCTCGTGCAGGGCGAACATCGCGTAGAAGGAGGCCACGGCGTAGGCCTCGGCCGGGGGGACGGTCAGCCTGCGGCAGATGTGGTTGAGCGCGCCCCGGCTGATCCAGCCCACGCGGTCGTTGACGGCGTGCAGGGCGGGCAGGAGCAGGTCGCGCTGGTCGCGTGCGGCGTGCCCGCCCCGTGCGTAGCGCAGGTCGGAGTCCTGACGGGTCCCGCCCTCCCAGCCGGACGCGGGCGCCCCCAGGAGCGTGTCGACGGCGTCGCGTTCGGCGTCGGTGGCCACCTCGTCCAGAAGTCGCAGGTCCACGCCCGGATCACCTCAATCGTGTGTAAGACAGATCACAGGATTCTGTATACAGAAGACAGTAAGATGGGTGTTCCGGATTGACAACCCTCGTTACCCAAGGAGTTCGGGGCGGGGGCGGACCTTCCGGGCGCGCCGGGCGGACCGCCCCACCGGGGCTGGTGGGACGGTCCGCCTTCGCGCGCGAGCAGGACCCTCAGCCCGGCACCTGGTCGGGCACCTCGCGGCGCAGCTCGGGAGGGAGTGGCCCGACCCGCTCGATCCGCACGGCGGCGGCCTTGTACTCGGCCGTCCCCGCGATCGGATCGGTGGCGTCGATGGTGAGCAGCTGCGTGTCCACCTGGTGCGGGAAGTGGAAGGTCATGAACACCAGACCGGGCCGCATGGACTCGGTGACCGACGCCGGGACCAGCACCGAGCCGCGACGCGAGGTCACGCGGACCGTCTCGCCGTCCTCGATTCCCAGCTTGGCGGCGTCCTCCGGGGACAGGTCCAGCAGTTCGCCCCGGCGCAGCGGCGAGGAGAAGCCGGAGGTCTGCACACCGGTGTTGTAGTCGTCCAGGCGGCGGCCGGTGGTGAGCCGGAACGGGAAGTCCTCGTCCAGCAGGTCCACCGGCGGCGAGTGGCCGACGATCCCGAACGGGGCCGGTTCGCCGCGCTCGACCGGGTCCTTCGACCACAGCCGGGAGTGCAGGTAGCTGGGCTCCAGCGTGTCCTCGGAGTAGCAGGGCCACTGGATGCCGTCGTGCTCGGCCAGGCGCGCGTAGCTCATGCCCCGGTGCATGGGGGACAGCGAGCGCACCTCGTCCCAGATCTCCTCCGCCGAGGGGCGTTCCCAGTCGTGTCCGAGCCGGGTCGCCAGCGCGCACATGATCTCGATGTCGTCCCTGGCGCCCTCCGGCGGGTCCAGGGCCTTGCGGACCAGCTGCACGCGGCGCTCGCTGTTGGTGAAGGTGCCGTCCGACTCGCACCAGGCCGCGCTGGCGGGGAGGACGACGTCGGCGAGCTCGGCGGTGCGGGTGAGGAAGATGTCCTGGACCACCAGGTGGTCCAGGGCCCGCAGGCGGGCGGTGGTCTTGTGCGTCTCGGGCTCGGACTGGACGGGGTTCTCACCGATGACGTAGAGGGTCCGCAGCTCGCGCTCCTCCATCGCCTCGAACATCTGGGTGAGGTTCAGACCCTTGCGGCCCTGGATGGAGCGGCCCCAGGCCCGCTCGAACGGGGCCCGGACCTCGTCGTCCAGGATGTCCTGGAACCCGGCCAGGCGGTCGGGGATGGCGCCCATGTCGCCGCCGCCCTGCACGTTGTTCTGGCCGCGCAGCGGGTTGAGGCCGGATCCGTGCCGCCCGACGTGCCCGGTGAGCAGGGAGAGGTTGATCAGTGCTCGGACGTTGTCGGTGGCGTTGTGGTGTTCGGTGATGCCGAGGGTCCAGCACAGCTGGGCGCGTTCGGCGCGGGCGTAGGTGTGGGCGAGCTCCCGGATGGCCTCTGCGGGGACACCGGTCTCGGCCTCGGCCGCGGCGAGCGTCCACGGCTCCACCAGGGCGCGGTACTCGTCGAGCCCGCTGGTGGCGCGTTCGACGAAGGACTCGTTGGCGAGTCCGGCGTGCAGGATCTCCCGGCCCACGGCGTGCGCGAGCGGGATGTCCGTGCCCACGTTGAGGCCGAACCAGCGGTCGGCCCACTCGGCGGTGGGGGTGCGGCGGGGGTCCACGACGAAGAGCCGGGCCCCGTTGCGCACGCCCTTGAGCACGTGCTGGAAGAAGATCGGGTGGGCGTAGCGCGGGTTGCCGCCCCAGACGACGATGAGGTCGGTGTCCTCGATCTCCGCGTAGGAGGAGGTGCCGCCACCGGAGCCGAAGGCGGCGGACAGGCCCGCGACGCTGGGCGCGTGGCAGGTGCGGTTGCAGGAGTCGACGTTGTTGGTGCCGACGACGACGCGGGTGAACTTCTGCGCGACGAAGTTCATCTCGTTGGTGGCCCTGGCACAGGAGAGCATGCCGAAGGAGTCGGGTCCGTGGCGTTCGACGCCCGCCCGGAAGCCCGCCGCCGCGCGGTCGAGGGCCTCCTCCCACGTGGCCGGACGGAGTTCTCCGTGTTCGCGCACGAGGGGTCGGGTGAGTCGGTCGAGGGGGTTGGAGTGGTCTGCGGAACGACGCATGTGGCCTCGCTCGGGGTTCGTGGCCTCAAAGGGAATACTGTATGCAATGTGGAGTGAAGGGGCAATGGTGTGGAGGTGGGTGCTAGGTCAGGACGGGGGCGGAGACCCGCAGGTTGAGCAGTCCGGCCACGGCGTCGACCGCGCGCAGCGTGGGCGCCGGTGCGCCGGTGAGGTCCGCCAGCTCGACCACGGCGGACAGGATCACGTCCAGCTCCATCGGGCGGCCGCGTTCGAGGTCGTGGAGGGTGGAGGTGCGGTGGTCCCCGGTCCGCTCCGCGCCCGCGAGCCTGCGCTCCACGGAGACGTCGGTGCGCACGCCCAGCCGGGCGGCCACGTCCAGGGTCTCGTTCATCATGGTGCGGGCGAGGTCGCGGGTGGAGCGGTGACGGCAGATCTGGGCCATGGTCGAGCGCGTGAGCGCGCTCAGCGGATTGAAGACGATGTTGCCCATGAGCTTCACCCAGACGTCCACGCGGAGGTCGGGTTCGACCGGGCACCTGAGCCCGCCCGCCGTCATCGCCTCGGAGAGGTCGCGGCAGCGGCGGGAGTCGGAGCGGTCCGGTTCGCCCAGGGAGAAGCGGGTGCCCTCGATGTGCCGGACCACCCCCGGTTCCACGATCTCCGTGGCCGCGTAGACCACGCAGCCGACGGCGCGTTCGACCGGGATGGCGCGGCTGACCGCCCCTCCCGGGTCCACGCTCTCGATCCGGTGACCCGCGAGCGGTCCCTCGACTCCGTGGAAGTACCACCAGGGGATGCCGTTCTGAGCGGCGACCACGGCGGTCGCCGGGCCCAGGAGGGGACGCAGCATCGGCCCGCAGTCGGCGTAGTGCTGGGCCTTGAGGCCGAGCAGGACGGCGTCCACGGGGCCGACCTCGGCCGGGTCGTCCGTGGCGTGCGGGTGCGCGGTGAAGTCGCCACGGGGGCTGAGGACCCGGACTCCGCGCTCGCGCAGGGCGCGCAGGTGGGCGCCCCGGGCGATGAGGTGGACGTCCGCTCCGCCGCGGTGCAGGGCGGCCCCCGCGTAGGCGCCGATGGCACCGGCGCCCAGGATGGCGATGCGCATGAGGACTCCTTCCTATTCCATACTGTATACAGTATGCTCACTCGCATCCGTCCCCTCACCACGGCAGGGAGAGAAGGAATGCCCGACTCGGGTGCCTGGGAAACTTCTCCGCTTCTTCGTGACCGCCGCCCCTCCGGACACCACGCGCCCACCCCCTGGCCCCGGGCCCGCGAGCTGGCCAGGGAGGTCGGAGCCGCGGGAGGGGCGGAGGCCGAGGACGTGCCCCTGTCCGCCGCCCGGGGGGCCACCCTGGGCGCCGACCTCGTCTCCGCCATCGACGTCCCCGTCCTCGACAGCGCCGCCATGGACGGATACGCCGTCTGTGGCGAGGGCCCCTGGACCGTCGTCGGTCGGACGCTCGCCGGGCATCGCGGCCCGGTCGTGCGCCTGCACCCGGGGGAGGCGGTGGAGACGGCCACGGGTGCCGTCACGCCGGACGGGACCACCGCCGTCCTCCCCCACGAACACGCCACCCTCGCCCGCCTGGGGGAGGACGGCACCGCGCCGGAGGGTGCGCCCGGGAGACGGGCCGACGAGGCGGGGCGACCGTTCCCGCCGGAGGGCGCGCCCCGGTGGGGAAGCGGCCGGACGCGGGCCCCCCGGCCGGGGCCGCCCGGACAGCCCGGCGTGCTCCTCAGCGGCGAGGTCGTTCCGGGGCGGCACCTCCGGCGCCGGGGCGAGACCACCCGGGCCGGGACGGTGGCCGCGCGCGCGGGCAGCCCGGTCACCCCCGCACTCCTGGGGTTGGCCGCCAGCCTGGGCCGTGACACCCTCACGGTGCTGCGCCCGCGCGTGCGCGTCCTGGTCACCGGCGACGAGGTGGTGGGCGAGGGGGTGCCGCGCCCCGGCGCGGTCCGTGACGCCATCGGCCCGATCCTGCCCGGGCTGGTGGCCTGGGCGGGCGGGCGCGGCGAACCCGGCGTCGCGGTGCCCGACCGCGCCGGGGCCCTGGAGGAGCGCCTGGACGCCGTGGCGGGGACGGACACCGTGGCGGTCTGCGGCTCCTCCTCGGCGGGTCCCGCCGACCACCTGCGCCCAGCCCTGACCGCCCTCGGGGCGAGGTTCGTGGTCGACGGCGTGGCCTGCCGACCCGGACACCCGCAGCTGCTCGCCGTCCTGCCCTCGGGCGCCGTGGTCGTGGGGCTGCCGGGCAACCCCGGGGCCGCCCTCGCCGCCGCCCTCACCCTGCTGGTGCCCGTGCTCAGCGGGCGCGCCGACCGGCGGGACCCCGCGCACACGGGGCGGCGGGTCCGGCTGGTCGGGGACGTGCTCCCGCACGCCCGCGACACCCGGCTGGTCCCCGTGCGGGTCAGCCGCGACCTCGCGGTGGAGCTGCCCGCGAGCGGCTCCGCCGACCTGCGCGCGGCCGCCGTGGCCGACGCCCTCGCGGTGGTCCCGCCCGGCCGGGTCCCCGGCCTCGTCGAACTCGTCGGGGTTCCGGCGTGACCCACGCACACACCGGACTTCGTACACTGTCTACAACGACTCTGACCGTGCAGCCGGACACTGGAGACTCCTCATGCCCTCGGAGGGATTGAACGCCGTCGCGGGACGCATCCAGCGCCCGGTTCCGCTGCGCGAGGCCGTCTACGAGGCGATTCTCGACCTCATCACCACCCGTGCGCTCTCCCCGGGCCAGCACCTGGTGGAGACCGAGCTGGCCCGCACCCTGGGGGTCTCGCGCCAGCCGGTCCGCGAGGCCATGCAGCGACTCAGCAACGAGGGGTGGGTGGACCTGCGGCCCGGCTACGGGGCGTTCGTGCACACCCCCACCGAGAGCGAGGCGGACCAGCTCCTGGCCGTGCGCGCCATGCTGGAGGCCGAGTCCGCCCGGCTCGCCGCCGAACACGCCTCCGCGGAACAGATCGGCCGACTGCGCGAACTGGTCTCCGCCGGCCGCACCGCCGCCGAGCGGGCCGACACCGACGCCGTCGTCAAGGCCAACGCCGACTTCCACCGCACCGTCACCGAGGCCTCCGGCAACCGGGTGCTCACCGAGCTCGCCGCCCAGGTGGACCGCCGGGTCCGCTGGTACTACGCCCCGGTGGCCCGGATCCGCGGCTCCGCCTCCTGGGACGAGCACGAGCAGCTGGTCGAGGTCATCGAGCGGGGTGACACGGCTCGGGCCCGCGAGCTCATGAGCGAGCACACCGAACGCACCCGTCGCACCTACCACGAGGAAGTCGACGGCACCCAGACCTGACCCCGTGGTGACCCGTCTGACCGCCCACCCCGGAAGCACCGCCTCCCGAGGGTGGTTGTAGGTTGCGTACCCGAGACTCCGGACGAGGGGCGCCGTACCCGGTCAAGACAAGACGGCGCGAACCACAGTTCGCACGTCTGGGAGGTACCAGTCATGGCCTGGGTCGTTCTCGTGATCTCCGGTCTTCTCGAAACCGCGTGGGCCGCCGCGCTCCACTCCTCACAGGGCTTCACCCGCCTGTGGCCCTCGGTGATCTTCGGTGTCACCCTCGCCCTGAGCATGGCCGGTCTGGCCTTCGCCCTGCGCACCATCCCCCTCGGCACCGGCTACGCCGTCTGGGTGTCCATCGGTGTCGTCGGTACGGCGCTCATCGGCATGTTCGTCCTCGGTGAGGGCTTCAGCGTGCCCAAGGCCCTCTGCCTGCTCGCCATCGTCGCTGGCGTCGTCGGACTGAAGGTCCTCCACTAGGACCCGCTCCGAGGAACACGCCCCCGTCTCCCGTCCGCCGTGGTTCGGTGCCCCGGCGGACGCCCCACGCGGTGTTACTGTGCCGCCATGACTGTCGGATCCGTCGCCCAGTGGGTCGTGAACGCCGTCGACCCGCCCGCACTCGCCCGCTTCTGGGCCTTCGTGATCGGTGGGGAGGTCGAGCTCCAGGCGGACGGCTGGGCCGTCCTCCACGGAGCCGCGGGCCAGCCCCGGCTGTCGTTCCAACCGACCCCGGAGCTCAAGGCCCGCCCCAACCGCGTCCACGCGGACGTGATCGTCGAGGACCTCTCCGCGTCCGTCCGCTCCGTCGTGGACCACGGCGCCACCACTGTGGGGGAGGTGGTCACCGAGGAGGAGGGTTCGTTCCAGGTTCTGCGTGACCCCGAGGGCAACGAGTTCTGCCTGGTCGAGCCGGACCCCCAGGGCTCCTGACCGCACCCTTCGCGCTACCTCCGGGCGAGGCGGTAGCGGCTGCCGTCGTCCTCACGCTCCAGGAAACCCTCCTCGACCAGGTAGCGGCGCAGGGCGGAGGGGTCGTCGAAGCAGGTCAGAAGTGCCGTGTTCACCTGTTTCTCCGTGTACTCCAGTTCCGGAGCGAACAGGCGCCCGGTGACACGGCCGAGGGCCGCCAGACGCAGCTCGCGGCGGGCGGGCATCGAGGTGAGCCGCCCCTCGTGGAAGAGCGCGTCCACGGGGTCGGTAACCCGGGTCCCCTCCTTGTGCTCGCGCATGGCCTCGCCGAAGACTCCGGGCACGGCGACGATCCGCGTGCCCTCCTCGCGTACCAGCCCGTCCCGGAGGAGCCGGGACAGGTGTCGGGCGGTTCCCCGGACCTCCTCCCGGTCCAGGCCCTCGGGCCCGGAGGTGACGACCCTGGCGAACAGGGACAGACGTTCGGGGGCGGAGAGCGACGACACGAGCTGGGCGGGGTGCGGCAAGGCGGTTCCTCTGGACGGAGGTCGATCGGACCCCGCCACAGTAGGAGCCGCGCCGCGACCCCGGCCAGTGAATATCCGTCCGGAACCGTCGGTCAGGCCCGCTCCAGGATCTCCTCCACCACGCGGCCCACGCCGTCCTCGAAGCTGGACGGGGCCACCCTGAGGCCGAGAGCGGGGTCGAGCAGGTCACGGTGCCCGCTGCTCATCGCGTACCCGGTCCCCGCCCAGGTCAGTGAGGAACGGTCGTTGGGCATGTCCCCGAAGGCCACGACCTCCTCGCGGTCCACCCCCCAGCGCTCGCACAGCATCGCCAACGTGCTCCCCTTGTTGACCCCGACCGCGCTGATCTCCACCAGGCCCGCCCCGCCCGAGTAGGTCGGCTCCGCGAGCGTGCCGACGGAGTCCACGGCGGCCTCGTACATGCGCTGCACCGGGTACTGGTTGGACCGGGCGATGAGCTTGGTGACCGGGGTCGCGGCGGTCAGCAGGGCGTCGGTGCCCTCCAGCACGCCCCTGACCCACTCGCTCCGGATCCACGGCTCCAGGTGGTAGTCGGTGTCGTGGTAGAAGTCCGTGCCCGTCTCCACTCCGAACCCGAGGCCGGGCAGGGAGTGCCGCAGCCGCTCCACGATCGTTCCCGAGGTGTCGCGGTCGATCGCCCGCACCAGCGGCTCGGCCTCCCCGGGCAGCTGGGTGTGGGCGCCGTTGCCGCAGACCACGGCGGCGCAGTCGAACATGGCGGCGAACGCTTCGGTGGTGCGCGGCGGACGGGCGGTCACGATGACCACCCTGATCCCGGCCTCCACGGCGGCCGTGAGGGCGCGGTGGTTGCGGGGGGATACCAGGCCGTTCTGGTCGAGGAGGGTTCCGTCAAGGTCGGTGGCGATCACGCGAGGAAGGGCCATGGGCACATTATGGCGTCGGGGAGTGACGGATTCGAAGGGGTTTCGGGTCATCTCACACCCGGGGCCCGTACGCCGGGAACACCGTTCGTGCCGCCGCCAATTTCTGTCTTGCGGGCGTCCAATCTTGCGAAAACCCGGTTACCCGGCCGAGGCGGTCGGGCATCCCCTCTCCCGGGTTCCGGGACGGAGTGCGCGCTCGGAGACCCGGCCCGTGCTGACGCCGTACCCATGGAGCAGGCATGTCCGAGAACAAGGTGGTCCTGGAGAGGGAAGCCCAGGAGTTCGCCGACGCCAACGCCAACGAGCCGTTCATCTACCAGATCCCTCCCGAACAGGGCCGGGACGTCCTGGAGGGTGTGCAGAGCGGTGAGGGGGTGCCCAAGCCGGAGATCACCGAAGAGTGGATCACCGTCGAGGGCGGCCCGACCGGCCAGGTGCCCATCCGGATCGTCCGTCCCGCGGGCGCCACGGGCGTCCTGCCGGTGATCCTCTACGTCCACGGCGCGGGCTGGGTGTTCGGCAGCGCCAACACCCACGACCGGCTGGTTCGTGAACTGGCCACCCGTACCGGTGCCGCCGTGGTCTTCCCCGAGTACGACCGCTCACCGGAGGCCAGGTACCCCACCGCGATCGAGCAGAACTACGCGGCCGCCCAGTGGGTCGTGCGCCACGGCGCCGAGAGGAACCTCGACGGCGGCCGGATGGCGGTGTGCGGTGACTCGGTCGGCGGCAACATGGCCACCGTCCTGACGCTCATGGCCAAGGAACGCGGAGACGTCGCCTTCCGGGGGCAGGCGCTGTTCTACCCGGTGACCGACGCCGACTTCGACACCGAGTCGTACCACCGGTTCGCCTTCGGGTACTTCCTGAACAGGGACGGCATGATCTGGTTCTGGGACCAGTACACCCCCGACCCGGCGCAGCGCGCGGAGATCCACGCCTCGCCGCTGCGGGCCTCGCTGGAGGAGCTGCGCGGACTGCCGCCCGCGATGGTGCTCAACGGCGAGGCCGACGTGCTGCGCGACGAGGGCGAGGCCTACGCCCGCAAGCTGCGCGAGGCCGGAGTGCCGGTGACGGCGGTCCGCTTCCAGGGCATGATCCACGACTTCATGATGGTGGACAGCCTGCGCGACACCCACGCGAACCAGGCGGCCCTGGTGCTGGCCGGGGACTTCCTCGGCGACGTCCTCGGCACCCGCTCGTCGGTGCCCCGCCAACAGGCCGCGCGTTCCACCGGCGCGGGGGTCCGCTAGACCGTCCCGGGCGCGCGGCGTGGGACGAGGGTGAAGTCCGGACGGGGCGGGCACGCCGTCCGCCCCGCCCCCGGCACGGCCGCGCGCTCCGTCGGAACGTCACACACGACAGGGGTCGAGCATGAACATGTTCACGCGCGGGTTCCAGGGTCGGCGCACCGCCGAGTCCAACCGCGTTCCGCCAGGGCAGTACCGGACCGACGACTTCCCGGTGTTGAGCGTGGGCCCCACGCCGCGCGTCGACACCGACGACTGGACCTTCACCGTCACCGCCGAGACCGGTGCCGCCCACAGCTGGACCTGGGACGAGTTCCTGGGACTTCCCCAGGAGCGGCCGCACGTGGACATCCACTGCGTCACCCGCTGGTCCAAGCTCGACACCGACTGGGTCGGCGTCTCCCTGGACACACTGCTCGCGGACGTGGAGAGCACCGCCGAGTACGTCCTGGCCCACTCCTACGGCGGCTACACCACGAACCTGCCGCTGGAGGACCTCACGGACGGGCGGGCGTGGGTCGTGCACACCTTCGACGGGGAGCCGCTCGCCGCCGAGCACGGCGGCCCCGCCCGCCTGCTCGTACCCCACCTGTACTTCTGGAAGTCCGCCAAGTGGGTGCGGGGCCTGACCCTGACCCAGGAGGACGAACCGGGGTTCTGGGAGCAGGGCGGGTACCACGACTACGGCGACCCCTGGCGTGAACAGCGTTACCGGGGAGACTGACCGATGCCCTCATGGACGCCGGCGGTCCTGGAGTCCGACCGGTGGGAGACCCCCACCGCCCGCACACTGGTGCTCTCGGTGCCCGGCTGGACCGGGCACCGGCCCGGACAGCACGTGGACGTGCGGCTGAGGGCGGAGGACGGGTACACCGCCGAGCGCTCCTACTCCGTCGCGTCGGCCTCCGGGCCGGACCGCCTGGAACTCACCGTCCAGCTGGTACCGGACGGGGAGGTCTCCCCGTACCTGGTCCGGGACTTCCGGCCCGGGGACCGGGTGTGGGTGCGCGGACCCCTGGGGGGTTGGTTCGTCTGGCGGTCGGACGACACCGACCCCGTCGTGCTCATCGGCGGCGGCTCCGGTGTCGTCCCGCTCGCGTCGATGGTGCGCGAACGCCGACGAACCGGGAGCCGGGCCCTGTTCCGCGTCCTGTACTCGCTGCGCACACCCGAGGACCGCTACTACGCCAAGGAGCTCGGCGCCGCCTCGGACCCGGGCGTGGACGTCTTCCTCGCCTACACGCGGGAGGCCCCGCCGGGCTCGGCGCGCGGGCCCGGGCGGGTGGGCGTGGCGGACCTGAACACCCACGGGTTCCCGGCCGAGTTCGCCCCGCGGTGCTACGTGTGCGGACCCACCGGGTTCGTCGAGACCGTCGCGGACGCGCTCGTCGCGCTGGGCCACGACCCGCGCGGGATCCGAACCGAACGCTACGGCAGCGGAGGCGGACGATGACCGAACCGACCCACCTGGACGGGAACGTGCTCGCCGGTCCCCTGTCCGAGGTCTTCAGCGTGGACCTGACCACCGCCGTGCGCCGATGCGCCGTCTGCGGGGACGAGGGCGTGTGCGCCCAGCTGCTCGTCTACGCGGACGGACCCGGACTGGTCGCCCGCTGCCCGAACTGCGCCGTGCTGGTGCTCCGTCTGGTGCGGACCCCGCGGGGAGTCGTCCTGGACCTGGGCGGGACCGGCTGTGTCACCATCCCGATCCCGGAGGCGCGCTGAGGCCGGGACGACCGTCGGCCCTCGGGGGCGTCGGCCGTGCGGGGCCTCCTGAGGGGGCCCGGGGGCACGCGGGGGCATGACGGCCGGGACACGCTCGATCACCCCGCCACGGAACACGTCGTACAGGTCCAGGGTCTCCAGGTGCACGTATCCGATGTGGCAGTCGCAGGTGGTGAGCGGGCACGGGCTCGGACCGAGGGCGGCGGCGAAGGACCCGTCGTAGAGGTTGCCGAGCGGGGTGTCCACGAAGTGGCAGCGGCGCACCTCGCCGTCGCCGTCGACGGACAGGACGCCGTCACCCGTGCGGCAGGCCGCCCCCAGGCTCGGGTGCGGGTCGCGGCTGTAGTGGAAGTGGGGGTCGATCGCCTGCCAGGCCTCGGCCTCGGCGTCCGTGTAGGTGAGTCCCTCGGCGGCGTTCACCCAGAGGTAGACGTCCTCGGGGAGGTCGGCGCGCATGCGGCGCGCGGCCTCCAGGTGTTCGGGCTGGCCCACCACCCCCACGCTGAACCGGACCCCGAGCGCGGTGAGCGCGCGCGCCTTGCCGAGGAAGCGGTCGTGTGCGACCTCCCCCGGGTGGTAGGTGGTCCACAGGGCGACGGAGGCGAGGTCGCAGCCGGACAGCCAGGCCGTGCGGCCGCTGAGGTTGGTCTGGATCGCCACCCGCTCCACCTGCGGCAGGTGGCTCAGCCGGATGAGGGCGCGGCGGTACCAGGAGCGGGTCAGACCCTCACCCCACGGTGTGAACAGCACCGAGAAGCGCGTGCCGGGGCGCCCGGCCACCCAGTCGGTGAAGCGTTCCAGGGCGGCGCGGTCCGCCCGCAGGGTCTCGGGTCCGTCCCGGCGCTTCGCGAAGGGGCAGTACGGGCAGTCGTAGTCGCAGCTGGCCAGCGGACCCCGGTACAGGAGGGTCAGGTGGTCGGGCAGGGCGGTGTCCGGCCGCCGTCGCAGCGGGTCGGGCAGGTCCACGGTGGGGCTCACGACGCCTCGTACTCGGCGGTCAGGCGGTTGACGCGGGCGGAGAAGAAGTCGGGACCCACGGAGTCGGAGTGGGCCAGTCCCTCCTCGGTGAGCCGGACCGTGTCGGAACCCGGGGCCCCGTCCTCCAGCCAGCCGCGCTCCGCCAGGGCCGCGAACTCCGCCGGGAGGTGCGCGGCCGGGTGCGCACCGAACCTGGCCGCGTAGTCGGCCACCTCCAGCCCCTCCACGCGCAGCAGAGACTGGAGCACGTGTCTGCGGCGCCGCTCGTCCTCGTCCAGCACGAACCCGACCTCCGCGCGCGCGAAGTCGGCGGCGTCGCGCGCCACGTAGTCCGCGATGATCGACCGCACCCGGCCCACGCCCACCGCGTAGTCGAACGAGTAGTGGGTGGTGCCCGTGTAGGAGCGGGCGCCGCAGCCCAGCCCCACCATGCCGTCGGTCTGGCAGCTGTGGTCCGGAGCGGAGGCCAGCGGTTCCGGGGCGTCGGCCCGCCGGAACATCCGCATGGACACCTGCTCGTAGCCGCGCTCGCGCAGGTGGTCGCGCCCCTGTCGGTACAGCGCCAGCCGGTGGTCGTCCCAGGCGCGGGCACGGCGGCCCAGCCCGGTGAGCGGCCGGACGTACAGCGGGTACAGGTAGATCTCCTCCGGTCCCCAGGAGAGCGCCGTGTCCAACGAGTACTCCCAGGTCCTGGGGGTCTGGCGGTCGATGCCGTAGATGAGGTCCAGGTTGAGGTCGGCCCCGGCGTGCTCGCGGATCGCGGCCAGGGCCCGGTCCACCTCGGCGCGCTTCTGCGGCCGACCGGCGGCGTGCGCCTCGGAGTCGAGGAAGCTCTGCACACCCATGCTGATCCGGGTCATCCCGCGCGCGTCCAGGACCTGGAGGCGGTCCGGGGTGGCGGTGGCGGGGGAGGTCTCCACGGACACCGGGACCGTGCGCGGGTCGAGCGGGAAGTGGCGTACGACGGTGTCGTAGACCCGGGCCAGTTCGTCGGCGGTGAGGTAGGTGGGGGTGCCCCCGCCCAGGGCGAGACGCGCGAACGCGGTGTTCTCGGGGAGGCACGCCGCGACCGTCTCCGCCTGGCGCTCGAACGCGTCCAGGTAGGCCGTGACCTGCTCGGCCGGGGGCGTGGATCGGGTGAAGAGGTTGCAGAACCCGCAGCGCATCTCGCAGAACGGCACGTGCGCGTACAGCGAGAGCGCGCGGGTGTCCTCGCGCATCCACAGGTCGTACAGGTGGGGGCGCTCGGTGAAGGGGCGGTAGGCGCTCTTGTGGGGGTAGGCGTACACGTACGAGCGGTAGGGGGAGTCCGCGCGGACGGGCTCGGCCCTCGGTGTGACGCTCACGCGGGGCTTTCCTCGGTGCCGTGGCCGTGGGGCAGGACGGCGTGGGTGTAGGGGACGGTCCAGACGGTCTCGTGGCCGATCCGGTGCCCGGTGTGGCCGTCCTCGCCGTAGGCGGTGCCGTGGTCCGAGCACACGATGGCGAAGCAGGGCCGACGGGCCGACATCGCGGTCAGCAGCGGGGGCAGGTGGCGGTCGACGTACTCCAGGGCGGCCGCGTGGCTGGCCAGGGTGTCTCCGTCCTCCCGGGTGGCGCCGGGCAGGTGGAACCAGTTGGGCTGGTGCAGCGCGGCGACGTTGAGCAGCAGGAACAGCGGCTGCTCGGCGGGCACGGCGGCGGCCACCTCCGCCGCGCGGGCCACCTGGTTCTCGAAGGAGTGCGGGTCGGCCACGCCGAACGACTCCTCCCAGTGGCTCTCCGCGAACAGGTTCGGCAGCACCGACCCGAGCTCCGACCTGCGGTTGAAGAAGCCCGTGCCGCCCACGCAGGCCGTGTGGTAGCCCTTCCGGGCCAGCCCGGAGGCGAGGTCGGCGGTGTCGAAGGTCCAGGTCCCCGGCGCGGTGGAGACGCTGCCGGGGAAGGCGGCGGCGAACAGGCGCGGGTGCGGCCCCGGCGCGGCGGGGGTCGGCAGGAACCCGGCGAGCATGGCCAGGTGGGAGGCGTAGGTGAAGCTCGCGGGGGAGTGCCGTTCCTCCCACCCGCCGGGCGGCAGGAGCCGGGCCAGGTTCGGGGTGCGTCCGGCCTCGGCCAGCTCGACCGCCACGTCGTGGCGCAGGGTGTCCAGGGTGAGGAGCAGGATGTCGTGCGTGCCCACCACGGTGTTCATGTCCGGCGTCGGGAGCTCGGAGGTGGCGTCGGTGGTCAAGGGCGTCCCCCGGAGAGTGCGTGTTCGGACGTCGGGCGCGGTGCCGGGAGGGGGAACCGGCCGGTGGCGAGGGCGTGCAGCTGTTCGGCCTGGGTGCTCCGCCCCTCGTGGAGGACCCCGGGCAGGAGGTCACCGAAGGCGTTGACTTCGCAGACCGTGAAGCGGCGCCAGCCGGGGGAGACCAGCAGGTCCACCCCGGCGTGCAGCGTTCGCGGGAAGACCCGGGCGGCGGCCTCCGCCGTGGCCGTGGCCGCCCGCCAGGCGTGCGGGCCCATGCTCTCGCGCAGCGCCGACAGGTCGCCCCGGGCGTTGCCCAGGTGCAGGTTGGTCATGGGGGAGCGCGAGGAGCGCACCACCGCGTGCGTGGCCCGACCGGCGACCACCAGGACGCGCAGGTCGATCACCCGCCCCTCGAACCCCGCCTTGGGGACCCAGCGCTCCACGTGCAGTCCGTCGGGGGCGAGCGCGTCCACGATCGCCGCCACGTCGGCCTCGTCGGTGCGGGTGCGCGGCCGCAGCACGTTGTACAGCTCGACCGACCCGCCCTCGCGCACCAGGTGGGCCGAGGTGACCGCCCGGATCCGCCCGCCCGGGGCGGTGGCCAGCGCGACCACCCCCGAGGCCGACGAGCCGTGCGCGGGCTTGACGAACACCCTCCGCCAGCCGGCCCCGGCCATCGCGGAGCGCAGGGACGCGTATCCGGTCACCGGCCCGGGCAGGGCCGGGGCGACCGGCACCCCGGCCGCGGCCAGCCTCGCGTGGCAGCGGCGCTTGTCGCACAGGTCGGCCAGGTCGTTCACGTCCTGGAGGAGGTGTGCCCCGGGGGTGGCCGCCACGGCCTCGGACAGCCGCCCCAAAGCGCGGACGAACCCGCGGTGCTGATCGGCCCCGCCCTCGACCCGGTGGAGGTCGGGATCGTGCCGCCAGCCGCGCAGCAGACGGGCGGTGGCGACGTCCTCGCCCGCCGAGTCCACGCGCACCAGCGCGCCCTCGGGCAGGGTGACGGGACCGGCCGCCGGGTCCGCGAGGTCGCGCCAGGCCAGCGGGACGGGGGCGGGGAGCCCGGCCGCCCGCGCCGCCTCGGTGAACAGCGCCAGGCGACGGTTGCCCGGAACGCACACCACCACCAGCGGACGGTCGAGCGGCGACCGGTCCCGGGTCACTCGGAGACCGCCGTGTAGTAGGAGAGGCCGCCGTCCGCGTAGGGGTTCTCCTCGGGTTCCAGGCGCCCGGAGAGGTCGTGCTCGACCCCCGAGGCGGTCAGGGCGGCCCCCAGCCTGTCGGCCATCTCCTCGGACAGGTAGTGGTGGTGCAGGTCGAGGCGGCGCAGACCGTGGAAGACGGGGGTGTCCAGCAGGATCCGGGCGCCCCGGTCGGTCATGGCCCCGAGCGACAGGTCCAGCTCCGAGAGGCCCCGGGTGACCGGGGCCTCGGCCAGGGCCGCCACGCAGTCGTCGGCGTTCTCGGCGTTGCGCAGCCCCAGGGAGCGCAGCTTCGGGAACGCGGTCCCGGAGAGGAGCGGGGCGAGGTCCGCCTCCGTGGTGTGCTCCCCGGCGTACTCCTCCGCGCCCAGCCACAGCTCCAGGTGCTCCACTTCGGGCAGGGGCGCGGCGCACACGGTCCGGACGACCTCGGGGCGCAGCCCGCCGGACTGCACGGTCAGGCTCCGGAGGCCGTGGGGCTCGGTGATCGTCAGGTCGAGGCCGGCGCTCCCGCCGCGCACGGTGAACGCCGTCAGGTACGGCAGCGCGGTCAGCAACGGGCCCAGGTCCCCGTGCTCGATCCAGGAGATCTCGTTCTCCTCCCGCGTGACGTCCCCGAAGAAGAGCGACCGCAGGCCGGTGTACGCGAACACGCGGCCGACCAGTTCGTCGAGGAGGTTCCCGGTCACCCGGGCCTCGTCCTCGACGTGCCCGACGACCAGGGCCCGGACCTCGTCCCGCGGGACCAGCTGCTCGAACTCGTCCAGGTACTCGGAGAGGGTCTGCGCGGTCCGCTGGTGGTAACCGGGTTCCTCCGCGCGCAGTCGCCACGCCACCGATCCGGGGGCGGCGATCGCCGCGAAGAGCGGTTCGTACGAGGACGGCAGGTCGGGGTGGCGCTCCCTTCGGTTGCTCGCCCACGACATGGCGATGTGGAACTCGGTGCGGAGGGCCTCCCACCCGGTGAACTCCACCACGGGGAGGCCCGCGTACTCGGTCAGATGGCTGCTGTTGGGCATGGGAATCCTGTCGGGGGTGGGACGGGGACGGGGACGGGGGCGGTCACGGCGGGGCTCACTCCCCGACGGCCGGGTAGTAGTCGACGTCCTCGTCGGTCGGGGACCCGCGCCCGTCGGAGAGGTCGACGCGGACCCCGGCCCGCGTGAACGCGGCCCGCACGCGCTCGGCCCCCTCCTCGCTCAGGAAGTGGTGGTGCAGGTCCAGGCTCTCCAGGTGCGCGAGGGCCGGGACCGAGGCCAGCAGGTGCTCGACGTCGTCGTCGCGCAGGGTGCCCAGGGAGAGGTCGGCCGAGCGGAGACGGGAGGTGAGCGTGGCCTCCGCCAGGGCCCGCACCCAGTCGCCGGTGCGCCAGGAGTTGCGCACTCCCAGGTGGTGGAGGGCGGGCAGGGCCTCGCCCCGGAGCAGCGGTGCGAGGTCCTCGACGGCGGTGTCGCCGCCGTAGTCGGCGACACCCAGCCACAGCTCCAGCCGCTCCAGCGCGGGCAGGTCTGCCGCGACGATCTCGCGCACCACCCGTCCGGGCAGGCCGCCGCTCTGGACGGTGAGCGAGCGCAGGGACCGGTGGCCACCGACCGCGAGGGACAGCGTCTCGCCGCCGCCGTAGGTCTCACCGACGCCCCGGACGGTCAGCTCCTCCAGCCTGGGGTAGGCGTCGAGCAGGGGAGCGAGGTCGCACTGGTGGATCCAGGAGATCTCGTTCTCCTCGAAGGTGATGTCACCGAGGAAGAGCGAGCGCAGCGCGGGGAAGGCGTCCGCGTGACGGACGAGCGCGTCGCGGGCGTCCACGGAGGGGACCTCGCAGTCGTCCTCCAAGCCCCAGTCACCGATGACCAGCGCCGACACCCGCGACGTGTCCACCTCCGCGACGAACCGGTCCAGGTAGGGCACGAACTCCTCGGCGTAGCCGGCGAGGCGCAGCCGCCACGCCACGGAGCCGGGGTCCTCCCTGGCCTCCTCCATGCGCACGTGCTCCGAGGAGCGGGGGCGGGTGCCCCGTCCGGAGCCCGGACGTGTCCCGGCGAGGTGGAGGTAGTGCTCCTCCGCCTCCGCGTCGAGGAACTCGACCACGGGGAGTCCGGCGTGCTCGGTGAGGTGTTCGCGGATCATGGAGGGGAGCCTTCCGTCCTGGCCGAGGGGTGTGCCACAGGTTCTAGCAGCGGAGGGTGACAGACCGGCGTGGGGCACCCGTCCCGGACCGTCACGGCGGCTCGGTGCGAAGGCCGTGAACGCCCCGATGCGGGCGGATTCCTCTTTCTTAGCAGCTGACAAGGGCGATCCGGACTTGTCCACAGGTGTGGACACGGGATCTCCGCCGACCGGGCGACCCGCCGCCGGGACCACGGCGGTGCGGCAGGACAACGGCGGATCGCGATGTGAAAGTGGTCGCATGGCTACGCACAGTGAACTCCGTGACTTCTGGGAACACCGGCTCGAAGGCGACTGGACCGAGAGCGGCGTCGGCTACCGCGCCCTCGGACGGCCCTTCAACACCTGGATGTACCGGGTGCGCGAGGAGGTCTTCCTCCGCGAGGTCGGCCAGCTGGGGCTGGAGGGCGCCAGCGTGCTCGACGCGGGCAGCGGCACGGGGTTCTACGTGAGCCAGTGGGAGCGCCTGGGTGCCGGCGACGTCACCGGCTGCGACATGACCGACGCCGCCGTCGAGCGCCTGCGCGGCCGGTTCCCGAACCACCGCTTCCTCCGCCAGGACGTGTCCGAACTGGACGCCTTCGAGGACGCCAGCTTCGACGCCGCCTCCTGCATGGACGTGCTCTTCCACATCACCGACGACGACCGGTACGCCGCCGCCTTCCGGTCCCTCGGCCGGGTCGTGCGCCCCGGCGGCACCCTGGTGATCTCCGAGAACTGCCTCCAGCGTCCCGAGCAGCGCGGAGAGCACCAGGTCAACCGGACCCTGGAGACGATCGCCTCGCTGGCCGACAAGGCCGGGTTCGACATCGTGCACCGAGTGCCCATGCTGATGCTGATGAACGCCCAGGTCGACGCCTCCCTGCCGTGGCGCAAGGTCTGGGGCGGGGTGCTGCGCGCCGCCACCGTCACCGCGCCGACGGGGTGGCTCGCCGGGGCGCTCCTGTACCGCGTGGACCGCAGGCTCGTGCGCGGTCGCCGGGAGAGCCCCACGACCGAACTCCTCGTGCTCCGCCGCCGCGAGGACACCTGATCCCCGGACCCCGAGGAGACACCTGGTCCCGGGGGTGACCGACCCCGGGCAGTAGGTGACTTTCTGTCCTGGTTCGGGACGAACGGGGGGGTGAAGTCGAGTTCGCCCCGGAACGCGGTTCGTGCCCGGGACCGGGGCGGGCGCCGGGTTACGGTGGTGCTCCACCTTGGTGCCGGGTGGCCGCCGTTCCGGGGGTGCGGCGGACGGTCCGTTCGGGAGGCGACCGCATGGTGACACGCTCGACCATCACGACCTGGGTGAGACGGGGGCTGCTGGGGCTGCTGGCCACCCAGGTCGCCGTGGTCGCGACCCTCGTCGGTATCGACCACTGGCGCAAGCGGGTGCGGCCGCACCGGGCCAACTTCCCCCGCACCGACCCCGCCTCGGTGCCGGTGGGCGAGACCACCGCCACGGTCTACACCTACGGTGAGGACCTGTTCGAGGACATGCTGTCCGCGATCCGGGGCGCCCGCCACCGCGTCCTGTTCGAGTCCTTCATCTTCAAGTCCGACGCGGTGGGACAGGAGTTCAAGGCCGCGCTGATCGAGGCGGCCGAGCGCGGGGTCGAGGTCTACGTGATCTACGACGGCTTCGCCAACCTCGTGGTACCGCGCTCCTTCTTCCGCTTCCCGCCCTCCGTGCGGGTCATGCGCTACCCGGCCTTCCGCCCCGGCGTGCTCCTGCTCAACGTGCGCAAGTCCGGCCGCGACCACCGCAAGATCCTCACAGTGGACGGGGAGACCGGCTTCGTCGGCGGGTTCAACGTGGGCTCCACCTACGCCATCGAGTGGCGCGACACCCACCTGCGGGTCGTCGGCCCGGTCGTGTGGGAGCTGGAGAACGCCTTCGTGGACTTCTGGAACACCAACCGGCGCGCGGACCAGCCCGAGCTGCGGGGGATGGGGGAGGCGGAGTGGGACTCGCGCATCCGCGTCCACCGCAACGTCCCCGAGCTGATCATCTTCCCGATCCGGGCGATGTTCCTGGAGGCGGTGGACCGGGCCAAGGAACGGGTGATCTTCACCCAGGCCTACTTCATCCCGGACCGCGAGCTCGCCAACGTCCTCATCGAGGCGGCGGGTCGGGGCGTGGACGTCAACGTGCTCGTTCCGGAGAACTCCAACCACGTCGTCGCGGACTGGATGGCGCGCGGCCGGTACTCGGAGCTGCTGCGAGGCGGGGTGCGGCTGTGGCTCTACGAGGACGCCATGGTCCACGCCAAGACCGCCACGGTGGACGGCCGGTGGAGCTCGATCGGCACCGCCAACGTGGACCGCCTCAGCCTCACCGGCAACTACGAGATCAACGTGGAGATCTTCGACGAGGGCGTCGCCCGGCACTTGGAGAAGGTCTTCGAGACCGACCTCACCAACGCCCGCGAGCTGACCGAGGAGGAGTGGCGCGGGCGCCCGTTCGCGGCCAAGTTCAGCGAGATCGTCCTGGCCCCCTGGCGCGGATTCCTGTGAGCTCGGCCACCTGAGCGCGGTCCGCGCCGCAGGGTCCGGTTCAGACGTCCTTCGGGGACAGCCGCGGGAACTTCCTGGGAAAGAAGCGGTCCGGGTCGGCCCTGCGGGGCCGGGGCCCGCCCCAGTGCTGCGGGCCGGGTTGGGGGTCCCTCTTCAGTGCCCCGGAGATCGCGGAGGGCGACCCGCCCCGCTGGCGCCCCCTGGTGTCGGCCCCGAGTTCGTCCATGTCGTCCCCGTCCGCCATCCGGCCACCCCCGTCCGTGCTCGCGCACGTCTCCTGCCTGGACCTTCGCTGTCCATGATGGCTCGGAAGGGCGCGGGCGCCGTCGCCCGACACGGAGGGGTCCGCCAACTTTCTCGTGACCCCGGAGGGTCTCGTGGGGACTTGTGACGTCTTGACGGTGTCGGGACGGATTCCAGACGCGGGAAAAGACGAAGGGCGCCCCTCTCGGTGGAGAGGGGCGCCCCTGCGTCGAGGCGGCCCCAGCAGGATTCGAACCTGCGACACCCGCTTTAGGAGAGCGGTGCTCTATCCCCTGAGCTATGGAGCCATGGGTGATCCCGTGGCCGGACGTTACCCGGCCACGGGGCCAAGCCTAACCCAGGATGGGTGTGCGTGGGGTGTCGATTGGTGTTGGAGGGTGCGGCCGAGGCACTCTGCGTGCGCGGCACAGTACGCTGACCTACGATTGGTTGTCCTGGTTGTGGTGTGATGTTGTTCATTTCGCGTGTCGTGATGAGAGCCGCCCGCGCGCTTCGGTCACTCTGGGCGGGCGGGTGTGATCGGTCACCGCACCCCGACGACCAGGCCTTCTTCCAGAGGCCGTGCGAGACGGCCGGAAGGGCGGCGACCAACCGTCCACGGGTTCGGCCGTCGGGCCGTACGGTCCAGTGTGTCCGCATGTGGACATGTAGTACGTTGCCTTGCGGCCACGAGTAGGTGTTCGAGGAAAATGCAGCCGGAGGATCATTCGTGCCGTTCACTTCCGAGTCGGCGCGGCGTAGGTCCCGCGCACCGGGTAGCGGGGTGCTGACCGTCCTGGGGGCACACCACCGGGTCCGGATCGCGCAGGCGCTGACACTCATGTTGGTCACGTCCCTGTTCGTCGTGCCGGGGTCCGTACCCCTGGCTCCACCAGCCGAGGCGAGCCTGGAGGACCTGCGCGAGCGCGCCGAGTCCGCCGCCGAGGAGCTGGAGAAGGCGACCGACGAGTACGTCGAGCGCCAGGACGCGCTGGAGGAGGCTCAGGAGGAGCTGATCTCCACGCTCCACGACCTCCAGCAGATCGAGGGCGACCTGAACGAGATGCGCGAGCCTCTCGCGCGCCTGGCCAGCACCATGTACCAGCAGCCCGACGCCGGTGTCCTCGGCATCCTCGCGGCGGGCGACCTCGACGACGACCTCCAGACGCAGTCCTACGCGGCCAAGCTGTCGGAGGACAACCAGGCGCTCATCCAGGACGCCACCAACCTGCGCGAGGAGCAGGTGGGTCTGGCGGGCGAGGCCCAGGAACTCCAGACCTTCACCCAGCTGGAACAGGCCGAGCTCGCCGCCGAGGTGGACTCACTGCGTGAACAGTCCGAGACGAGCATGACCGAGCTGACGGACGAGCTGGAGTCGCGCGGTCTGGACCCCGAGGCGTACATGGCGGCCGCCGACTGCGACCCGAGCGCGGCCTCGAACGCGGGCGGCTACCCCAACGGGCTGCTCCCGCAGGAGGCCCTCTGCTCGCTGTACGACGACAAGTTCCTGAGGGCCGACGCCGCCGTCGAGTTCCTCCAGCTGAACGTCGAGTACGTGGAGGAGTTCGGCGAGAACATGTGCATCACCAGCGCCTACCGCGACCTGCCGAACCAGCACCGCGTCTACGCGCAGGAGCCGCCCGGCTTCGCCGCCGTGCCCGGCACCAGTAACCACGGTCTGGGGCAGGCGATCGACCTCGGGTGCGGCATCCAGAACTTCCGTTCGGAACGGTGGAACTGGATGGAGACCAACGGGGCCAAGTACAACTGGATCCACCCCGCCTGGGCGAAGTCCAGCCCCTTCGAACCCTGGCACTGGGAGTACGAGGGCTAGGGCGCGCGCTGGTTTCGGACCGGCCCGTCAGGCGATCCGGAGGGCGGCCCCGCGGGGCCGCCCTCACGTGTGTCGCGGCGGGGGCCGTGCGAGCCCCTGAGCGCCCTACGAAACGATCTCCGGGGTGACCTCGCTGGTGCAGTGGGCGCACTTGCTGGCCTTCTTGTTGATATCCGAGAAGCAGTGCGGGCACTCGCGGGTGGTGGCTTCCTCGGCCTTGATGAACTTCTCCATCAGCTTGCCCATGGGCAGGACCACGAAGAAGTACAGGACCGCGGCGGTGATCAGGAAGGAGACCAGGGCGTCCACGAAGGACCCGTACAGGAATCTGCTGCCGTTGATCTCGAAGTAGAGGTCGGAGAAGGTGGGGATACCGCCGAAGATCCCCAGGAGCGGGGTGATGAACCCCTCGGTGAACGCCGAGATGAGACCGGCGAAGACGGAGCCGATGACGACCGCGACCGCCAGCTGCACCAGGTTTCCCTGGAGCAGGAACTTCTTGAAGCCTTCCATGGAACTGCCCTACGTGTTCGTGAGTGGTGGATGCGCCCGGTGGGGCGCCCGGGATAGCTTTCACCACCCCTGGTCATCGGTCAACCGCGAATCGTGACAGACAGTCGCGAGGAGATCGCGTGCCCTGCCAGGGTTCTGGCTTCCTCGCTGGTCGCAGCGATGACGACCAGCGATCCCACCTCCCCGCTCGGACCCTCCTCCGCCGGAACCGCCAGCACCGGCCGGTCCCCGACCACCTCGACGGCCGGTCCGGCCCCGGACGGCGGCCCGCCGAACTCGTCGGCGCCCGTGGCCGCCAGTACGTCCACCCGACTGCCGGGGGAGAGCAGGCCGACCACCCCTGCGTCGGCGACCCGCACCGGCACCGCGACCATGTCCGCGCCGTAGCGAGCCGCCGGAGGGTCGCTCAGCCGGGCGTCGGTCAGCACCTCGCCCCGGCGCACCGGAGCGTTCAACGTGAGCCCGGCCGTGGGGTCCCCGGGCGAGAGGGCCCCGTCCGGGACGGAGCGCTGGGCCACGACCACGGGGGCGAGGTCGTCCCCGGAGAGCGGTGCGGTCGGGTCGAGGTCCCTCGCCGCCACGAGCACCTCCGCCTCGGGCTGGGGCGGGGGACGCAGGACGAGGACCGCGCAGACCACGGCCAGGGCGGTCAGGACCGAGGCGACGGCGCGGCGGTGACGGTCGAGGAGGCGGAGCGGGCCGCGCCGGTGCCGGAACGGGGGCGGGGGGTGGCTCATGCCTCCAACGCTAGGCCGGGGGAGGTGGCCCCGGAGGGTTGTCCACAGGGCGGATTCGCGCTCGGATCCCGCCGGGTCCGGGAACCCCGGAGACGACGAAAGCGCCGCCGAGGGGCCTCGGCGGCGCGGCCACGGTCAACGGTGCGGTGGCTCAGCTGCTGGTCGCGGCGGTGCTGCCGCTGGTGCTCTTGCTGCTCGACTTGTCGCCGCCGCCCGTGCTGGCGGTGGCGGCGGCGGGGGTGCCGGTGCCACCGGAGTCGGAGGAGGGCTTGGCGGAGTCGGTGGACTTCTCACTCTTGCCCTCGGAGCCGCCGTCGGTGTTGGAACCGGTCAGGGCGGAGCTGTTCGTGGTGGACTTACCGCTGTCGGTGCGGTAGAAGCCCGAGCCCTTGAAGACGATGCCGACCGCGGAGTACACCTTGCGCAGGCGACCCTCGCACTCGGGGCAGACCGTCAGCGAGTCGTCGCTGAAGCTCTGCACGACCTCCATCTGGGCGTCACACTCGGTGCACGCGTACTGGTACGTAGGCACTGTTCCGGGTCCTCCTTGCTGGCACTCACACCCGTCGACTGCTAAATAGTACGCGTTCGCCGACCACGGCCGCGACAACCCCTCACCGCTGCGGCGCGGAGCGTCCCGTGGGTCGGGCGGCACCGGGCCGAGGGCCGGGGGGAACGCGCGTACCGGGGCGGGTCCGGGACACGACCGCCAGCCATAACGCTCCGCCCCGGCGGCTTAATCCCCTCGGCTCCGCGTCCCCGCCCGCGACCCGCCCCCTCGCTCCGCTTCCCCCGCCCCACGGGCCTCACCCAGGGCGGCCGTCCGGGGCGCCTCCGGGCCAGACCGCCGAGTCCGGGTCGAACACGTGGAGTCCGCCGCCCGGGGTCACGACCGCGTCCACCGGCCGGTCGTGCGCCTCGGCGGGCAACTCGTCCACGAACTCCTCGTCGTGGACCACGGCGATCGCGGGCGTGTGCGGGCCCCTGAGCGGAAGTGCGCGGTCGTAGCAGCCCGCCCCGCGACCCATCCTCGTGCCACGGCGGTCCACCGCCACGGCCGGGCAGATCACCGCGTCGGCGCGGGCCAGCACCTCCGGTCCGTAGCGGTGCCCGGTCGGCTCCACCAGACCGTGCCCGGCCGACGCGAGCCCGTCGGGGCCGTCGTAGGCCGCCCAGTCGAGCGTCCCGTCGGGCAGGAAGATCGGCAGCAGCACGTACGTGCCGCGCTTCCACAGCGCGTTGACCAGGCCACGGGTGCCGGGCTCGCCGCCCACGGAGTAGTAGCAGGCGACGGTCCCGCCCATGGCGAGCCACGGCAGCTCCATGAGGGTGTCGCGGACGGCGGAACCCACGCGGGAGCGCTCCGCCGCGTCCCTCTCCCGCCGAGCGGAGAGCAGCCGGGCGCGGAGCGCGCGCTTGGCGTCGCGGTCGTGTTCGTTCGTGGCACCCATGAGCCCAGTGTGGCACCCGGCCCCCGCCTCCCCCGAGGGGTGAACACTCGGTTGCGGTTACCACGACTTCGCCCGAAACGACGGGGACTTCTCGGCCACGGGAAGCCATCGGTCCACGTGCTGGCGGTTGTCTGTCCTAAAGTGCCGTTCATGAGCGCCGACACCGACCAGAAGCGACCCCGCACCGACGCCGCCGTGACCAAGGCGGTCGTCCCCGCGGCGGGGCTGGGCACCCGTTTCCTGCCCGCCACCAAGGCCACTCCCAAGGAGATGCTGCCGATCGTGGACAAACCCGCGATCCAGTACGTCGTGGAAGAGGCCGTCGAAGCCGGGCTCAGCGACGTCCTCATGATCACCGGGCGCAGCAAACGCTCCATCGAGGACCACTTCGACCGCGCCTACGAGCTGGAGGAGGCGCTGGCCGCCAAGGGCGAGAAGGAGAAGCTCAACTCGGTCCGCGAGTCCAGCGACCTCGCGCAGGTCCACTACGTCCGCCAGGGCGAGCCCCGGGGCCTGGGCCACGCCGTGCTGTGCGCTGAGGCCCACGTGGGGGACAGCCCCTTCGCGGTGCTCCTCGGCGACGACATCATCGAGTCCGCCGACCTGCTCCGCCGCATGATCGAGGTGCGGCGGACCCACGGTGGCAGCGTCGTCGCGCTCATGGAGGTGGAGCCCGAACAGGTCTCCCTCTACGGCTGCGCGGCGGTGGAGCCCACGGACGAGGCCGACGTCGTCACCGTCACCGACCTCGTCGAGAAGCCCTCCCCCGAGCAGGCGCCGAGCCGTTGGGCGATCATCGGCCGCTACGTGTGCGACCCGGCCGTCTTCCCCGTCCTGCACGACACCGCGCCCGGACGCGGCGGCGAGATCCAGCTGACGGACGCCCTCAAGGAACTGGCCCGGACCAGCCCCGACCAGGGCGGCGGCGTCCACGGCGTGCTCCTGCGAGGGAACCGCTACGACACGGGGAACAAGGCCGAGTACATCCGCACCGTGGTGGAGTTCGCCTGCCGCCGCCCGGATCTGGCGGACGAGCTCCTGCCCTGGCTGCGGGAGTTCCTGGACCGCCAGGAACGCCTCCGGGGCTGACCCGGGAGGCCGGGTCCGGGACGTCGGCTCCGGTCATGGTCACAATGGGTCCGGAGCCTCCTCCCGTGACGGGGGAGGCCCCCAGCGCGTCCACGACCCGGAAGGACCTCATGAAGAGCGTCGAACAGCACATCTCCGACCTCCTGGGGTTGGTCGCCGTAGCCGAGCCGATCGAGCTGGACCTGCTCCAGGCACACGGAACGGTGCTGGCTGAGCCGGTCGTCTCCCCGGTGTCCCTGCCGGGCTTCGACAACTCCTCGATGGACGGGTACGCCGTGCACGCGGCCGATCTGGCCGGGGCCACCGCCGACGCCCCGACCAGGCTGCGGGTGGTGGCCGACATCCCGGCGGGCGACGCGGACCCCACCGCGATCCGGCCCGGGCTCTGCGCCCGCATCATGACCGGCGCCCCCATGCCCGAGGGAGCGGACGCCGTGGTTCCTGTGGAGTGGACCGACGGCGGGACCGTCGAGGTGGCGATCGACCGACCCGCGCGGGAGGGCGCGTTCGTCCGGCGCAGCGGCGAGGACGTGCGGGAGGGCGCGACGGTGCTGGGCGCCGGGGTCCGCATCGGGTCGGGGGAGATGGGGGTGCTCGCGGCGGTCGGGCGTCGCACCGTCCCGGTCCGCCCCCGGCCGCGCGTGGTGGTGCTCTCCACCGGTGAGGAACTGGTCGAGCCCGGGCGCCCCCTCGGCCCGGGACAGATCTACGAGTCCAACAGCTACATGCTGGCCGCAGCCGCCCGGGACGAGGGCTGCGAGGTGTACCGCCACGGCTTCGTCGGAGACGACCCGGTCACCGTCTGGGACACGTTGGAGGACCTGCTGGTCCGCGCGGACGTGGTGGTCACCACCGGGGGCGTCAGCATGGGCGCCTACGACGTGGTCAAGGAGGTGCTCTCCAGCAAGGGCACCGTGGAGTTCACCCAGGTGGCCATGCAGCCCGGCAAGCCCCAGGGGTTCGGCACGATCGGCCCCGACGACACGCCGATCCTCACGCTCCCGGGCAACCCGGTGAGCGCCTTCGTGTCCTTCCACCTGTTCGTCCGGCCGGTCCTGCGCAGGTTGCGCGGCCTGCCCACGACCCCTCTGCCGAGCGTGCGGGCCCGGCTCGCCACCCCGGTCGGCTCGCCCCGGGACCGCCGTTCCTACCTGCGCGCCGTGCTCTCCGACCCCACCGCCCTGGACCCGGTGCCCTCCGTGGCCCCGGCGGTTCGGCAGGGCTCCCACCAGTTGTCCGCGCTGGCCGAGGCCAACGGGCTCCTGGTCGTTCCGGAGGAGGTCACGGAGCTTGCCGCCGGTGACCTGGTCGAGGTGCTGGTCCTGCCCGAGCACTGACGCGCGCGGCCCCGGCGCGAGCGGCACCGGGGCGGTGCCGTTCCGGATTCTTGTCGCTCCCGGGCGAGGGCGGGGCGCCGAGGCGGGCCGACGCGGATCCGTTCGTGGCGACGACCGGCACCCCGGGGCGCGGGCCACCGGAGCGCGGTTCCGGGCCGCGCCCCGCGCGGTGGTGGCGGAGGCGCGGGAGGCCGGTCGACGGAGGGCGGGGGCGGCTGTCGTCCCGGAGGAGTACGGTCGTCCTTGGACGCGTCACCACGCGACCCCGTGGCCGACCGTTCCGGGCGGCCGCGAGCCCGCACGAGACGATGAGTGGCTCCACAGCGATGACCGACACCCCACGCCCGGAGGCGCACCCCTCCGGCCTCACGCACCTCGACGAGTCCGGATCCGCGCGCATGGTGGACGTCTCCGCCAAGTCCGTGAGCGCTCGTACCGCCACGGCGACCGGCCGGGTCCTGCTCAGCCCGGAGACGGTCGCCGCCCTGCGCGACGGGGCGGTCCCCAAGGGCGACGCCCTCGCCGTCGCCCGGATCGCCGGTATCCAGGGGGCCAAGCGCACCCCGGACCTCGTCCCGTTGTGCCACCCGATCGCCGTGCACGGCGTCGACGTGGACCTGACGGTGACCGACGACGGGGTGGACGTCAGCGCCACGGTGCGCACCGCCGACCGCACCGGCGTCGAGATGGAGGCGCTCACCTGTGTGATGACCGCCGCCCTCGGCCTGGTCGACATGGTCAAGGCGATCGACCCCGAGGCCGAGGTCACCCGGGTGCGCGTCGAGGAGAAGACCGGTGGGAAGAAGGGCCACTGGAGGCGCGGTGAGTGACGCCGCGCACCGGGTCGCGGTGGTGACCGCGTCCAACCGCGCGGCGTCCGGGGTGTATCCGGACCGCTCCGGTCCCGTGATCGTCGAACGCCTCCGGGCCATGGGCCTCCGGGTCGTCGGGCCCTGGGTGGTGCCGGACGGCGCACCGGTCGCCGAGGCGATCGAGAGGGCCCTCGACGAGGGCGTGGACGCCGTCCTGACCACCGGGGGCACCGGGCTCACGCCGCAGGACCTCACCCCCGAGGCCACACGGCCCCTCCTGGCACGGGAGATCCCCGGGATCGCGGAGGCGCTGCGGGCGGCGGGCCGGGAGAAGGGCGTGCCCACGGCCATCCTCTCGCGCGGCCTCGCGGGGATCGCGGAGCGTTCCGGACACCGGGCGATCGTGGTCAACCTGCCCGGTTCCAGGGGCGGGGTGCGCGACGGGATGGACGTGTTGGAGCCGGTTCTGGGCCACGCGATCGACCAGCTCCGTGGCGGGGACCACCCTCGGCCCGAATGACACCCAACAATGACCGGAATCACATCGGGGGCATTCCGGAGACGGAGAATTCCTTGACCTGGTATCGGTTTTCGGTACTGGCCTGAATGGAGTTTGGCAACATCCGATTCTCGTGCTGTGGGGGTGACGCCCGCCACCTCACACCGACGGAGTGGAATACTGGAAGGCGTCACCGACACCGGGTGCTCCACGAGTACCGAGGGGCGGTGGTGCGACCGCGCAGGGCGGTCCGGAGGGCTCGGAAGGACGGACGTGAACCGCAGACAGGGGTGGCCCGCCACCCTTCAGGAGGGGCCGATCGCGCTTCGCCCTCTGCGCCTTCGCGACGCCCCCGTGCTCCGGGACACCCGGGCGCGCAACGCCGAGTGGCTGCGGCCCTGGGAACCCACCTACCCGGAGATGCCGTTGCGCACCACCGGGCTGACGCCCTACGTGGCCATGCTCCAGGCGATCCGCCGCGAGGCCAGGCAGGGTCTGTCGATGCCGTGGTCGATCACCTACGAGGGCCGCTTCGTCGGTCAGCTCACCGTGGGCGCCATCGTGTGGGGTTCGGCACGGTCCGCGCAGGTCGGCTACTGGGTCGACAGCGCCTACGCGGGGCGGGGGATCACCCCGACCGCCGTCGCCCTGGCCGTCGACCACTCCTTCTTCACTGTCGGACTCCACCGGATCGAGGCCAACATCCGTCCCGAGAACCGCGCCAGCCGACGAGTGGTGACCAAGCTGGGATTCCGTGACGAGGGGGTGCGCAGACGTCAGCTCCACATCGACGGTGCCTGGCGGGACCACATCTGCTACGGCCTCACGGCGGAGGAGGTACCCCGGGGTGTGCTGCGCCGCTGGTACGACGGGACGCCTTCCGGTCCGCCCGAGGAGGGGGGTTCCGGCCCTGGTTCGGCATTGGGGCCAGAGGGCCCGAACGGTGGCGGTGATCCGTGGGATCCGGCGAGTCCGTACCCGGGATCGCACTGAACATGGCACGATCACGGATGCGTCCGGATCTTAAACCCCTCTTTAAGCACAATGATTCATTACTTTGCGTTGAATTGGCACTGCGCTCCGCAGTCACCGCCTGACCTGCTCTTTCGTTCAGGAGGGTCTGACGACCGAAACTGAGGGTCCACAATCTTGCGACACTCCGGTCGGAATGTGGCGCATTTATGGACACGGGGTCGTACCGTGCGGAACATAGACGCATTGACGATGCGGGCAACGCGTGGATATGGCACACGGGAATCGACCCCGGTCCGACGAGGGCCAGGAACGATGTCCAGCCGGAGGACGTCTCTACTTCCGGGAGTACGTCCAGCCACACGCGGGGCGGTGTCGACGAAGTGTCGACCAACGTTCAGTGGCCGTCATCGTGAGGAGGGGTGATGAGCAGCTCTCCTCTGTACCTGGCCATCGTGGTGGTCTGGCTCATCGTCCTCGTCCCGATGCTGCTGCGGAAGGACGCGGTGGACACCGTCCCCGAGGACGCCCGGCGCGAGGACGAGGACGTCGAGGCGCCCGAGTCCGACGAGGAGGCCGACCAGCGCGCTGAGGACGCCTCAGGCGACGAGGGGGACCCGGACCTCACCGAGACCCAGGTGATCCACCGTCCCGCCGTCAGGGGCGACCACGGCGCCGAGGAGGAGGTTCCCGAGCGGAGCCGTCCCGTCGCCGAGGAACGCGTCGGCCACGAGCCCCGGTCCCGCGTCATCGCCCGTCGGCGCCGACGCACCACCGTGCTCACGCTGTTGAACGTCGGCACCGTCGTGGCGGTCGCCTTCGGCCTCGGCCCCTGGTGGGTGATCGCCCCGCCGGTCCTGCTGCTCGTCGGGCACGTGGCCCTGCTGCGCGAGGCCGCCAAGGCCGACGCGGAGCGCCGCGAGGCCGTCGCCAGGGCACGGCGACAGGCGGTCCGTCGGGCCCGCCGCGCCGAGGCGGAGCAGGCCCGCGAGGCCGAGCGCGAGGCCCAGATCATCGCCTTCATCGAACGCCGCAGCCAGGTCTACGACCAGTACGCGGACGCCCGGCTGAGGGCCGCCGGAGACTGACCACGGGCTTCGGTTCGGACCACCCGCAATCTCCTGATAGTCTTTCAAACGTCTTCAGGGGCTATGGCGCAGTCCGGTAGCGCACCTCGTTCGCATCGAGGGGGTCTGGGGTTCAAATCCCCATAGCTCCACTTCACTCTGAGACGACCCTGCTCGGGGGCCTATGGCCTCCTCGCGGGGTCGTTTCGTGTTTCCCCAGGGGGGCGACCCCCTGAGCCCCCGGTTGCTCTGAGGCGACCCTGCTCGGGGGCCTGCGGCCTCCTCGCGGGGTCGTTTCGTGTTTCCCCAGGGGGGCGACCCCCTGGGTCCGGGAGCCCCGGACACAGTCGAAGGGCCCGGTTCGATGAACCGGGCCCTTCGACTGTGTCTCTGGTCGTCCTGGACTGATGCTGCTGTTCCCTGCGGCGGGCGGTCGTCCGGACCGGAGCCCCGAGTGTCACCGGCGAAGCGTCTATACCCTCAGGCGGGTGACCGGTGTGTACCCCAGAGTACCCCGGTGAGTCCGGATGTCCTATGGGTCAGGGACCGCCGATCTCCACAACCGAATCTATACAGTGAAAACTTTCCGGTGTATGGTCGCCGCATGGCAGACGGATACCACCACGGGAACCTGCGGGCCGCCGTGCTCGCGCGAGCCGCCGAGGTCATCGAACAGGAGGGCCCCTACGCCTTCAGCCTGCGGTCGCTCGCGGCCGACCTGGGGGTGAGCCACACGGCCCCGAGGTACCACTTCGGCAGCAGGGAGGGTGTCCTCAGCGCCCTGGCCACAGACGGATTCACCGAGCTGGCCCGCAGGTTGGCGGCCAACCGGGAGGCGGAGGGCGGATTCCTGGAGTCCGGAGTCGAGTACGTGCGCTTCGCTATGGAGCACCCGGCCCACTTCCAGGTGATGTTCGCGCCGAGCCTGCTCGACCAGGACGATCCGGCGCTCTCGGCCGCGCGCGGCGCGGCCTTCGGCGAACTGCGCTCCGGGGTGGCCTCCCTGGCCGACGGCGTCGAGGACCCTGCCGCCGGGGTGGTGGCGGGCTGGTCGATCGTGCACGGTATCGCCACCCTGGCGCTGACCGGCAACCTCGACAGCTCCGGGGTGCGCGCGCTGCTCGGGGACGCCGACCTGCTGGCCGTCACCCGGCGCAGCGCCGGGCTCCTTTTCGGTTCCCCGGAACCACCCCCCTCACCAGCTCAGGAGTGACCATGTCATCCACAGCGCTCGTCACCTCAGGCGTCGTCCTGCTCACCGTGGTCGGCATCGCCTACGGGGGCACGTTCCTGCTCCGCGTGGTGAACGGCGCCTTCCCCGCCAACGAACTCCAGCGCTCCTACTTCCGCGCGGGGCACGCGCACGCGGGAGTTCTGGTGATCCTCGGACTGGTCGTGCGGCTCCTGCTGGACCAGCCCACGGTTCCGAACTGGGGGCGGCTCCTCGGGGACCTGGTGCTCCTGGCCGCGATCCTCATGCCGGCCGGGTTCTTCCTGTCGGTGGTCGGTCGGAACCCCAGCACCCCCAACCGGTGGCGGCTGCTCATCCCCGTGGGCGCGACGAGCCTGGTCATCGGCCTGGTCGCGGCGGGCGTCGCGCTCATCCTCGGCGGCCTGACGGCGGTCTGACCGCCGTTTCCGCCCCGGGACGGAGCCGGGGCCGTTCGCGCCGATAAGCGGCGGGGATTACCGCTGTTAGTGAGAGGCCGAAACCGGGTCTCGGGGTGCTGAAGGGGACCGACTTCCATGAGGGTGGGCGTCCCTCCGTGGACACGAAGCGTGATCGTCCGTCTTCTGGTGATAAGCCCAAGAAGCGATGGTCTGTGTCGGTTTCTGGCTCCTTGTCCCTGTAATGGCGCGGGTCTCCGTGTCGAGTCCGGTCCCCGCGAGGGCGATTGCGCCGTTTCGCAGCGCCCAAACCGCAATAGCGATACCATCACACTCTGTTATGTTCGCCTTCGGGGATTTTGCTCCACGCCGGTCTTGTTTTTGCAGGTCATCGGGGAGGGTGTGTTTGGCGTGGGCAAAGGGGACTTGCCTGAACTGCGACGACAGTGATCTCAGTGGGCTTTCGTAGGCCACTGCTGCAATCTTTGGTCGTATGTCGACCACGGAATGTCGAATATTCGAGCACGGGTCTTGTGGAGCCCGCCCGCATGGGACATCTTGGTTGGCGGGATGGGCCGGAGACATCGATGGAAAGGTGGATGCCATGACCACGCACGCGAAGGCCTCTCGCAAGAGCAACGGCTGGGCCTGGTGGTAACCAGACCGCCGTGTGTTCTTCAGTGAACTCACGTGTAGGGGGCCCGCCGACGACGTCGGCGGGCCCCTTCCGTGTCCCCCGGAACGCGCGTGTCGGGGATTTGACCCCCGACAGTGACGGGTAGGTAGCCGGTACGACAACAGGACAGTCAGGTCCGGACCGACCGTGAAGGGGCGGAACCTCCGTGTCCGACTCCCCCCAGTACCCAGGCGGATACCAACCAGAGGAACCAGAGCCGACGGGCGGGCACGTCCGCCCCACCCCACCCGAGCCGGGACCGCGTCACCCCGGTCCCCGGCCGGAACCCGGACCGGGGGAGCGGGAGCCGCCGGTCGCCGCCGAACGCTTCCGACGCACCACCCGGGCCAGGAGCAAGGTCATCCCGGTGGAACGGAGCCGGGGCTTCTGGCACCTGGCCGTCGGCACCGTCTTCTACGTGATGATCGTCGGCGGCATGGCCGACTACGTCGAGCCGGGCACACGGATCGCCGCCCACCTGGGCTTCTGGCTCCTGATCGGGCTGGCGTTCCTGGTCTCCGCGGCACGCGAGCGTCGCCACGACTGGGCGCCCCGGGCCCGGTGGCCGTGGATCGCCGCGGCGGTGGGCGGCGCCGTGACGGTGGAGATCCTGATCGTCACCCTGGGATCGCCCGCGATCATCATCGGGGCGGTGGTGCTGCTCGCGCTGGGAGCTTTCTTCCTGATGCTCGTCGGCTGAGGGCGTGGCCCTACGTGGCCTCGTCGTCGAAGGGCGGGCGCTTGCCGTTGAGCTGGGAGGCGGGCTTGCGGTCCGCCTCCTCCTCTTCCTCCCAGAAGTGCTTCTGGATGAAGCGCTTGGGGTTGAGGTCCTGGACGTCGAAGTCCTTGTACTCCGGGCCGAGCCCCTCCTTGATGTCGGCGGAGGCGGAGTTGGCCATGGTGCGGAGCTGGCGCAGGACCCGGCCGACCTGCTGGGCGGCCTTGGGGAGCTGGTCGGGGCCGAAGATCAGGAGAGCGAGCAGAAGGAGTAGGACGAACTCTCCCCCACTGATGCCGAACATGTTCAGTCCTCGCTCTTGGTGTACCGACCGGCTTCAAGCAGGTTAACCGGTATCGCCGGGCTTGGGTAACCGCGTACCCCCTTCGCCGCTCCCGGCGCGGCGCGGCGCTCCCGACCAGCCACGACGCCCCCGGAACGCGGTCCAGCCCCCCGCTCGGAGAGCGGAGGGCTGGGAAGACGCACGTGTGACGGTCAGACCGCGCGAACGTCCGCCGCCTGCGGGCCCTTCGGGCCCTGGATGATGTCGAACTCGACCTTCTGGTCCTCTTCCAGGTTCCGGAAGCCGGTGCCCGCGATCGCTGAGTAGTGCACGAACACGTCGGGCTGACCACCCTCGACGGCGATGAACCCGAAACCCTTCTCAGAGTTGAACCACTTCACGGTGCCCTGAGCCATGTGCTCTCCCTTGGGGACTACGGCGGGACCGCACCCTGCTGGTCCCGGGTCGCCGGGCGCCGACCGACGAAGGGTAATCCCGAATCGACAAGCGCCCACGTGAAGTTCCGCGAGGCGCCTTGGGCATCCATGGAAACAACAACAGCAACCAGTTGCAGACAGTACCAGGGGGAGTGGGGCCCTGCCGAGGCCTTTCCGGCAGGAATCCGCGTTTCCGGAGTGTCCTGTTTCGGCAACTCGAAACTGTTGCTTTCCAGCCCTTCTGCCACTAATGGAGATGTGTTCCGGGGAACGGTATTACCCCGTTCCCCGGAGGGGGTCAGGAAGCGTCCCGGCCGTACACCCACACGTCGAACCAGAGCCGGTCCCGCCAGGTCTCCTCGGGTATCGGATACGCCGACAACACCGGGTACAGATACGCGAAGTGGGCGATGGTCAGCAGGACCACCACGCCGAAGACCACCCCGCCCAACGCCCGCAGGTACGGGGCGAACCGGGGACTGTCCTCGCCCGCTCCCATGACCAGCCCCAGCGCCAGCACGATCGCCAGGACCAGGAAGGGCAGGATCGGCAGTGCGTAGAACAGGAACATGGGGCGCTCGGGGTAGGCGAACCACGGCAGCCAGCCCGCGGCGACCGCGAGCAGCACCGCGCCCGCGCGCCAGTCCCGGAAGGTGATCCACCAGCCGAACATCACGGTCACGGCGATGATGCTGAGCCACCAGACGACCGGCGTGCCGATGGACACCACCGAGGTCACGCAGTTCCCGGTGTCGCACCCCACGGCCTGGCCGTTGTAGTGGAAGAGCACCGGGGTGCGCATGACCAGCCACTCCCACGGCGCGGAGATGTAGGAGTGGTCGCTGCTCAGGTTGGAGTGGAAGTTCATCATGCGGCCGTGGTAGTCCCACAGGCTCCACAGCGCCTCCATGGGGGAGCGCAGGAACCCGGGGATCCAGCCGGGGAGCAGCCCGTCCGCGAAGTCCCGGTTGTAGCCGCCACGGGTGAGGAGCCACCCGGACCACGAGACCAGGTAGACGGCGCCCGCCACCACCACGGTCTGCACGAACGCGGGGACGGCGTCGAAGCCGAACCACCGGCCCAGCGGGCGCTGCTGGCCGACGCTGCGGCGGGCCCCGTAGTCCCACGCCACGGTGAGCAGGCCGAAGGCGGCCACGAAGAACAGCGCCGACCACTTGGTGCCGATCGCCAGACCGAAGCACAGCCCCGCCGCGAGCCGCCACCAGCGCATCCCGAGCCAGCCCACAGTGGTGACGTCGGCCCCGGCCTCCGCGAGCCGCACCAGCCGTTCCCGCGTCTTGTCCCGGTCGATCACCAAACAGGCGAACCCGGCCAGGACCCACAGGGTGAGGAAGATGTCCACCATGGCGATGCGGCTCAGGGTGAAGTGCAGGCCGTCCAGCGCCAGGATGAGCCCGGCCGTGCACCCGAGCAGCACCGAGCGGGTCATCCGGGTGGCGAGCCGTACCAGGATGAGCACCGAGAGGACCCCGGCCACGGCCGAGGCCACGCGCCACCCCTCGGGCGTCACGGCCGAGCCGAACGGCATGATCGAGTACAGCCAGTCACCGAGCGCGATCATCCACTTGCCGACGGGCGGATGGACGATGAAGTCACCCGCCCCCGTCCAGATGTCCGGGTTGCCGTTGCTCAGCAGGTCGTCGGAGTTCTCCGACGTGTCGTGCTCGTACCCGAACCTCCACAGGGAGTGGGCGTCCGTGGCGTAGTAGGTCTCGTCGAAGTAGATGCGGTCCGGCTGACCGAGGTTGAAGAACCTCAGCGCGCCCGCGAAGCCCGCGACGACGAGGGCACCCAGCCAGCCGAGCCACCAGGGGCTGGGGAGGCGGGGTGAGAAACGGGAACGGAGCGTGGGCGGCTGGGCCGCGGCCGGGGGGTTCGAGGGCGGTACCTCGCTGTGAAGTGCGGTGGTGGTCATCTCGGCTCGTAGGTTGGGGTCAGAGATGGGGTCCGTTGCGGACGGGCCGCGAAACCGGGTTTCGGGTGGCGCGATAGAGCCAACCGTAGCGCGACAGGACGGGGATCACAGTGGTTGAGGACGTTGACGGGACGCGGCGCGTCGGGAGGCTCGTGCTGGCGGGCCTTCCCATCGGAAACCAGGAGGACGCGCCGCCCCGACTGCTGCGCGCGCTGGAGAACGCGCGCGTGATCGCGGCCGAGGACACCCGTCGGCTCAAGCAGTTCGCCTCCCGTGTGGGGTTCCGGCTGGGCGGTGCGACCGGTGCCCGGATCGTCTCCTACTACGACCAGAACGAGACCCGCCGGAGCGAGGAGCTCCTCGACGACCTCCGGAACGGCGAGGAGGTCCTGGTCGTCACCGACGCCGGGATGCCCGGGGTCTCCGACCCCGGTTACCGCCTGGCCGCCGCCTGCGCGGACGAGGGGATCCCGGTCACGGCCATCCCCGGCCCGTCGGCCGTGACCACCGCCCTGGTGGTGTCCGGACTGCCCACCGACCGATTCTGCTTCGAGGGTTTCCCGCCGCGCAAGGGGCTGAAGGGGTACCTGACCGAGCTGGCCGACGAGCGCCGCACGATGGTGTTCTTCGAGAGCCCGCACCGGGTCGCCGCCACCCTGGAGGCGATGGCCGGGGCCTTCGGCGCGGACCGCCGGGCAGCGGTGTGCCGTGAGCTCACCAAGACCTACGAGGAGGTGCGCCGGGGCGGCCTCGGAGAGCTGGCCTCCTGGGCGGCCGAGGGCGTGCGCGGCGAGATCTCCGTGGTCGTGGAGGGTGCCCGTCCCCGGGCCGAGCGCACCAGTGACACGGACCTGGTGGAGGCCGTCGCCGCCCTGGAGGAGGAGGGCGTGCGCCGCAAGGAGGCGATCACCCGGGTCGCCAAGGAGACCGGGGTGCCCAAGCGCCGCGTGTACGACCTGGTGCACGGGGTCGTCGAGGCGGAGTGAGACCTTCGTCCCGGGTGGGAACCTTCTGGGGCGGAGAGCGTCGAACCTGTCAGTACCCGGCGACAGGAACGAGAATCCGACCATGCGCAGCGAACTCTTCCAGCAGGCCCAGGAGACCCAGCGGCCCGGCATGCACCTCCAGAACCACAAGATGCTGAGAGTGGGCCTGAACGGCGAGTTCCTCGCCAGGCAGGGCTCGATGGTCGCCTACCAGGGCGACATCGACTTCTCCTACCAGGGCGCGGGGAGCGTGGGGAAGTTCTTCAAGAAGGCCTTCACCGGGGAGGGCATGCCGCTGATGCGGGTCACCGGGCGGGGCGACGTGTTCCTGGCCCGGGACGCCTGGGACGTCCACCTCATCGACCTGGAGGGGGACTCCATCACTGTCAGCGGGGAAAACGTGCTGGCCTTCGAGCCGGGCCTGGACTGGGACATCCGCCGCGTGCAGGGCGCCGGGATGATGGCCGGGGGCCTGTTCAACACGGTGTTCAGCGGACACGGACGGGTGGCGGTCGCCTGCCACGGCACACCGGTGCTGCTCAACATCGACCAGCCCACCTTCGTCGACACCGACGCCGCCGTGGCGTGGTCCAGCACGCTGCGGACCGGCATCCGGCGCACGGCCAAGGCGGGGGCCATCATCGGGCGCGGCAGCGGTGAGGCCTTCCAGCTCTCGCTGGAGGGGCAGGGCTTCGTGCTGGTACAGGCCTCGGAGGGCGCCCCGGTGCCGCAGCCCCAGGGCTGACCAGGGCGGCCTCCGGACACCGTCTGGACCCCCGAGGCGCCGCTGCTGGCCCCCGGGGGAGACGGTCGAACCCCCGAAACGGGAAGGGGCCCCGGGCCGCGCGATGTGCGCGGCCCGGGGCCCCTCCCGTGCCTGTGGAGCGGGTCAGACCACGGCGCCGTCGTCGGCGTCGCGGGCGGCCTTGGCGGCCACCTTCTCCTTGGCCTTGCGCTCCTTGAGCACGTGCGGGGCCGGGGTCCGGTCCCACTTCTGGAGCCAGATGGCCAGCGGCACCGCGACGAACACCGTGGAGACCACACCGGTGGTCAGACCGACCAGCATCGCGATGGAGAAGTCCTGGAGCGAGGACCCGCCGAGGAAGGTGAGGAAGCCCAGGATGATCCACGCGCCGACGGTCGTGTTGACCGTACGCGGCAGGGTGTTGAGCACCGCGCGGTTGGCGATCTCCTTGAACGAGGACTTCTCGTCCCTCGCCCACTCGTCCCGGACACGGTCGAACACCACCACCGTGTCGTTGACGGTGAAGCCGATGACACTCAGGATCGCGGCGAGGAAGACGCCGTCGATCGGCTTGCCCAGCCAGATGAACAGCCCGATGACCAGCAGCATGTTGAAGGCCAGCGACAACATGGTGGAGACACCGAAGGACCAGCGGAAGCGCCAGGCCAGGTAGATCATCTGGAGGGCCAGGGCCGCGCCCAGGGCGATCAGGGCCCGGTTGCGCAGCTCGTCGCCCATGCTCGGGCCGATCAGCTCGTCGCTGACCAGCTCCACGCCGCCGGTCTCCTCGGCGAGGGCGTCGGCGATGGTCGCGGCCTCGGGGTCGGAGATGTCTCCGGTGCGCACGGCGATGTCGCCGTCACCCGACTCCTGCACCACGGCCGTGTCCGAACCCGGGAAGTTCAGGCCGGAGATGAGCGAGCGCGCCTCGTCCACCGAGAGCGACTCGTCGCCGGTGATCTCGTACTCCAGGACCCGGCCGCCGGTGAACTCGACGCCCAGGTTGGTGTCGCGGACCAGCGGGGCGGCGATCGCGACGAGCACGATCAGCGCCGCGACGATCAGACCGGTGCGGCGGTGGTCCATCAGCTGCGGGTTCTTCTGGACCAGCCAGGTGCGCACCGGGCCGATGCGGTCCAGCCCCGTGATCGACGGGTGCTTCTTGATGACCGCGCGCCGCACGGCCCACTCGACGAACACGCGCGCGATGATCAGCGCGGAGATCATCGAGGCGATGGTGCCGATGCTCAGCGTGACACCGAAGCCCTGCACCGTGCCGGACGCGAAGAAGAACAGCAGACCGGCGGCGAGGAACGTGGTGACGTTGGTGTCGAGGACCGCGCTCCAGGCCTTCTGGGTGCCCTGGACGAACGCCTTCTCCAGGTTGGGTGCGATGGCGCGGCGCCGACGGCGGGCCAGGGCTCCGCCCTCGGCCTTGGTCCCCTCGGAGTCGCCCGCGTCCTTCATCCCGGCGGACTTGTTCGCCTCGTACGTCCGCTGTTGGCGCTGGTACTCCTCACGCGCGCGCTCGAAGATCAGCACGTTCGCGTCGATGGCCATACCGATCGCCAGCACGAAACCGGCCAGACCCGGGAGGGTCAGCGTGGCCCCCAAGGCGACCAGCGCTCCGTACGCGATCAGCGTGTAGAACGCCAGCGCGATCGACGCCAGGAAGCCCACCAGGCGGTAGACGACCGTGATGTACAGGGCGGTGAAGGCGATGCCGAGGAGCGCGGCGATGGCGCTGGCCTCGATGGCGGCGGCACCGAGGGTCGGGCCCACCGTCTGGCGCTGGACCTCGGTGACCGGCAGCGGCAGCGAACCGCCCTCGATCAGCACGGCGAGCTCGTTGGCGCTCTCGCTGGTGAAGTCGTTGCCGCTGATGGTGGTCTGTCCACCGGACATCCCGGCTTCACAGCCGATCTCCAGGCCCACCTGCGGGGCGGAGATGATCTGGTCGTCCAGCACGATCGCCACGCGGCGGCGGGGGTCGCCGTCGTTGTAGCAGGCGGCCTGGCCGGTGAGTTCGCGCCACTGGTCGCGGCCCTCGCCACGGAAGCTGACGTTGACGACCCACTGGGCACGGTTGGCGCTGTCCAGGCCGGCGTCGGCGGTGGAGACCCGGTCGCCCTGGATGAAGGTCTCACCCAGCTGGAGCATGGTGCCCTGCTCGTCGGGCAGGGTCAGGGCGACGTCCTCGGGGTTCTCCGCCGACGGGCCCGCGGGAGCCTGGGGCATCCCGCCCTGGCCGCCGAGCATGTCCTCCAGGCCCTCCATGCCCTCGAGGCCCTCCATGCCCTCGGGCAGTTCGCCGCCGCCCTCGGGGGCGCCCTCCTGGCCGTCGGACGGGGCACGGGCCTCGTCGGCCGGCGCGTTGGCGAAGTCGCCGCCGCCGGGGGCCTGGACGCCCTGGCCGCCCTGCTCACCGACGCCCAGGACCTCGTGGAAGGACAGCTGGGCGGTCTGGCCGACGATCTGCGCGGCCTCCGCCGGGTCCTGCACGCCGGGGAGCTCGACGATGATCCGGTTCTCACCGGAACGGGACATGGTCGCCTCGGCCACACCGAGGCGGTCGATGCGCTGGCGCAGCACCTCGACGACCTTGTCGGTGTTCTCCGAGTTGGCCTGGGTGCCGTCGGTGCCGTCCTGGGTCTCCAGGACGATCTGCGTGCCGCCGCTGAGGTCGAGACCCAGACGCGGTGGGATGAACCACGCCGCGCCGAACGCGACGAGGATGACGAGGAGGGAGATGAGCGCGCGTGTCCAGCGCGCCCCTGCTCCCGTTTGACTGGACAAGGGGTGAACCTCTCACTGCGGATGGTGGGTACCGGTCGCGTGCCCGGCGGCGCCGGGCGGGGGGTGCGTGGGGCCGGTCCCGGCGCCGTCGGGCTCCGGGAGGCGGCCGACCGGGATGGTCAGACGAGGGTGTGCGCGGTGAGAGGCGGTGCCCGGGTGGGCGGCAGTTCCTCCGCGTCGACCCGTTCGGGAACGGGATCGTGGTGCGGCGGGGGCAGCGGCCACCAGGGTTGGTCCCACACCGCCAGGCGCAGTGCGCACGTGGGGACGGCGTCGGGCAGGTCCCGCAGCACCGACCGCTGGTCGCAGACGGAGACGGGCGGCCCGAGCGAGACCGTCTCGGTCCCCCGGTAGGGCTGCGCCTCCTCCGACGGACCCGAGGGGTCGTCGGAGGAGGCGTGCGCGGCGTCGCGCTCGGGGGCGCTGTGCCCTCCGTGTGAGGGCAGGGCGACGGTGTCCCTCTCTCCGGAGAGGCCGGAGGCCACCGGGAAGGACAGGATGACCAGCAGGACCACGCTGGTGATCAGCGACCCGGTCCGCAGGGCAGGACGGGGTAGGGCACGGGTAACCGTGGTGACCACCGCCTCGGAGCCGGGTTGGAGGGTCGTGCTGGCTTGGGCCGGTGCCCCGGGGGCACGCGGCTCCATCCAGCAGAGCATACGGGTAGGTACCCTCCCGGGGGAATCACGTGGTCGCCCCTGTGGACGAGCCGGCACCCGGGCGCCGTTTGGTGCTCGGACGCCCCGTGCCACCTTTAGTCTTGAGGCATGTCGTCGAATCGCCACATCCTGACCGCGGTCGCCTGGCCCTACACCAACGGCCCGCGCCACATCGGCCACGTCTCCGGCTTCGGAGTCCCCTCCGACGTCTTCTCGCGCTTCCAGCGAATGTCGGGGAACAGCGTGCTGATGGTCAGCGGCACCGACGAGCACGGCACCCCGATCCAGGTGCTGGCCGACCAGGAGGGCGTGAGCGCCCGGGAGCTGGCCGACCGCTACAACCGGATCATCGCGGAGGACCTGGTCGCGCTCGGTCTGTCCTACGACCTGTTCACCCGCACGACCACCGGTAACCACTACTCCGTCGTCCAGAAGCTGTTCACCACGCTCTACGAGAACGGCTACGTCTTCACGCGCACCACCAAGGGCGCGATCTCCCCGTCCACCGGCCGCACGCTGCCCGACCGCTACATCGAGGGCGTCTGCCCGATCTGCGGCTTCGACGGCGCGCGCGGCGACCAGTGCGACAACTGCGGGAACCAGCTCGACCCGATCGACCTCCTCTCGCCCCGCTCGCGGATCAACGGCGAGACGCCGGAGTTCGTGGACACCGAGCACTTCATGCTCGACCTGCCCGCCTTCGCGGACGTCCTCACCGAGTGGCTCAAGGGCAAGGAGGGCGAGTGGCGTCCCAACGTCCTCAAGTTCTCCCTGAACCTGGTGGAGGACCTCCAGCCGCGCGCGGTCACGCGTGACCTCACCTGGGGCGTGCCGATCCCGCTGGACGGGTGGAGCGACAACGCGGCCAAGCGCGTCTACGTGTGGTTCGACGCGGTGATCGGCTACCTGTCCGCGTCCATCGAGTGGGCCCAGCGCGTCGGTGAGCCCGAGGCCTGGCGCCGCTGGTGGCAGGGGGAGGACAACGAGTCCTTCTACTTCATGGGCAAGGACAACATCGTCTTCCACTCGGTCATCTGGCCGTCCATCCTGCTCGGCGCGAGCGGCAGGGGCGACCAGGGCGGCGAGGTCGGCCCGTTCGGTGAGCTGAACGTGCCCACCGAGGTGGTCTCCAGCGAGTTCCTCACCATGGAGGGGCAGAAGTTCTCCTCCTCGCGCCGTGTCGTGATCTACGTGCGCGACTTCCTGGAGCGCTACTCCGCCGACGCGCTGCGGTACTACATCATGGCCGCGGGCCCGGAGAACCAGGACACCGACTTCACGTGGGCCGAGTTCGTCCGCCGCAACAACGACGAGCTGGTGGCGGCCTGGGGCAACCTGGTCAACCGCTCCGTCTCCATGGCGGCGAAGAACCTCGGTGAGATCCCCGCCGCCGGCGAGCTCGACGACGAGGACCGCAGGGTCCTGGCCGCCTCCCGGGAGGCGTTCGCCACCGTGGGCGCCCGTCTGGAGAGGTCGCAGTTCAAGGCCGGTCTCCAGGAGGCCATGCGTACGGTGGCCGAGGCCAACAAGTACATCTCCGACCAGGCTCCGTGGGCGCTCAAGAAGACCGACCCGGAGCGGATGGCGACCGTCCTGCACGTCGCCCTCCAGCTGGTCAGCGACGCCAACACCCTGCTCACGCCGTTCCTGCCGGAGTCGGCCAACAAGGTGTACGCGATGCTCGGCGGCACCGGCACCTGGACCGGGATGCCGCGCATCGAGTCCGGCCACGACACCATCGGCGGCTCCGAGGAGAAGGTGGACTACCCGGTCATCACCGGGGACTACGCCGACAACGCGGCCCGCTGGGAGTCGGTGCCGATCGCTGTGGGTACCCCGCTGAGCCGCCCCACCCCGTTGTTCACCAAGCTCGACCCGTCCGTGGTGGACGAGGAGCTGGCCCGCCTGGCCGGTGACGCCGAGTAGGTTCCGACCCGACGCCCGGGCACCGGTCCACGCGGACCGGTGCCCGCCTTCGTGGGGCCCGGGCCCCGGTCAGGCCCGCTCCGGGACCCGCGCGGCCTCCTCCGGCGTGTACCGGGAGCCGCGAGCGTTCGGCTGCGGGCCGGGGCGACGGCCGCCGGGTCGTGACCGACCGATCCGACGGCCGGGGCGGCCTAGAATCTCCACGGCGCACGCAGTACACGTGATGGGGGCATGACATGGGCAGACGCAAGGGCAGTGCGGTCAGGGAGCGCAACGCGCAGACCCCGCCACCGGCACCCGAGCCGCTGCGGGTCGCGGTGGCCGACAGCCACACCCACATGGACATGCAGACCCCCGAGGTCGAGGAGGTCATCGCGGCGGCGGAGGCCGTGGGAGTGACCCCGCTCGTGCAGGTGGGCGTCGACCTGTCCTCCTCGCGCTGGGCGGCGGAGACCGCCGCGAAGCATCCCGGCAGGGTGTGGGCCGCCGTGGCCCTGCACCCGAACGAGGCGCCCCGCGTGGTGCACGGCGACGGCGCCGAGGGCGTGGAGGCCGACGACACCGACTGGGCGGGGAAGGCTCGCCCCGCCGGGGGGATCGAGGCCCTGGAGGCCGAGCTGGCCGAGATCGACGCGCTGGCGGCGCTGCCGCAGGTGGTGGCGGTCGGAGAGACCGGGATGGACACCTTCCGCACCGGTCCCGAGGGTGCCCGCGCGCAGGAGCTGTCGTTCCGCCGCCACATCGCGATCGCCAAGAGGCACGGCAAGGCGCTCATGATCCACGACCGCGAGGCCCACGAGGACGTCCTCCGCGTCCTGGAGGAGGAGGGCGCACCGGAGCGGGTGGTCTTCCACTGCTTCTCCGGCGACGCCGACATGGCCCGGGTGTGCGCCGAGCGGGGCTACTTCATGAGCTTCGCCGGGAACGTCACCTTCGCCAGCGCCGAGCCCCTGCGTGAGGCGGCGAAGGTCGCCCCACCCGAACTGGTGCTGGTGGAGACCGACGCCCCCTTCCTCACCCCCAAGCCCTACCGGGGCCGCCCCAACGCCCCCTACCTCATCCCGCTCACACTGCGGGTGCTGGCCGAGACCAAGGGCCTCGGCGAGGACGAGCTGGCCGGGATCGTCGCCGACAACGCCCGCCGGGCCTTCGGGTTCTGACCGGCCAGGACCGGTCAGAACCCGCGCCGTGCGGAGCTGGGACGGGACTGACCGGGATCAGTGGCCGCGCTTGAGTCGGCCCGCCTCCCGGCCCTCGCGGGTGTTGCGCTTCCACTCCTTGCGCCGCTCCGCGCGCACGCGGGCGTCGCTCCGGGACCGGTTCCACTCGGCCTCGCGGCGCAGTCGGAACCAGCGTTCGAGGCGCCCGGAGTCCAGCTCCCCCTCGTCCACGGCGGCCCTGACCGCGCACCCGGGCTCCGTGCCGTGGGAGCAGTCGCGGAACCGGCACCGATCGGCCAGCTCGTTGACGTCGGAGAAGGTGCGGTCCACACCGGTCCCGTCCCCGGGCACGTCGATGCGGCGCACCCCCGGGATGTCCAGGAACAGCGCGCCCCCGGGCATGGGGATCAGCTGGCGGTGGGTGGTGGTGTGACGGCCGCGCCGGTCGTCACGGATCTCGCCGGTCTCCATGGCCGTCCGGCCCGCGAGTGCGTTGAGCAGGCTTGACTTCCCGGCGCCCGAGGTACCGAGCAGGACCCAGGTGGCCCCGGGACGCAGCTGGGCGGCCAGCGCCTCCAGCCCCAGGCCCGTGTGGGCACTGACGGCGTGCACCTCGGCCCCGGTGGTGACCGACGCGACCAGTTCGACCACCTCGGGGAGACGGTCACCGGCGAGTTCGGCCTTGGTGACGGCCACGACCGGGGCGGCGCCGCTGGTCCAGGCGAGGCTGAGGAACCGCTCCAGACGCCCGACGTTGGGACCCTGGTCGGCGGCCTCGCAGATCAGGACGGCGTCGACGTTGGCGGCCAGGGCCTGGTCGTGGGAGTCCTTGGCCACGCCCTGGCGGACGAGGGTTCCGGACCGCTCCAGGACCGCCTCCACCAGCCAGGTGTCGCCGGACCGGCGGACGGCCACCCAGTCCCCGCTGGTCGGGGCGGTGAAGGGGTCGGCCTCCGCCGCCCTGCGCACCGTGGGTGCCAGGGTGGCGGTCTCGTGGTTCGGCATGCGGACGCCCACGGCGCCGCGACGTGCCTCGGAGACCCGTGCGGGAAGCAGGACGTCCGGTCCGCCGAGGGCGACGGCGTCGAAGGCCGCCTCGACGCGGGCGTTCCAGCCCAGACCCGCGAGCGGGTGGGCGGGGTGTTCTTCGGATGTGTTCGTGCTGGGGTGACTCACAGTGCTCTCTCTGAGGAGCGCGAGCCGCCGCTGGACGCGACCTAGGGCTCGCTGACGATGGAAGTTCGGAAACCGGGGCCAGGCATGAGGCGGGCCATGGCGTGCTCCTCTCGTCAGCGGCCGGCGCGGACCGCACGGCACGCACCGACTCTAGGACGGGGCCTCGGTGCGGTGCCAGTGGTTTTCTCGTGGCCGCCGCTCAGCGGCGACGGGTCCACACGTCGTCCCCGGGCCTGGGCACCACCGGGACGCCGTGGCGGGGGGTGTAGGTCTCCCCGGCCTCCCGCTCCTCCGTCGCCCGACGGGGGGAACGGTTCCCGCGCTCGTACTCGTCGTCACCGAGCAGGAGGAAGAGGCTGCAGATCAGCAGGAGGACGAACAGGCCGGTGATCACCGGCAGCAGCAGGTCCCACGCCTTGGCGCCGTCGGGCGCGGCCACGGGGGTGAAGTCGGCGGGGACGACGTGCGTCCCGGCCATGCTCGTGTAGTGCGTCGCGGTGACCGCGCCCGCCAGGACCAGGGAGGCGAGCACGGTCGCGGTCGGACCGGACAGCTGGACGGCGCACCACAGGGCGACGGTGGCGGCGACCACGGCGATGACGGCGGACAGCGCCACGGTGAACGGGTCGTGGTGCAGGGTGCCGTGCAGGTTCATGGCGGCCACGCCGACGTGGTGCATGGCGACGATGCCGACACCGAGCAGGAGGCCGCTGGCCAGGACACGGACGGCGGTGGTGGTGCGGAGCACCAGTTGGAGGGCGAGGGCCGCGACCACGATGGGGATCACACCGCTGACGGCGGTCAGGAGGCCGTCGTAGCGCAGCGGCGTTCCGGGGATGGTGAAGCCGAGCATCGCGACGAAGTGCATCGCCCACACGGCCATCCCGCCGAGGGCGAGTGCGGCCAGGGCCTGCCACTGCCATCGGAAGAAGCCGGTCGTTCGGCGGGCCCTGGCGGCGAAGGAGAGGCCCAGGAAGGCACCGACCGCCGAGATGGCGTAGGCGATCGAGGGAGTCATCCAGCCTTGGGGGAGGAGTTCGGACACGGTCCCTGTTCTCTGCTTTCCATGATGTGGGTCACTTTCGTGACCTCTGTTCATGGAGCGTAGGGACCTTCGTCACCCATGGCCAGGGTTGCGTCGCCGATCCGCTGGCCTGATGTGGCCAGTGGGGCGGCTGGGGCGAGTCAGTCCCGGTGGGACCGCAACCCCTCGAAGGCGATGTGGCACAGGGAGTCAGCGATCTCCTCGCAGGACATCCCGCGGTCCGGCTTGTACCACTCGACCACCGAGTTGACCATGCCGAAGAGGAGGCGGGAGGCGACCGCCGGGTCGACGTCGCTGCGGATGTCACCGTCGACCACGCCCTCGCGGACCAGGTCCGCGATGAGGTGGTCGAACCTGCGGCGCCGTTCCAGGGCGTGCTTCTCCACCTCGGTGTTGCCGCGCACCCGCAGCAGCAGGGTGACGTGGGGCAGCTCCTCGACGAGCACCCGGACGCTGCCGCGCATCACGTGTTCGAGTCGCGCGATGGCCGGTCCGGTGGTCGCGCCCTCCTCGCGGGTGACCTCGAACAGCGCGTCCATGGCCAGGTCCAGGGACTGGCGCAGGAGTTCGGTCTTCCCGGTGACGTGATGGTAGATCGCGGACTTGGTCACGCCGAGGGCGCGGGCCAGGTCCTCCATGCTCGTTCCGTCGTAGCCGCGTTCGTTGAACACGCGAGCGGCCACCCGGAGCACGGAGTCGGCGTCGTGCCCCGGACGTCCGGAGCGGCGCCTGCCGGTCGGTCTCGGGGTGGCTGGTTCGGGTGCGGAAGATCGGGACACGGTTGTCGAATCTACCTCGTGACGGGGGCGGACGTGCGCGGGGCCGCCCGGGCGGCCGCGTCGGAGCGCGTGGACAGCACGATCGTTCGGTCGGTCACCCCGGACCCCGCTCTGCGGGTCCGCCCCGAGGCCCGGCTGATTCCCGGATGGCTGAATGTGGCCAGAACCCGTTAGGAAGCCGTCAATCCCCTTGTGAGGCTCCGTGCACCGGGAGTAGCTTTTACCCGCTTTGCTGGCAAAAGTCACTTTCTTCGTGAAACGGAAAAAGAGCCCCACATGGCCATAACCCGTCGCGGCGCCTTCAAGGCGTCGTTGCTCGGTGGTGTCGGTGCCGCCGTCGCCACCACGATCCCCGCCTCCCTCGCCTGGGCGGACGCACCCCCCGTTCCCCCCGTCGCCCGGGACTCCCGGGAGGCCCTGCGCCTCCTCAAGGAGGGCAACCGTCGCTGGTCCCGGTACCTGTCCAGACACCCCAACGAGGGCAGAGCGCGCCGTGAGCAGATGGTCGAGGGCCAGGCCCCCTTCGCGACCATCCTGGGCTGCTCGGACTCCCGCGTCCCCCCGGAGCTCGTCTTCGACCAGGGGCTGGGCGACCTCTTCACCATCCGCTCGGCGGGCCAGGTCCTCGACGGGTCCGTGCTCGGCAGCCTCACCTACGCCGTGGAGCACCTGCACACGCCGCTCATCGTCGTGATGGGCCACCAGACCTGCGGCGCCGTCGACGCCGCGGTGGAGGCCCACCGCACCGGCCAGCTCCCGCACGGCCACATCGGCGGACTGGTCGGGGAGATCCTGGGTGTCGTCGAGTCCACCCCCGACGACGGAACGGACTTCCTGGACGACTGCGTCCGGGCCAACGCCGAGCACATCGCGCAGCGCCTGCGCGACGACAGCGAACTGGGCGGGTTCGTCAGTGAGGGCAAGCTGGAGATCGTCTCCGCCCGCTACGGCCTGGAGGACTCCAAGGTCTCCTGGCTCTGATCCCACTGGCCAGCCCGCCGAGTATGGGGGAGAATGCCGGTGACCTTCCCCCAGCAGTGCAGGGAGACCCGGTATGTTCCGGATCGCGATCAGTCGGCTCACCGACGAGGGTCGACGCATCACCCCCGAACACCGGGGAACCGCCCTGTCCGTGGACGAGGCGGTCCACGCCCTCCGGGAGCACCTCCCCTCGGTGGACACCAGTGCCTTCGGAAGTGACGCGGTGCAGCGTTCGGTCAATCGGATCAACGACTTCCGCCACGACGTGGTCACCGCCGACGGCGGACACTACAGAGTGGTCATCGCGCCGATGATGTGAGTCCGGTGCCACGGGAACGCCGTGGCACCGGACACCCTCCCGGGGGTCAGTCCGACCCGAAGGCGGAGTCGAAGGAGGCCTCGGGCGCGTCGAACGCGTTGGCCCGCACGAACCGCACCGCCTCGGCGGCCCCGGCCAGACGGTCCATCCCCGCGTCCTCCCACTCCACGGAGATCGGCCCCGCGTACCCGATCGAGTTCAGCACGCGGAAGCACGCCTCCCACGGCACGTCACCGCGACCGGTGGACACGAAGTCCCACCCCCGGCGCGGGTCGCCCCACGGCAGGTGGGAGCCCAGACGCCCGTTGCGGCCGTTGCCCACGCGCTTGCGGGCGTCCTTGCAGTCCACGTGGTAGATGCGCTCGCGGAAGTCCCACAGGAAACCGACCGGGTCGATGTCCTGCCACACCATGTGGCTGGGGTCCCAGTTCAACCCGAAGGCCTCCCGGTGCCCCACGGCCTCCAGCGCCGCCTGGGTGGACCAGTAGTCGTAGGCGATCTCCGACGGGTGCACCTCGTGCGCGAACCGCACGCCCACATCGTCGAACACGTCCAGGATCGGATTCCAGCGGTCCGCGAAGTCCCGGTAGCCCGCCTCGATCACGTCCGCGCCGACCGGCGGGAACATCGCCACGTACTTCCAGATCGCCGAACCCGTGAAGCCCACCACCGTGGACACGCCCAGCCTCGCGGCGGCCCGGGCGGTCAGCTTCATCTCCTCGGCCGCGCGCTGGCGCACCCCCTCGGGTTCGCCGTCGCCCCAGACTCGGGAGGGCAGGACGTCCCGGTGCCGGTGGTCGATCGGGTCGTCGCACACGGCCTGGCCGAGGAGGTGGTTCGAGATAGCCCACACGCCGAGGCCGTGCCGTTCGAGGATCTCCCGCCGCTCCCGGACGTAGGCGTCGTCCACGGCGGCGCGGGTCACGTCCAGGTGGTCGCCCCAGCAGGCGATCTCCAGGCCGTCGTAGCCCCAGGAGGACGCGAGCGCGCACACCTCCTCGAAGGGCAGGTCGGCCCACTGGCCGGTGAAGAGAGTGACCGGTCGGGTCATCGTGCTGCCTCCAGAGTGTCGGGGTGGGGCCCGGCAGGACGGCCGGGCCCCGGAGCGCCGGTCGGATCAGCGCGGGGTCGGCCCCGCCGGTGCCGGCACACCGACGAGGCCGAGCATGAGGTCGCGCACCTCGGTGGCGGCGACGCGGTCACGGGAGAGCGAGGGGTCGGTGCACAGCACGAGGGGACCGTCCAGCGGGTCGTCGTGGGGGCGCCCGTGCGTGCCCCGGACACAGCCCGGGTCCAGGGGGACGACGTTCATCGTGTAGCGCAGGCCCGCCTTCTTGCGGACCAGGTTGGCCGCCGCCCGGGCCCTGACCAGGGGGTCGGCGGGATCCAGGAAGAGCTCGGCCGGGTCGAACCCGGGCTTGCGGTGGATGTCCACGCCGCGCGCGAAGTCGGGGGCCGACCCGTCGCGGAGCCAGTAGTAGTAGGTGAACCAGGCCCCGGGCTCGGCGAAGAGGACCAGTTCCCCGGAGCGCTCGTGGTCGAGCCCGTACCCTGCCTGGGCCTCACGGTCCAGGACGAGGTCGACCCCGTCGAGTCCCCGCAGCAGTTCCGCCACCCTCGGAAGGTCGGCGGGGTCGCGGACGTACACGTGCGCGCACTGGTGGTCGGAGACCGCGAAGGCCCGCGAGGTCCACGGGTCCAGGTACTCCATGCCCTCCTGCGTGTACACCTCCAGCAGCCCCTCCCGCCGCAGGAGCCGGTTGACGTGCACGGGACGGTCGGCGGGCGTGATCCCGTACTCGCTGAGCACCAGGACGGCCGCCCCGGCCGCCTCGGCGTCGTCCAGCAGCGGGGCGACCGCGGCGTCGAGGTCGCGGACGGCCCGCCGGGCCTCCTCGGAGTCCGGCCCGAAGCGCTGGAGGTCGTAGTCCAGGTGGGGGACGTAGCAGAGGGTGAGGTCGGCACGGGGCAGGAGTCTGCGGGTGGCGGCCACGATCCACTCCGTGGAGCGGATCGACGCGGTCGGCCCCCAGTAGTTGAAGAGCGGGAAGGGGCCCAGCTCCGAGGTGAGCTCGTCGTGCAGCTCCACCGGCCGGGTGTAGCAGTCCGGGGACTTGCGGCCGTCCGCGTGGTAGACCGGCCGGGGCGTGACCGTCCAGTCGGTGGTGGCACCCATGGCGTACCACCAGCAGACGTTGGCGGTGCGGAAGTCCGGGCGGTGTCGGCGGGCGGTCTCCCAGACCTTCTCCCCCTGGACCAGCCGGTTGTGCTGGCGCCACAGGTGGACCTCACCCAGGTCCCGGAAGTACCAGCCGTTGGCGACGGCGCCGTGCTCGGCGGGGGCGGACCCGGTCAGGAACGTGGACTGCACGGTGCAGGTGACGGCGGGCAGGACGGTGTCCAGCGGCGCCCGCCATCCTCGTTCGGCCAGGGCGCGCAGGCGCGGGGCGTGTTCGAGCAGGCGGGGGGTGAGCCCGACCGCGTTGACGACGAGGAGGCGGCTGGTCATGGGAGCGTTCCCTTCCTAGGTGGTCCCTGGCGCGCGGTGGCGGCCGTCAGAGCGGGGTGAGCCCGAGGGCGGTGCACCGGTCGCGGGCCCAGGCCAGTTCGGCGGCGATTCCGGAGATCAGCCCCTCCTCGCCGTGGGGCCGCCGGTTCTCGGGCAGCACCGTCCAGGTGTAGGTCTCCACCTCCAGGTGGTCGGTGCGGGCGCCGCCGGGGCCCAGGAGGAGGGACAGGGTGTGGTCGAGGTGGTCGGTGGTGCCGCGCAGGGGCGCGGCGGCGGGGGAGTGCAGGGGCGCGTGGAAGTGGGTGCGCCAGGGGCCTCCGCCGTCGAGGGGGCGGGGCCCGGCCAGGGCCTCGGGCAGGTCGTCGCGGGCCCGGAGGCGGCCGTCGGCCAGCTCACGGGTCTGGTGCAGGAACCGGTCCTCGGTGAACGCGGCCAGGGCGGCGCGGGTCGCCGGGTCGGCCGGGTCGGGCGCCTCCACGGCGGCCGAGGCCTGGGTCTTGACCACCGGAAGTCCGGCGGCGGCCAGGCGGTCCAGCGCCGCTCCGGGTTCCTCGAACCCCACGGCCAGGTGGCAGGTGTCCAGGCACACGCCCACGTGCGGCGGCGGGTCCGCGAGCAGCAGGGCGGCGTCCCGGGTGGTCTCCATGGCGCAGCCGGGTTCGGGTTCCAGCCCGACCCTCACCGGCCGCCCGGAGTCGGCCAGCCCGTCCAGCACGGCGGAGAGCTCGGAGAGGTGGGCCCTGGCGGTGGCGAGGCGGTCGGCGTCCCAGGGCTCCCGCCAGGCCAGGGGGAGAGTGGAGACGCTGCCCCGCGCGGCGTCGTCGGGCATGATCCGGGCGAGCACCCGCGCGCAGTCCACGGTGTAGTCCAGGCGGGCGCGCTCGGTCCAGTCCGGGGAGTACACGGCGTGCTTGACGACGGGCGCGTGGAACCCGGTGTAGGGGAAGGCGTTGAGGGTGACGGTCTCCAGACCGGCCGCGGCCAGCCCCGCGCGCAGGCGGTCGGTCAGCGTGGGAGAGGCCGCCAGTTCGCGGGCGAGGGGCGCGGGCAACCAGAGGCCCAGCCCGAGCCGGTCGGCGCCCAAGGCGGCGCGGACCCCGCCGCCGAACACCCGGATCTGGCGCAGGACGCCGTCCAGGTCCTCGGCGGGGTGGACGTTCGTGCAGTACGCGAGGTGGACGACGGTGCCGTCGGGGTGCCGGAACCTCACGCGGCGCCCCCTCGCGGGTCCTCCGCCGCGCCTTCCGGCGGCTCCGCCTCCGGTCGCTCGCCGCGCAGGATCGAGTTGCCGGAGAAGGTGGCCCCGGCCGCCGGACCCGTACCGTCCTCCAACAGCAGGCGTCCGCTGCGTCCGTAGAACTCCACCGGGTTGCGCCACAGCACACGGTCCACGTCGTCCTCGGTGAACCCGGCGTCCAGCATCCGGAGTCCCGTGTGGAGGGTGGTCAGCGGGTCGCTGTGCCCCCAGTCGGCCGCCGAGTTCACCACCATGCGGTCCAGGCCCCACTCGGACAGGACGCGCACCATCCGCTCCGGCGACATCTTGGTGTCCGGGTAGATGGAGAAGCCCAGCACGCACCCGGAGTCGCGCACCATCTCCACGGTGGTCTCGTTGAGGTGGTCCACCAGGACCATCTCCGGCGCGATCCCCGACTCCTCGACCAGCCGCAGGGTGTGCCGGGTGCCCTCGACCTTGTCCCGGTGCGGGGTGTGCACCAGCACGGGCAGGGCGAACTCCCGGGCCAGGTCCAGCTGGTGCCGGAAGGCCTTCTCCTCCTCGGAGGTGCGCGAGTCGAACCCCACCTCGCCCACGGCCACCACCCCGTCCTTGGCCAGGTAGCGGGGGAGGAGGTCGAGGACCCCGGCCAGGCGCGGGTCGTTGGCCTCCTTGGGGTTGAGCGCGACGGTGCAGTGGTGGCGGATGCCGAACTGGGCGGCCCGGAAGCGCTCCCATCCGACCAGGCCGTCGAAGTAGTCGCGGAAGGAGCCCACACTCGTGCGCGGCTGCCCCAGCCAGAACGCGGGCTCCACCAGGGCGCGCACCCCGGCGTCGTACATGGCCTGGTAGTCGGCGGTGGTCCGCGAGGTCATGTGGATGTGCGGGTCGAAGATACGCATGACGCCTCCTATGAGCGGGGGTCCGGACGGTGAGGGCGGTCCGGGCCGGTGGTTCCGGGAAGGCGGTCCAGCACCCGGTGGACGTCGGCGGGTACCGCTCTGCCCGCGCGCTCGCGTTCCCGGGCGAAGTCCGCGCACATGCGGGCCAGTTCGGTGTCGGCTCGCTCGTCCACCCCCGCCACCAGGCGCAACGGCACCCCGACGAACAGGCACTTGAGCACGGTCTGGCGCCAGGAGTGGTCGTCCAACAGGGCCTGGGCCGCGCTGGCGGCCGCCGCCGCGACCAGCCGTGTGTCGTTGGTCCGCAGGGCGTCCGCCAGCAGACGGCGGGCGGCGGCGGCCACCTCGTGCTCCCGGGTGTCGAGGTGACCGAGCGCGTGCAGGACCGCGCGGCGCTCCTCGGCGTCGCCGTACTCGTAGAGGGCCTCCACCTCCCCGGCGAGCTCGGCGGGGGGCAGCACCCGGGCCAGCTCACGCAGCAGGTCCGCGCGCACCAGGTCGTCGAGTGTGGGGCCCTCCGTCCCCGAGGGGTCGCCGGAGGGTCCGGCGCCGCGCGCCACCCGGCGTGCGGCGGCGGGGAAGAGCACCGCGACGCGCCCCGGGCGCTCCACCAGCTCGGTGCGGAGCGCGGCCAGTTCGGCGCGGGCCCCCTCCGCCAACAGGTCTCCGACGTCCACCACGGTCCCGCTCCCTCCGGTCCGGCCACCCGTGCCGCTCACTCCCGTGCGCCCCGTGCCTCTCACTCCGGCGCACCCCGATCCGTCACGACCCGGGCCCAGGCGGCGTCCAGCGCTCGCTTGGAGCGCTCCGCGACCAGCGGCGCCGCGTGTCCGTGCCGGGGCAGCTCCACCGAGGCCAGCCCCGTGTACCCGGCGCGGTCCAGGGCGCCCAGTACCCCGGCCAGGTCGAGGTCGCCCTCACCGAACTCCAGGTGTTCGTGCACGTGCGGGCGCATGTCGTCCAGTTGCACGTTGGCGATCAGGCCCCCGGCCCGGGCCACCGTGCCCTCGGGGCCGTCGGGTTCGTTGCACACCCCGTGCCCCACGTCCAGCGTCACCCTGAGCCGCGCGGGGTCGCCCAGTGCGCGCCGCAGCTCCAGGACGTCCTCCAGGCGCTCCGCGAACATGCCGGGCTCGGGCTCGAAGGCCAGGTCCACGCCGAGCTCGTCCGCCGTCACCAGGACCTTCTCCACCCCGGAGAGGAGCCGGTCGCGCCCCTGCTCCCGCGTGGCACCGGCGGGCAGGATTCCCGACCAGAAGGACACCGCCTCCGCCCCGAGGCTGTGGGCGACGCGCACCGCCCGGCGCAACAGGTCCACCCGCACGTCGCGGTCCCGGTCGGAGACCAGGGTGGGTTCGTGCTTACGGCGCGGGTCCAGCAGGTACCGGGCACCGGTCTCCACGACCACCGCCAGTCCCAGCGCGTCCAGCCTGCGGGCCACCGCCGCCACGCGGGCGTTCACGTCCAACGAGAACGGGTCCAGGTGCGGGTGGTCCAGGGTCAGCCCCACCCCCTCGTACCCGAGGTCCGCGATGATCGCCAGGGCGTCGTCCAGCCGGTGGTCCCAGAACCCGTTCGTCCCGTACCCCAGCCTGAGGTGTTCGCTCATGTCACCGACACCGCCCGGGCCGCCCGCGCGGTGACCGGGGCCCCGGCCGCGAGCGCGCAGGCCGTCCCCACCGCCCCGTAGCGGGACAGCAGCGCCGCCTGGAGCGGGATCATCCCCCGGATGCCGGTCCCGGTCGCCTCGCGCGCGTGGTCGGCGCTCGGTTCGGCCAGCGCCCGGGCCTGGGCCAGCCCGACCGTGGTCGCGAACGAGCCCGCGAAGGCGCCGGCGGCCAGCTCGCCCACCGAGCCGCGCGCGGTGGCGGGAGCCGTGCGCGACGGGTACGCCGCCACGAGGGCGCCGGTCAGGGTGCAGACCAGTGCCCCGGCGGCCACCTCCGGTCGGGTGCCGTGGACCTCGCCCCGGCTCAGCGTCGTCACCCCGTAGGTGTGCACCGCCATCGCGGCGGCGGGCAGCATCGCCGCGCCGGTCCGGTCACCGGCGCCCAGCAGCACGTCCAGCCCCCGGTTGACCGCCATGCCCAGCGGGGCCAGCGGCGTGGGCTTCAGGACGAGGTCGTAGGTCCACACGGTGGTGGCGAGCGCGGACGCCACCAGGGCGGACCGACCGCCCCCGGCCAGCGCCGCGATCCCCACCCCGGCCGCCGTGAGCCCGGTCGCCACCGCCAGGGCCCCACCCGGAGTCACCTCCCCCGAAGGGAGCGGGCGTTCGGGGCGCTCGACCGCGTCCAGGTCGCGGTCGGCGTAGTCGTTGAGGGCCATCCCGGCCCAGTACAGGCAGACCGAGGCGGCGGGCAGCGCCCAGGCGCGGGGCCGGCCCAGCCGACCGGCCGCGGCGGCACCGGTGAGGGAGTCACCGAGCACGGTCAACGCGGCGGGCAGGCGCACCAGCCGCGCCAGGGACCTCAGCTTCCGACTCATCCGCGCCCCACCCCCTCCGCCGGACCGGCGCACCAGGCGGTGAGCGCCTCCCACTGCGCGGCCAGCCCGTGCACGTCGCTCCCGGCCGGGTCCTTGAAGAAGAACCCGAGCTCCGGGACGGGACCCGCGCGGCCCGTCCGGTGGGCGTGGGCGGCCAGCCGGGCCAGGTCCAGGACCAGTGGCGCGGCCAGCGCCGAGTCGTAGCCGGACCAGGTGAACTGGAGGCTCATCCGGGCACCCAGGAACCCCTCGAAGGACACGTGGTCCCACGCGGTCTTGGCGTCGCCCAGGTCGGGCACGTAGTCGATGTGCAGGGGCCCGTCCACCGGATGCCCCAGCAGGTGCTCCAGGCCCCGGGCCTTGGAGGCGGTCTTGCTGTCGTTGCTGGCGGGGTCGGACAGGGTCGCCCCGTCACCGCCGCCCAGGAGGTTCGTGGAGGACCACGAGCGCACACGCAGCGCCCGCGCCGCGAACATCGGCGCCAGGACGCTCTTGACCAGGGTCTCCCCGGTCTTGCCGTCCGAGCCCGCCCACGGCAGCCCCAGCTCCTCGGCCAGGGCCGCGAGCGCGGGCGGGCGCGGCCCCGCGTTCGGGGTGAACTCCACGAAGGAGCACCCCGCCCGCAGGGCCGCGTACGCGTAGACCGAGCTCGCCGGGATCCGTGCGGTCCCCGCCTCCAGGGCGGCCTCCAGCAGATCGGGCGCCGCGAGCTCGGGAACCCGTTCCGGAGGGGGCTCGGTACTGGACAGGTCGACCACCACGACGCGCTCCACGGCCTCGCGTTCCGCGAAGGCGCGCAGGTCCCGCTCCAGGCGGTCCGTGTCGCGGCGGGAGAACCCCTCGGGACGCGGATCCACACCCCGGCGGACGCGCCGGTCCACGGCGTCGAGCTCCTCAGCGAAGGCCTCCGGGAGGTGCGGCGGGATCACACCCGACCTGGCCAGCGGCTCCGCGCTCTTGGACAGGTGGGTGTCCGCGACGTCGTGTCCGCCGAAGACCAGGTCGCCGAGGCCGGGCAGGCCCGCCTCGGCGAACTCCGGGCGCTCGGTCACGCACCCCGTCCGCTCGGCGGCGCCCGCCCGCACGGCCAACGCGCCCAGGACGGCCGTGGTGGCGACCGAACCGCGCGCCCCGACCAACCACACTCCGATGCGTGTCATGTGCTCCCCTGATGGTTGTCGTGCTCGTCCCGGTGGACCTCGGGTCAGTGGCCGTCGTGTCCGGGCGGCGGGCCGTCCCCGGTCGCCCCCTCGCCCTCCTCGGCCTCGTCCGGCTGGAGGGCTCCGCTGCCGGGTTCGGAGGGCAGGTACAGGTGGATGTGGCCGTGCCCGGCGTCGACGCTGACCATGTCGAGCTGGGTGGCCGCCACCGACCAGGCCGTGACCGCCTGGTCGCGGAGGTCGGCGGCGAGGTCGAGCAGCTCGGTCCGCTGGTCCCCGTCGGCCTGCGCGGCGGCCTGGTAGGCGCTCACCGCCGAACCGAGCAGGTCCACCGAGCCGTCCAGCCCGGCGAGGGTGACGTTGAAGTCGGTCCGGCCGGAGTCGTCGAGTGCGAAGTGGGCCCCGGCGTCGCGGACGGTGCCGAGCCAGCCGTCGATCTCCTCCTCGTCCGGGAAGTCCTCGGAGGGCGCGGAGCCGTCGGCGGGCAGGACCCCGTTCAGGGACTCCAGGGCCGGGACCAGCTCCTCGTGCGCGGCCCTGGTGTGGCCGATCAGGCTGGACACCTGGTCCACGTGGCGGGTGTCGGCGGAGGCCTCCAGCTCCGCCACCCGGGCCGGGTCCGGGGTGACCTGGTCGTCCCCGCTCCCGAAGAAGAACACCACTAAGGCGACGACGGCGCCGACCAGCAGCACGGAGCCGCCGGTCAGCCACCAGGTGGTGGGATTGGAATTCGCGGAGTGGACCCCCTCGGTCCGGTCCGGGGAGGGGGTCTTCCCCTGCTGGCTGCTCAAGGGATCGGTGCTCACGGGCACCTCCTGTCAGGTTGACACTGGCCGGGTCACGGGCGGCGCGTGCCGTGCGAGCGACGCCGC
>NZ_CBDRIY010000041.1:0-60809 GCF_965344335.1 Nocardiopsis eucommiae
CACAACAACATCTTCTGGCCCGCCACCCACACCAAGAAGCTCATCTCCCTGTACCGGCGCCGCTTCGAGCACTACGGCCACGGCAGGGCCGAGCAGGCGATCGTCGGGCTCGGCGGCCAGGTGTTCATGCGGAAGAACTCCCAGGACGCGGTCAGGGAGTTCCGGCCCTACTTCGACAACGCGCCGGTCTACGGCGGTGGCCCCTCCCTGGAGGAGTTCACCCGGGAGACCCCGCTCACCGTGGGCAGTCCCCAGGAGGTCATCGACCGTACCCTGGGCTTCAGGGAGTCCTTCGGTGACTACCAGCGCCAGCTCTTCCTGATGGACCACGCGGGTCTGCCGCTCAAGACCGTCCTGGAGCAGCTGGACCTCCTCGGTGAGGAGGTCGTCCCGGTGCTGCGCAGGGAGTTCGCCGCGAAGAAGCCGGACCACGTGCCCGACGCCCCGAACCACGCCTCGCTCCTGGCCGCGAAGGAGCGTGCCACCACGAACACGGAGGTCCAGGAATGACCCGCAGGCTCGTCACCGTCACGGCCGGGCTCAGCAACCCCTCCTCGACCCGCCTGCTCGCGGACCGGCTGACCGCCGCCGCCGAGGAGGCCCTCACCGACCGCGACGAGAAGGTCGAGGTCCGGGTGGTCGAGCTCCGCGACCTGGCCCACGACATCATGAACGCCATGACCACCCGTGTCCCCACGGGCGACCTGCCCGGGGTCCTGGCGGACCTGGCCGAGGCCGACGGGATCATCGCGGTGACCCCGGTCTTCAACGCCTCCTACAGCGGGCTGTTCAAGTCGTTCTTCGACGTGGTCGACACCGAGGCGCTGGACGGCAAGCCGGTCGTGGTGGCCGCCACCGGGGGCAGTCCGCGCCATTCCCTGGTGCTGGAGCACGCGCTGCGGCCCATGTTCACCTACACCCGCTCGGTGGTGGTGCCCACGGGCGTCTACGCCGCCTCCGAGGACTGGGGCGCGGGCGAGGGCGGCGGTCGGGAACTGTCCGAGCGCATCGCGCGGGCCGCCCGCCAGCTGGCGCTGCTCGTCACCGACAGCGCGCCCACGGGGACCGACCCCTACGACGAGCCCACCCCCTTCGCGGACCTGATGTCCGGTCTGGGTCGGTGAACCCGACCCCCTCAGGGGAGCCCGCTCCGCGACCACGTGCCCTGCACTGCGCATCCCGCGTTGTGCAGGGCACAACTTTGTCCCCGCTCCCTTCTGCCTGGTCCGAGCGCGTCCCTAGAGTCATCCCACCGATGGTCGGCTCCCGCTTTCCCTACCTCCGACCTGGGGAGTTTCGATGCGACTCACTACCCCCGCGCGCCTGTGCGCGCTCCTCGGACTCGCGGCCCTGACCACCGCCTGCGCGCCCCTCCAGACCCCCGGGGCCGCCTCCGGTGTGGACGAGCCGGACGGCACCCTGCGCGTCTGGCTCTTCTCCGAGGTCGACCAGGCCCCGAAGGAACGGGTCGTCGACGCGGCCGTCGCGGAGTTCGAGGCCGCGCACGACGGGGTCGACGTCCAGGTCCAGTACATTCCCGTGGAGACCCGGGCCGAACGCTTCCAGGGCGCCTTCCTCGACCCCGGATCGGCCCCCGACGTCGCCGAGTACGGCAACACCGACCTGGCGGGATACGTCGAGTCGGCGGGGTTCGTGGACCTTACCGAGGACCTCGCCGACTGGGGGCCGCACGAGGACATCGCCGCCGACGTCGCCGCCACCGCACAGGTGGACGGCGCCTCCTACGGTGTGCCCTGGTTCCTCGGCGCCCGCGCCCTCTTCTACCGCACCGACGTGCTGGAGGAGCTCGACCTGGAGGTCCCCCGGACGCTGGAGGAGGTCGTGGAGACCGGCCGCGCCGTCCGGGAGGCCCGCCCCGGGATGCTGGGGATCTCCGCTGGCGGCGCCTACACCTACGCCATGATGCCGTTCGTGTGGGCGCACGGCGGCGACATCGCGGAGCTCCGTGGCGACACCTACGCCGCCACCATCGATTCCGCCGAGTCCCGTAGGGGCCTGGAGCTGTACGGACGCATCCTGTCCGACGACGTCTGCCCGCCCCAGACCTGCTCACAGCTGACCGGCGACGCCTCCGTGCAGAACTTCCTCGCCGGGAACGCCGCCATGACCATCGGCGGCAACTTCAACCTCAACGCGCTGCGCGACAGCGAGGTGGCCGAGAACGCCGCCGTCGTCCCGCTTCCCGGAACCGAACCCGGCACCGTGGCCCCCGCCTTCGCCGGGGGCAACAACCTCGGCGTGCTGGCCGGAACCGAGCGCCGCACCCTCTCCGTCGAGTTCGTGAAACTCCTGGCGGGCAAGGAGTACCAGCTGAAGATGTACGAGGCGATGGGCAACCTGCCCGCCTACACCGACGTCCGCGAGGAGCTGGCCTCCTCCGACGAGGAGATCGGCCCCTTCGTCGAGACCATCGACGCCGGGACGCGGTTCGTTCCCGTCACCGGCGCCTGGGCCACGGTGGACGCCGAGGGCATCCTGCCCGGCATGGTGCAGCGGGTGGCGGCCGGGAACACCGACGTGGACCAGGCCACCGACGAGGCCGCGCGCGCCCTCGACACCGCGTTCGGGGGAGAGTGACGCCCGTGGACGCCAGACCCCCCGTCTCCGCCCCCGCCCCCGCCGTACGGCGCCCCACCGGTCGACCTCCGGGATCCCGTAGCCGCCGCGTCGAACCCTGGATGTACCTGGTGCCGGCCGCGCTGGTGCTGGGCGTCATGCTCGTCTACCCGCTCTACCAGCTGGTCCTGGTGTCGTTCTTCGACTACCGCCAGCCCCAGGTCACCGGCGCCGAACCCCTGGAGTTCGTCGGCTGGGCCAACTACCGTGCGCTGCTGGCCGACCCCCAGTTCTGGGAGGTGCTGCTCAACACGGTCGGCTTCGCCGCCGCCTGCGTGCTCGGCACCCTCGCCGTGGGCGGCGCGCTCGCGGTGCTGGCCACCCGCCTGACCCCGTGGGTGCGCACGGTGCTCTTCCTGGCGGCCCTGGGAGCCTGGGCCACCCCCGCGGTCACCGGCAGCGCCGTCTGGCTGCACCTGTTCGACCCCACCCTGGGTCCGGTGAACCAGGCCCTGACCTGGCTGGGCCTCGGTGACTTCTCCGGGCACTCGTGGACCTACGACAAGTGGTCCGCGTTCGCCCTGGTCGGAGCCCAGGTGGTGTGGTGTTCGTTCCCGTTCGTCATGGTCACGCTCTACGCCGGGATCCGGGCCATTCCGGAGGAGGTGGTGGAGGCCGCCCGGCTGGACGGAGCCTCCACGTCCAGGATCGCGTGGTCGGTGATGCTGCCGATGCTGCGCCCGGCCGTCACCATCGTCACCATCCAGTCCATCATCTGGGACTTCAAGATCTTCACCCAGATCTACGTCATGACCGGGGGCGGCGGGATCGCCGGACAGAACCTGGTCCTCAACGTGTACGCGTACCAGAAGGCGTTCGCCTCCGGGCAGTACGGCCTGGGATCGGCGATCGGCGTGATCACGACCCTGCTCCTGCTGCTGATCACCCTCGTGTACCTGCGCGCGCTGCGCCGCCAAGGGGAGGTACTGTGACGCTCCGTAGACTCAGGAACGACGTCGCCGGGCTGCTGGTGGCGCTGGTCGTCGCCCTGCCGCTGTACTGGATGCTGCTCTCGGCGCTCAAGCCGCGGGCGGCCCTGGAGGCAGGTGACCCCACCCCCTACACGCTCGAACCGACCCTGGAGTCGTTCCGCAGGGTACTGCTGATCGACGGGTTCGGGCAGTACCTGCTCAACAGCGTGCTGGTGGCGGTCGTGGTCGTGACCGCCTCCACCCTGTGCGCCTTCCTGGCTGCGGTGGCGCTCACCCGCTACCGCTTCCGTCTGCGCACGACCCTGCTCGTCATGGTGCTGACGGTGCAGATGGTGCCGGTGGAGGCACTGACCATCCCGTTGTTCTTCCTGATGCGCACCCTGGGGTACGGCATCCCGGGGATCGGGCTGAACCAGCTGGGTTCGCTCATGCTCGTGCACACCGCTTTCGCCATCCCGCTGGCCGTGTGGATGCTGCGCGCCTTCGTCGCGTCGGTGCCGCGGGAGCTGGAGGAGGCGGCCTGGCTGGACGGCGCGGGCAGCCTCACCTTCGTCACCCGGGTGCTCTTCCCGCTGGTCGCCCCCGGCGTGGTGGCGTGCAGTATCTTCTCGTTCATCATGACGTGGAACGACTTCCTGTTCGCCCGCACCTTCATCATCTCCGCGCAGGAGAACCAGACCCTGCCCATCGCGCTGCTGTCCCTGTTCAAGCCGGACGAGAACGACTGGGGCGGCATCATGGCGGGGTCGGTCCTGATGACCCTGCCCGTCCTGGTGTTCTTCCTGTTCGTGCAGCACCGGCTGGCCAACGGTCTGGGCGGGGCGGTCAAGGGGTGAGTTCCGAGCCCGCGCCCCGCCGCAACGCGTCGGCGTCGCTGCGTCGCGCCCTGGCGGTGGTGGAGCAGGTCCGCTCCACCCCGCCCGAGCGCGGCGGCACCACCCTGACCGAACTGGCCGAGGGCCTGGGCGTGAACAAGAGCACCGTGCTGCGCCTGTCCGTGCCGCTGGTGGAGTACGGCCTGCTCACCCGGGACCGGCGCACCGGCCGGTTCCGGGTGGGCACGGCCGCGCTGCTGCTGTGGCAGTCCTACCTCGACCACATGGACCTGCGCTCGGTCGCCTCGGAACACCTGCGCGGCCTGATGCGCCACACCGGTCACACCTGCCACCTGGTGCTGTTGGACGGACACGACGTCGTCTACGTGGACAAGGTCGAGAACGCCGCGACGGTGCGGATGGCGTCGCGGATCGGCGCCCGGATGCCCGCCTACCGCACGGCGGTGGGGCGGGCGATCCTGGCCTTCGGCCCGGACGACCTGGTGGCCGACGTCGTGGCGGCGGGGCTGCCCGCCGTCACCGCCCGGACGGTGACCGATCCGGTGGTCCTCGCGGAGGAGCTGCGCCGGGTGCGCGAGCGGGGGTACGCGATCGACGACCGCGAGAACGAGCCAGAGGTGCGGTGCGTGGCCGCGCCGGTCTTCGACCACAACCGCGATCCCGTGGCGGCGATCAGCGTGTCCGCGCTGGTCAGCCAGTTGCCCGTGGCGCGGGTGCGCGGGCTGGGGCCGGAGGTCGCCGCCGTGGCGGCCCGGGTGTCTGCCCAGTTGGGCGGCCGGGCCGTGGACACTTCGGGTGGAGGGCACGGGGCTCCGTAGGCCGGAGGTGGTACGGACCGGTCACAGCTCGGCGGATGGACCAGCGGCTTCCGGAATCGGAAGAAACCTCCGCAGAGTTTTCTGTCCGTCACCCATTGCAGCCGGTTTTCAATGGTGTTAACTTTCCGGAAAGCGAAGCATGGGAGCGCTCCCGAATCCGGGGTGGCGCCCTCGGCTCGCAGTCCGGACAGCGCCACGACCGACCGGTGCGCGACCGGATCCGAGGGGTCAACCCCGGCCGGGTCCGCACGTCGCGTCGCCCTCCCGGCCCCCTCCGGGACCGTGCGACGCCCCCGCAAGCTCACTCTCCTTGGCACCCCCCTACGCGAGGAAACGACGATGAGCAGATTCCCTTCCCACGCACACCCGACCAGGTCGCGGCGAGCGCTCGCCACGGCCTCCGCCCTCCTGCTGGGCGCGACCACCGCGCTGACCGCCGCCCCCGCGGTCGCCGCCCCCGACGGGGCGTCCGCCGCCAACGAACGGGTGGACAACCCGTACGTGGGCGCCGACGTCTACGTGAACCCGATCTGGTCCGCCAACGCCGCCGCTGAACCCGGCGGTGAGGCCGTCGCGGACGAGCCCACCGGGATCTGGCTGGACCGCATCAGCGCCATCGAGGGCAACGACAGTCCCACCACAGGTGACATGGGGCTGCGCGACCACCTCGACGAGGCGGTCGCGCAGGCCGCCGGAGAACCGCTGGTCTTCCAGCTGGTCGTCTACAACCTGCCTGGTCGCGACTGTGCCGCTCTGGCCTCCAACGGCGAGCTCGGGCCCGACGAGATCGACCGTTACGAGTCCGAGTACATCGACCCGATCGCGGACATCCTGAGCGACTACGAGGACACCTCCCTGCGGATCGTCACGACGATCGAGCTCGACTCGCTGCCCAATCTGATTACCAATGTGTCCCCCCGCAACACCGCCACCCCCGAGTGCGACGTCATGCTGGCCAACGGCAACTACGTCAACGGCGTCGGTTACGCGCTGGCCCAGCTCGGCGCGATCGACAACGTCTACAACTACGTGGACGCCGGCCACCACGGCTGGATCGGCTGGGAGGACAACTTCGCGCCCTCCGCGGCCCTGTTCCACGAGGCCGCCAACGCCAACGGGGCCACCCCCGACGACGTGCACGGTTTCATCGCCAACACCGCCAACTACTCGGCCCTGAAGGAGGAGCACTTCGCGATCGGGGAGACCATCAACGGGACCCCGGTGCGCCAGTCCAGCTGGGTGGACTGGAACAACTACGTCGACGAGCTCTCCTTCGCCCAGGCCCTGCGCGGCGAACTGGTCTCCCAGGGGTTCGACCCGGGCATCGGGATGCTCATCGACACCTCCCGCAACGGCTGGGGCGGTGCCGAACGGCCCACCAGTGCCGGACCCACCACTGACGTGAACGCCTACGTCGACGGCGGCCGCTTCGACCGCCGCATCCAGTACGGGAACTGGTGCAACCAGGCCGGTGCCGGTCTGGGCGAGCGGCCCACCACCGCGCCCGAGCCGGGGATCGACGCCTACGTGTGGATGAAGCCCCCGGGTGAGTCGGACGGCTCCAGCACGGAGATCCCCAACGACGAGGGCAAGGGGTTCGACCGGATGTGCGACCCCACCTACGAGGGGAACCCCCGCAACAACCACAACATGAGCGGCGCGCTGCCCGACTCGCCCGTCTCCGGCCACTGGTTCTCCGCACAGTTCCAGGAGCTGCTGGCCAACGCGCACCCGCCCGTCCAGTAGGAGGCCCTCCCGGATCGGGCGCCCGCCGCCGTCCCCCGGCGGCGGGCGCCCGGCAGGGGCCACCTCTCCGAACGGAGCCCTCGTGAAGCAACGCCTGACACTCGCCCTCACCACGGCCCTCGCACTCGTGGCCGCGCTGTTCGTACACATGATCCCCGCCCACGCCGACACCGGGTTCCGGGTCAGCGACGGGCGCCTGGTCGACGCCGCGGGAAACGACTTCGTCATCCGCGGGGTCAGCCACCCGCACACCTGGTTCACCCACGAGACCGGAGCCCTGGCCGACATCGGGTCGCTGGGCGCCAACACCGTCCGCGTGGTCCTCAGCAGCGGCGACCGCTGGCAGGAGAACGACGTCGCGGACGTCGCTGCGGTCGTCGCCGACTGCAAGGAGAACCGACTCGTCTGCATGTTGGAGGTGCACGACACCACCGGCTACGGGGAGGACCCCGAGGCCGCGACGCTGGACCAAGCCGTCGACTACTGGCTGCGGATCCAGGACGCGGTCGCGGGGGAGGAGGACCACGTCCTGGTCAACATCGCCAACGAGCCCTTCGGCAACGACGAGGCGACCAACGCGTCGTGGGCCTCCGCCACCTCGGAGGCGATCCAGCGCCTGCGCGCGGCGGGCTTCGACCACACGCTGGTCGTGGACGCCCCGAACTGGGGACAGGACTGGACGCACACCATGCGCGACGGTGCCCAGGGAGTCTTCGACGCCGACCCCCACGCCAACACCGTGTTCTCCATCCACATGTACGGCGTCTACGAACAGGAGTCGGTGATCGTCGACTACCTGGAGTCCTTCACTGACCGTGGTCTGCCCCTCGTCGTCGGTGAGTTCGGGTTCGACCACAGTGACGGCGACCCCGACGAGGACGCCATCATGCGGCACACCGAACGGCTCGGCCTCGGCTACGTGGGCTGGTCGTGGAGCGGAAACAGCGGCGAGGTCGCCTACCTGGACATGGTCGAGGACTTCGACGTCGACTCCCTGACCCCCTGGGGAGACCGGATCTTCCACGGGCCCGACGGCATCGTCGAGACCTCGGTGCGGGCTCCCGTCTACGGAGCGGAGCAGCCCGGCCCACGAGCACGTACGTGAGACCCCCGGCCGCGCGCCGTGCGCGGCCGGGTTCCCCCAACGCACACACGAGGAGTGACCTATGCGGTCACGTCAGACCATCGCCGCCCTGGCGCTCGGAGGCCTGGCCGTCGGCTACGCCGTCGTCGCCGCGCCCGAACCCGCCGAGGCCCACGGGGCCTTCACCTATCCCGCGTCCCGCACCTACGCCTGTTTCCAGGACGCCACCGGGGGAAGTTCCGGGGGCGCCCTCCAGCCCGTCAACGCCGCCTGCGCCGACGCCCTCTCCGAAGGCGGCGACTATGCCTTCTGGAACTGGTTCGGCAACCTGATCAGCAACTCCGCCGGCCAGCACCAGGAGTTCGTGGCCGACGGAGAGCTGTGCGGCCCGACCGAGCAGTTCGCCGCCTTCAACGCGGCCCGCACCGACTGGCCGTCCACCCCGTTGCAGCCGAACACGACCGTGGAGTTCCACCACAACGCGTGGGCGCCCCACCCGGGAACCTTCTTCACCTACGTCACGGTGGACGGCTGGAACCCGAACTCGCCCCTGAACTGGGACGACCTGGAGCTGATCGACGAGGTCGTCGACCCCCCGCTGCGCAGCGGGGGAGTGGCGGGCGCCGAGTACTACTGGGACGTGGACCTCCCCGACCGGGAGGGGCGTCACCTCGTCTACTCGGTCTGGGAGCGCTCCGACAGCCCCGAGGCCTTCTACAACTGCTCCGACGTGGTCTTCGGCGACGACCCGGGGTCCGAACCCGGGCCCGGCCCGGACCCGACGGAGCCCGAGCCCACGGACCCGCCCGGCCCCGACCCCACGGACCCGCCCGTCACCGAGCCCACGGACCCGCCCGCGCAGGACTACTGCACGGCGGAGTACCGGGTCACCAACGCGTGGAGCGACGGCTTCCAGGCGGAGGTCGAGGTCACCGCGGGCGAGGACGGCGTGAACGGGTGGATGGTGGACTGGGTGTTCGCCAACCGCCAGGAGATCACCAACGTCTGGAACGCCTCGCTCGTCAACCACGGCGCGCACTTCGAGGCCTCCAACGTGGCCCACAACGGCACGCTCGCCGCCGGTGACTCCACCTCCTTCGGGTTCACCGCGACCTTCGAGGGAGCCAACATCCTGCCCGGCGTGGAGTGTCAGCGGCCCTGACCGGTGACACGTCGGACCGGTCCCGGGGCGTCGTGCTCCGGGACCGGCCCCACCCTTCCTAACGCTGTTAGGTAGCCTGGGCCGATGGACTCCGCGCGCATCTACGAGAACTGCCAGGACCGCCTCCTCGACCTGGCCCCCACCCTCGACCGTGACCAGCTCTCCACCGTCGTCCCCGCCTGCCCGGACTGGACCGTCCAGCAGGTGTACGCCCACCTCACGGGGCTCGGCGCCGACGTGGTGAGCGGAGCGGTCACCCCGCCGGTCGGCGACGAGGTGACGGCACGCCAGGTCGCGGACCGCGCCCACCTGGACATCGGTGCCATCACCGACCAGTGGCGCGAGAGCGCTCCAGCCCTGCTGGAGCTGTTGCGGACCCGGACGCGCAGGCGCTACGCCCTGCTCGCCCTGGACCTGTGGCACCACGAGAACGACCTGCGGGGCGCCCTGGGCCTGGCCGCGCTGACCAAGGACGCCGACCAGCTCGCGGACTTCCCACTGGGCGGGCTGGCGAAGGTCTGGTCGGCCGACCGCCCCGCCGTGCGGGTGGTCGCCACCGACACCGGGCAGGAATGGGTCCTCGGAGAGGACCCCCGGCTCACCCTGCGCGGCACCGCCTACGAGCTGGCGAGGGCGGTGACCGGACGGCGCGGCGTCCGCCAGATCCTGGCCATGGACTGGACCGGCGGCGACCCCGCGACCGTGGCCCCGCTCCTGCCCACCCTCCCCGCGCCCGAGGCCGACCTCACCGTCTGACGGCCCCGGGGGTCAGGGCCTGTAGGGGATGCGGTCGACGGCCCGCACCTCTCCCAGGGTGGACCACTCGTTGCGCCCGAGCCGCGCCATCGGACGCAGCAGTGTGGCCTCGGGAAGCCCGTCCACCACGACGGACTCGTCCACGGCCACCGTCTGGACCCGGCCGAACACCACGGTGGAGTCACCCAGGCGCAGGGTCGAGTGCAGGGCGCACTCCAGCGCCACCGGCGACGCGGCCACCCGGGGAGGCCGCACCGTCGTGCTCGCCTCCCGCTCGATGCCCAGCTCGTCGAACTCGCTCAGGTGTGGCGGGTACTCCGTCCCTGTCGCGTTGACCTGGTCCTGGAGCGGCTCGGTGGCCAGGTTGACCACGAACTCCCCGGTGGCCTCGGCGTTGCGCAGGGAGTCCTTGCGCCCCACCGAGGTGAACTGCACGATCGGCGGTTCGGTGCAGGAGATGGTGAAGAAGGAGTGCGGCGCCAAATTGTCCACGCCGGACTCGGAGGTGGTGGAGACCCACGCGATCGGGCGCGGGAGGATCACCGACGACATCAGCTTGTAGAAGTCCCGGCCGGGCAGGGCGGCGGGGGTGTGTTCGGTACGCATCACCGACGAGTATCCCGTGTGCCGGGGGTGGAGGCGGGCATACCCACCGGATGGAACTGGTCACCGCCGACGACGTCCGCGCCGCGGCCTCCCGGATTCGGGGCCACGTGGTGCGCACGCCCCTCACCCTGGGTCCCCACGGGACCGACCTCCTCCTCAAGCCGGAGAGCCTGCAACCCACCGGCGCCTTCAAACTGCGCGGCGCCACCAACGCCGTCGCCCAGCTCACCCCGGTCCAGCGCGAACGCGGGGTGGTCACGCACTCCTCGGGCAACCACGGTCTCGCGCTGGCCCTCGCGTCCGCCCGTCAGGGTGTGCCCTGCACCGTCGTGGTGCCGCAGGGCGCCCCGGAGGTCAAGGTGGAGCGGATTCGCGCGCACGGCGCGCGTGTGGTGACCGTGCCGCCCGCCGAACGCCTGGCCACCGCCACCGAGCTTCGCGACCGTGAACTCCGCGCGCTGATCCCGCCCTTCGACGATCCCCGGGTGATCGCCGGGCAGGGCACCGTGGGCCTGGAGGTCCTGGAACAGTCGCCCGAGGTCACCACCATCGTGGTGCCCGTGGGTGGCGGCGGACTGGCCTCCGGCGTGGCCACGGCCGCGCGGGCGGCGCACACACGGGTGCGCGTGGTGGGTGTGGAGCCCGAGCTGGCGGCCGACGCCGCCGAGAGCCTGCGCGAGGGGCGCCTGGTCGCCTGGGCACCGGAGCGCACCCACCGGACCATGGCCGACGGGGTCCGCGTCTGCCTGTCCGAACGCACCTTCGCGCACCTGTCGGCCCGGTTGGACGAGATCGTCACGGTCTCCGAGGAGGAGATCGCCCGGGCCGTGTCCGCGCTCGCCCACGGGGCCCGACTCGTCTCCGAACCCAGTGGCGCGCTGGCCACGGCGGCGGTGCTGGCGGGGAAGGTGGAGACGGTGTCGGGGCGGCCCGAGGCCACGGTCGCCGTGGTGTCGGGGGGCAACGTCGACCCGGCCCTGTTCACGCGGCTGACCACGGTGGACTGAGCCGGGGGCGACCGAGGTGAGGGACCCCCGTCTCGGGGCCCCTCACCGGGCTCCTCGGCCTCAGGCGGAGCGCCATCGGAAGCGTGAGTCCTCCGCTGTGGTGGTGCACTGCATGAGGGTGCCGTTGCTGGTGTGCCCGTACTGCCAGTGCTGCGAGCAGAAGGATCCGGGGTGCACGCCCTGGACCGGCGCGGGTGCCGGATCGGGGTCGGGTGCCGGTGCCGGTTCGGGCTCCGGGTCCGGCGCGGGTTCCGGCTCGGGTTCGGGTTCGGGTTCCGGAGTCGGGCTGGGGTCACCGATCTCCCCGGGGCAGTCCAGGTCCCCGGGGACCGCGAAGAGCTCCACCGCGAAGGCGTCGGAGAACGGGGCGGTGGCATCGTTCCCGTCCGGTTCCTGACCGCACACGGTGTGCCCGTCGGCCCGTGCCGGGTCCGGGGCGTCCGTGTCCCCGAAGGCGCTGGTGACCTCCACGGTGAGGCCCGCGCCCTCGATCCACGCCCGGGCGTCCCCGACACTCCCGTCGACGAAGTCGGGCAGCGTCGGCCACTCCTCGGAGGCGTCGGGGTCCTCGGGGCAGTCGACCCCCTCGGGCGCCACGGTGAGCGCCGCCGTGTCCCGGTCGACTTCCTGGCCGCACACGGCCATGGCCGATCGGGTCCAGGCCACGTCCTCCGCGAGCGCGCCGAGTACGAGGTCACCGAGGTCCAGACCGGCCTCGTCCAGTTGGTCCTCGGCGTCCGGGAGGTCGAGTCCCACCAGTTCGAGGACGGGCTCCTCCGTGGGGGACGCGGACGCGGGTTCCTCGGCCGTCGGCGGCAGGAGGAGTGCGAGCACGACCAGGGCGACGAACCCGAGAAGGGTCAGGGTCGCGCAGCCGCCGCATCCCAGGCCGACCATGGCCAGGGGGGAGAGCTTCTTCCGTCCGGGGGCGGGCCCGGGCACGGAGGGGGGAGGGTTCATACGGCTCCGTCTCAGCTTCTGGGAAGGCGGAGCGGGCGCCGATCACCGTGCCGCACCATGCGGCCGAATCCCACCATAGTGGGGCGGAAGGGGAGAGCGGTCAGTGTGGCGGAGGGTCAGCCGTCGGTGGACCGACGGTCGGAGGCCGCACGGTCCTCGCGTCGGCGCATGGCCATGTCGGACAGGACGGCCAGGCCGAAGGCGATCACCATCGCCGCGATGACCGCCAACGTGGTCAGTGCGGTGCCGAACGAGGTGGGGTCGATCATGGGGAGCTCCGGGGGTCGAGGGCGCCAACGCTCGTGCGTCCGACATGCCGGGCATGTCGGCGCCTCCAACCGTAATAGGTGTTAACTTTCAGACCCAGTGTAAGCCCGAGTGAACTGCGTCATATCCGCGCTCGGGGGGTCCCGGTTGGGGAACGGCGATCCAGGGCAGGTTCCGGGGCATGTCGGACGCCGAACGCACCCCCGACGGACGCCACGTCGTCGTCGGGGGCCGAAGGTGGCGGGCCAGTGACCCCGAACTCCCGGAGTCGGTCCGCCAGCGCCTGGTCGACCTCCTCATGGAGGCGCGCCGCGGTGTGGCCTCGGCCCTGCGCGCCGGGGACGCCGAGGCCGAGGAACGGGCCAGGGCGAACGTGCGGCACGCCAAGGAGGGGCTGGGGGAGAGGGGCACACCCTGGTGGGAGATGCCCGTCGAGGAGCGCCGACACCGCTGGGAACGCGCGCTGCGCGACCTGGGCGCGGAGTGACCACCGGTGTGCCCTCCCACGGGGCGGAGGACACACCGGCCGTGCTCAGGGGGTGGGCGGAGTGGTGCCCGGGCAGGTCTCGGTGACCGGCTCCCGGGTCTCGAAGAACTCCACCGCCACCTCGGCGCAGGGCAGCTCGTCCAGCGTGCCGTGGCCGTCGTCCTCCACGCTCAGCACCCGTCCGCCGACGACCTCGCGCATGTCCAGGGCCCAGCGGTGGGGGGTGACCATCTCACGGGTGTGGCCGACCAGCTGGAGCGGGCTCTCACCCCGGCGCAGCTCCGGAGCCCGGCCCTCCGTGGGCCAGCCCACGCACAGGTGCTCGTAGAAGCCCAGGGTGCCCATGGCGGGCAGGCGCTCGGCCCGTTCGGTCCGGTGCCGCCACACCTGGTCGAAGTCGCGCGGGCTCTCGGAGTCGTTGCAGAGCAGCGCCATCTGGGCGAAGAACGTGCCGCCGTCGGTCTCGGTGTCCCAGCCGAACCCCTGCACCGGAGGCCGCCCCGGCCCGGGGACGCCCCCGTCCAGCAGGGTCACCAGGGCGGCGGCGTTGTCGGGCCACTCGCGTTCGGGCGTGGGCAGCAGCGCCGTCACGGTGTCGCCGTCCACCACCGTCCCGTCGGGCGCGGTGCGCGGATGCTCCGCCAGCTCGTCACGGAGCTCCAGCACACGCGCCCGCACCGGCCCGCCCTCCGTGCCGAGACCGTAGACCGCGTCGTGCTCGGCCACCCAGTCGGTGAACCGGTGGAAGACCTCCTCGCCCGCCTCCGCCTGGCCCTCCTCCAGCCGGGACACACTGGTGTCCGGGGAGACCACCGAGTCCAGGAGCATGGCCTCGACCCGGTCGTCGTACAGGGAACGGTAGGCCGCGCCGAGCAGGGACCCCCACGAGATCCCGTAGAAGCCGATGGTCTCGGCGCCCAGCGCCTGACGGACCAGGTCCATGTCACGGGCCGCGTTCTCCACGGTCAGGGACTCGACCAGCTCCGGGTCGTGGGCGTGGCACTCCGCGTTGATCCGGGCGTGCTCCTCGGCGAGTGCACGCGCCCGCTCCTCCGCGCTCGGATCCCCCGTGGGATCGGTCGCGCGGTAGTCGTGGTCGCACTCCAGCGCCGCGCTGTGGCCGACGCCGCGCGGATCGAGCCCGACGAGGTCGTGCCTCAGCCCGAGGTCGCCCGCCTCACTGTCCAGGATGGCTCCGGGCATGGTCACGCCCTGCTGTCCAGGTCCGCCGGGGTTGAACAGCACCGGATAGGTGTTCCCCTCCGCTGCCGGAACCCGGGTGACGGCGAGTTCGATGGTGCGGCCGCCGGGGTCGTCGTGGTCGACGGGCACGGTCACGGTCCCGCACAGGGTGCGTTCGTCGTCCTCGTCCCAACCGGCGGCCACCTCCGCGCAGAGCCGCCAGTCCGGTTCCGGGTCGGGCGCGGCCCCGGCCGGGACGGCGCCGGCGGTGAGCAGCAACCCTGACAGGGCTGTCAGCGAGGCGGCGCGTACAAGGGGCATGAGGGTCTCTCCGCTCGTGGGGGTGGGGGCCGGGAGGGGCGCGGGGGGCGCCGCACGCCCCGGTGTCCCGGAGTCGCCGTCATGCTACGGTCGGCCACCACCTCCGGGCATGCCCCCGGCGAAGGATCCTCGTGGTCTCGGAAGTACCGGGTCGCGGCCGTACCTCCGTCTCCTTGGTCGGTGCCGACACCCACTTTCGTGGGGGGAGCGTGCCCCGGGGATCCGTCCCACGGTCCGGACACGGGGGTGGGCGTCCTAAACTCAGCCCCCATGCGCACCCGGATCCCTCACCCCAGCCGCTGCCTCGCCCGGTGGCGCGGCCTGGACCCCCTCACCCGACGCGAGTGGCGCTGGACCGTCGCCGACTGGCTGTACGCCCTGGGGACCGTGCTCCTGACCCTCCAGTTCCAGATCCAGTCCATGGACGGCTGGGGCCTGGCCGGAACCTGGATGAGAGAGCTCTTCGAGGCCGAGTCCGCCCGCTACGGGCCGGAGCTGCCGGGGCTGCTGTACTACGTGCTCCCCGTGCTGGTCGTGACGGCGACCATGCTGGTACGGCGTGCCCGGCCCCTGTGGCTGCTGGGGTCGGCGCTCGTCCTGCTCCTGGGGTTCGGCAACGTCGTGCCGGTCCTCGTGGCGGTCTACTCCCACGCCGTCCACGCCAGGGGCCCGCTCTCCCCGGTGGTGTGGTCCGCGGCCTACGCCGCCGGGATCGTGCTGGCCTTCCGGGAGGCCGCCGACATCGTCTTCATGGGAGTGACGGCCGTGCTGTTGCTCCTGGCCGTCGGGCTGTACGTGGGCACCCGCCGCGAGCTGGTGGACGGGCTCAGGGAGCGTGCCGAACGGCTCGACCGGGAACAGCACCTGCTCGCGGAGCGCGCGGTGAGCGCCGAACGCAACCGCATCGCACGCGAGATGCACGACGTCGTCGCCCACCGGGTCAGCCTCATCGTCCTGCACGCCGGGGGGTTGGAGGTCTCCACCAGCGATCCCAGGGCCCTGGAGACCGCCGGACTCATCCGAGGAACGGGACGCCAGGCCCTGGGGGAGCTGCGCGACATCCTCGGTGTGCTGCGCGAACAGCCCTCCGCCCCGGCACCGACGCGGCCGCGACCGCAGCCCACTCTGGGACGGGTACGGGAACTGCTCGACGAGTGGCGCGCGGCGGGTATGACCGTCGAACTCCGGGACGGGCTCACGGGAGGGCACGACCTCCCGCCCGCCGTCCAGCGCACCGCCTTCCAGGTGGTGAAGGAGGGCGTCACCAACGCCGCCAAGCACGCCGCCGGGGCCGACGTGACCGTCACGCTCCAGCCGGATGCGGGCTGCCTGACCGTGGACGTCACCAACGCGGAACCGCCGGGCGACCTCGTGCCCCCGCCAGCGAGCGGGTACGGACTGTCCGGTCTACGGGAGCGGGTGGACGCGCTGGGGGGCCGACTCACCTCCGAGGGGACCCCCGACGGCGGGTGGCGGCTGAGCGCCGCACTGCCCACGACGGTGGACGCGGAACCCGAACCCGTCTGACGGGCGGACACGCGACGGTCCGGGAACCACGAAGGGGCCCGGGGACGCCGCGCGCCCCGAGCCCCGACGACGTACGGGCCTACAGGATCGAACCGGGCGTGTAGGCGGCGGCCTCCGGGCGGGCCGAGGTGACCTCCTCGATCCGCGCCACCACGGCGGCCACCTGGTCGGCGGCGGCACCGGTGAAGGTGATCCGGTCGGCCAGCAGCGCGTCCAGGGCGGCGCGGTCCAGCGGGAAGCGCTCGTCGGCGGCCAGCCGGTCCAGCAGCTGGTTGCCCACGCCCTCCTGACGCATGGCCAGCGCCGAGCCCACCGCGTGCTCCTTGATGAGCTCGTGCGCGGTCTCGCGGCCCACCCCGGCGCGCACCGCCGCCATCAGCATCTTGGTGGTGGCCAGGAACGGCAGGTACCGGTCCAGCTCCGCGGAGATCACGGCGGGGAAGGCACCGAACTCGTCCAGCACCGTCAGCATGGTCTCGACCAGCCCGTCGAAGGCGAAGAACGCGTCCGGCAGCGCCACCCGGCGCACGACCGAGCACGACACGTCGCCCTCGTTCCACTGGTCGCCCGCCAGCTCACCGGTCATCGACGCGTACCCGCGCAGGATCACGGTGAGGCCGTTGACCCGCTCGCACGAGCGCGTGTTCATCTTGTGCGGCATCGCGGACGAGCCCACCTGGCCCTCGGCGAAGCCCTCGGTGACCAGCTCGTGCCCCGCCATCAGGCGGATCGTCCTGGCCAGGGAGGAGGGACCGGCGGCGAGCTGCACCAGCGCGGTCAGCACCTCGAAGTCCAGCGAACGCGGGTACACCTGGCCCACGCTGGTGAAACGGTGCTCGAAGCCCAGGTGGGAGGCGACCTCGTCCTCCAGCGCGTCCAGGGCCGCGCGGTCGCCGCCGAGCAGGTCCAGCATGTCCTGGGCGGTGCCGACCGGGCCCTTGATCCCGCGCAACGGGTACCGGGCGATCAGCTCGTCCAGGCGCCCGAGGGCCACCAGGACCTCGTCCGCGATCGACGCGAACCGCTTGCCCAGGGTCGTGGCCTGCGCCGCCACGTTGTGGGACCGGCCCGCCATGACCGTCTCGCCGTACTCGGCGGAGAGCCGACCGAGCCGGGCCAGCAGCGCCACCACGCGGTCGCGCACCAGCAGCAGGCTGTCGCGGATCTGGAGCTGCTCGACGTTCTCGGTGAGGTCGCGCGAGGTCATGCCCTTGTGGACGTGCTCGTGACCGGCGAGGGCGTTGAACTCCTCGATCCGGGCCTTCACGTCGTGCCGGGTGACCCGTTCGCGCGCGGCGATGGAGGCCAGGTCGACCTGTTCGAGGACCTTCTCGTAGTCCTCCACCACACCGGCCGGAACGTCCACGCCCAGACGCGCCTGGGCACGCAGCACGGCCAGCCACAGCCGCCTCTCGGCGACCACCTTGTACTCAGGGGACCACAGCCGGGTCAGCTCCGCGGACGCGTAGCGGGCAGCCAGGACATCGGGGATCACAGGTTTCGCGCTCACGTCGTCCGACCCTATCGCCCCGGGCGGGCCGGGTGCGCGTCGGTCCAGCCCCAGTTCACCGGTAGTGCCGTCCCTACCCCGAACCGGTGGGCCCGGCGGATGTCCCCGCCCCCGCGCCGCGCCCTAGCGTGGGGGACATGATCACCCCGAACGTGCGCCGCAGAGGGCCGAGCACGCTCCTCCAGTCGCTCGCCAGCCCCCGGTACCTGCTCTCGGCGTGGCCGTGGCGGTCCCTGGCCTACTCGCTCACCACCCTGGCTGTCGGGGGCGCGCTGCTCCTCGTGGCGGCGCCCGTGTACGCGCCCTGGGCCGTGTTCGTGGCCCGGCTGGGGAACGGCCACGGCGCCGGAGAGCAGGCGTCGTGGTTCCTGTTCGGACTGCTCATGGTGCTCTGCTTCGCGCCGCTGGTGGCCATCCCCCTGGGTGCGCTGGAGCGGCGGCGCCTGTACCTGGTGATGCCGGAGGAGAACCGCAGCGGGCACCGGTCCCCTCCCGCCGGGCTGTGGGGCTGGGCGCGCACCCGCTACTCCGAGGCCGCCACCTGGCGTGAGGTCGCCTACGCCGCCGTCATGTTCCCGATCTTCGGCCTGGTCCTGCTGGTGACCACGACGCTGACTGTGGCCACGGCCGTCCTGGCGGCCGGCCCCTTCCTGCTGCTCGACGAGAACGAGGGTCCGATCGCCCTGGGCTGGACCACCCTCACCACCCCCTCCGAGGCCCTGCCCTACGCCCTCGCCGCCCCGCTGACCGCCCTCCTGCTCCTCTACGTGTGCGGGCTCACGTCCTATGGCCACGGGGTGATCGCCCGCGCCCTCCTGGTCGGGCCGCCCAAGGAGGTGCTGCGCGCCGAACTCGACCAGGTCACCGAGTCCCGTGCGCGCCTGGTCAACGCCTTCGAGTACGAGCGCCGCCGGATCGAAAGGGACCTGCACGACGGCGCCCAGCAGCGTCTCGTGGCGCTCAGCATGGACCTGGGCATGGCCCGAGTGGACCTGGACGAGGGCACCCCGGCCGACCTCCGCGTGGCGGCGGCCCAGACCAAGGTCGACGACCTCATCACCGAACTCCGCGAACTGGTGCGCGGCATCCACCCGCGCGTGCTCACCGACCGGGGACTGCGCGACGCCCTCCAGGAGCTGGCCGACCACTGCCCGGTCCCCGTCACCGTGGAGACCGCGATCCCGCACCGCCTTCCCCCGCACGTGGAGGGGACCGCGTACTTCGTGGTCGCGGAGGCACTGACCAACGTCTACAAGCACGCCCGGGCCCACGCCGTGACCGTGCGCGCCCACCTGGCACCCGGCGACCCCCGGGCCGCGACCAACGGCACCCCAGGCGGGGCGCGGGAGGACGGAACCGCCGTCCTCACCGTGGAGGTCACCGACGACGGGGTCGGCGGGGCCGACGCCGACCGCGGGAGCGGCCTGACCGGCCTCGGTGACCGGGTCGCCGTGATGGGCGGGACAATGGGACTCACGAGCCCCGAAGGCGGGCCGACCCGAATCCGAGTGGAGCTGCCGTGCGGTCCGATTCCCGCGAACCCGACGCCGTGACCCCCGTACCGACCGTGCTCGCGGAGGACGGCGTGCTCCTGCGAGAGGGCCTGGTGGGTGTCCTGGAACGCTTCGGCTTCCCCGTGGTGGCGGCGGTCGAGGACGGCGACGCCCTGGTCGAGGCGGTCACCGAGCACCGGCCCCGTCTGGTCGTCACCGACATCCGGATGCCCCCCGACTTCACCGACGAGGGGCTGCGCGCGGCCGTTCGCCTGCGCAAGGCCGACCCGGGACTGGCGGTGGTGGCGCTCAGCCAGTACGTGGAGCTCAGCTACGCCACCGACCTGCTCGACTCCGGCGACGGCAAGGGCGTGGGCTATCTGCTCAAGCAGCGCGTGGGTGACGTCCGTGAGTTCGCCTCGGTCCTGCGCAGGGTCGTGGAGGGCGCCACCTTCGTCGACCCCGAGGTGGTGCGGCAACTGCTGCGCCGCAGCTCCGACCCGCTCGAACGCCTGACCGCCCGGGAGCGTCAGGTGCTCGAGCTGATGGCCGAGGGCCACTCGAACGGGGCCATCGCCCGCAAGCTGGTGGTGAGCGACGCGGCGGTCGGCAAGCACGTGGGCAACATCCTCGCCAAGCTCGACCTGCCGCCCGACGACGACGTGCACCGCCGGGTCCAGGCGGTCCTGGCGTTCCTTCGCGCACAGGCCGACTGAACCCGGAGCGATGGCTCAGGCGTCCATGGTCCGGTCCACGACGACCACGGTCTCGTCGCCCACGACCCACGCGTCGTGGCCGGGCGGCACGAACGCCACCTGGCCCGCCCGCAGCTCGCTCTCGGACCCGTCGGACGTGCGGATCCGCAGGGTCCCGCTCATGAGCGTGAGCGAGTGGGTGGCCATGCACAGGTCCGTGCCCGCGGCCGGGCCGATGTGCTCGCTCCACCGCCACCCCGGTTCCAGGGTGAGGCGGTTGAAGCTCTGGCCGCCCAGGTGCACGGACTCGGCGTGCCCGTGGTCGAACTCCATCCGTTCGTCGGAGGCGTCGAAGTCACCGATCCGCACGGCCCCCGGGGACTCCTCGTCCCAGGCCTGCACCATGGACTGGTGGACGATCCGGCCGCCCTCCAGGTCCAGCATGGAGATGCTCCTGACGGTGAGGCCGTCCGGGTAGGTGCACCGTTCCGTGTAGGCGGCGCGGTCGCCGTCCGTCACGCACTCCAGGACCTCGTGGTCCAGGTCCATCGAGTAGACCTGCCGGATCTGCTCCTCGATCGACGCGCGCCCGTGCAGGACGGTGGGTGCGCTGGGCGGGGTGCGACGGTCCACGGTCTCCATGTCCGCGTCCTCCGCGAACTGGCCCACGAGGGTGGCGGTGTCACCGTTCTCGACGGCCCGCCGGAACGCCTCGATGTCGAATTCCGTGCCGCTGCCGCTGCCGCTGGTGTTGACAGACATGGTGCGGACCCCCTTCCGCTGGGAACTCAGAAGGCACGTCGGATTCACGGGTGCCTCTCCCTCCACTCTCCTCGCCCCCCTGCCCCCGGTTCGACCAATCCCGGGTCAGGCCTGGGTTTGCCCGGACCGGGGGAGGGGATCGACCGGTGACGGAGCACGGGGAGCGCGCAGCACCCCGAAGGAGGCAGGATGAGGCCCACGGTCGCCGCACCCGAGAGCGTCACCTGGAGGGTGCACCTGGACCGCGCCATGTGGGTGGCCGGCGTGCGGGCCCTCATGCTCCAGGCACTGCACCCGATCGCCATGCAGGGGGTGTGGCAGCGCTCCGACTTCCGCACCGACCCCACCGGGCGCCTCATGCGCACCGCCCACTTCGTGGCGGTCTCCACCTACGGCAGCCCGGCCGAGGCCGAGGCCCTCGGTCGGCACGTGCGCCGCGTCCACCGCGCGCTGAGCTTCACCGACCCCTCCGGCGGTCGGCTCCACCGGGTCGACCAGCACGACCTCCTCGTGTGGGTGCACTGCGCGGAGGTCTCCTCGTACCTGGAGGTCTGCCACCGGGCCGGGGTGGAACTGAGCGCCGCCGACCGCGACCGCTACCTCGACGAACAGGCGCACACCGCCACCCTCGTCGGGCTCTCACCCGGCGACGTCCCCCGCGACGTCGCCGCCATGCGCCGCTACCTGGCCGCGGTCCGGCCCAGCCTGCGTGTGACCCCCGAGGCCCGCCGGGCCGTGCGGTTCCTGCTGTGGCCCAGGATCCCCGACCGGCTCGCCTGGCTCACGCCGCTGCGACCCCTCTGGTTCCCGGTCGGCGCCCTGTCCTACGCCACCCTGCCCCGGTGGGCGCGCCACGCCTACGGGACGCTCCCGGAGGTCCCCGGGTCGGACGCGGCGGCCACCGTGAGCCTGCGCGCGCTGCGCTCGGGGCTGAACCGGGTACCCGACCGCCACTACGACCGGATCTTCGACGAGGCCACGGTGCGCAGCGCGCACGACGCCAAGCGGAGGCTCCTCGCGGCCGGGTACCGGGTGGAGGACGGCCTGCGCGGGGTGCGCCGTGCCGCCGACCCGCGGGGGCTCCGGGCCACCGCGCCCGGAAACGGGTCTCGACCCTCTCCGACCCCACGGACTACCGTGGAATGAGGGGACGGCCTCACCATCGGTGCACCGGAGGTGACATGGTCAAACGCAGGAAGATCCGGTACGCGCTCGTCATGGGGACGTGCCTGGTGCTGTTCGTCGGAGCCACCCCCGTGTACTACCTGTTCGGCACGGGGTGGGCGGTGGCGATGTGCCTGGTCGCCATGGTGCTGCCGCCGATCGCGGTGACACTGGGGAGCATCTCCGACCCCGACGACCCGCGCGACCACGACAACAGGTACGGGCCCAACGCCGAGTAGGCCGGGCGACCACGCCCGGCTCCCCGCGTCGGGGCCCGTACCCGGTGTCAGCGTTCCAGGACGCGCCGCAGGGCGCTCAGGACCAGCTCGGCGCGGTCCAGACGGGCGTTGTGTCCCATCAGACCGATCCGCCACACCGTCGCCGCGTGGGGACCCACACCCGCGCCGATCTCCAGGCCGTAGTCGCGCAGCAGCCGCTCACGCACCTTGCCCGAGTCCACGCCGTCGGGCACGCGCACCGACGTCAGCTGCGACAGCCGGTGGCCCTCGGCGGCGAACAGCTCCAGGCCCATCTCCTGAAGGCCCTCGCGCAGACGCGCACCGGCCGCCTCGTGGCGGGCGGACACGGAGTCCACACCCTCCTCCTCGATCCGCGCCAGCGCGGCGTCCAGGGAGGCGACCATCGCGGTCGGGGCGGTGTGGTGGTAGGCGCGCCCGCCCGGGCCGCCTCGCACGTACGCGCCGAGCAGACCGAGGTCCACGTACCACACGGGAGGCGCCTGCACCCGGCGCTCCCAGGCCCGTTCCGAGAAGGTGAAGGGGGCCAGCCCCGGAGCCACGCCCAGGCACTTCTGGGTGCCGGAGTAGGCGATGTCCACCCGCCACTCGTCCAGGGCCATCGGCATGCCGCCCAGCGAGGTGACGCAGTCGGCCAGCAGCAGGGTGTCGTCGGACCGCTCACGCAGGGCCCGGCCCAGGGCGCCGATGTCGCTGACCACACCGGTGGAGGTCTCCGCGTGCACGGCCGCCACCAGCTTCGGCGCGGGGTGGGCGTCCAGGACGCGCTGGACGTCCACGGGCCGACCCCACTCGTGGTCCACCCGGACCACCTCGGCGCCGTAGCGCCCGGCGACCTCGCACATCCGCTCGCCGAACAGGCCGTTGACCGCCACGACCACGACGTCACCGGAGCGGACGGTGTTGGCGAAGGCGGTCTCCATCCCGAGGGAGCCGGTGCCGGAGAGCGGGAGTGTGAGCGGGTTCTCGGTGCCCCAGAGGGAACGCAGGCGTTCGCAGGTGCGTTCCAGCAGGGTGATGAACTCGGGGTCCAGGTGTCCGAGGAGCGGGGCGGCCAGACCCAGAGTCGCCTCCGGGTAGGGGTTGCTCGGACCGGGGCCCAGTAGGGTGCGTTCGCTGACTGACATGGTCGAACACTAGCCGGGAAGGGCCGGTCGGGCCCAAACGGGGGTCACGGGGCCCGCGCGCCCCCGCCCACCTCGAAACCGCCGCCCGAGTGGGCCCGAACCAGGAAGGAGACGGGTGTCCACCACCCAGCCGGAGGCTGGTGCGCGCACACCCGAACCACCATGACCGAGACCAACACCGAGACGGCCACCGGAGCCGACACCGACGGCGTGCGCATGCTGCGGGTGGCCCACGACGACCCCCGGGTGGCGGGGCTGCTCGCCGGACTCCTGGCGGAGTACACCGAACGCTACGGCGCCGAGGGCGCCGCCACAGAGCTCAGCCGTTACCCGGTCACCGAGTTCGTCGCCCCGCACGGCTGCCTGGTCCTGGCCGAGCTCGACGGAGAGGTCGTGGCGGGGGGAGCGCTGCGCCCGTACCGGAGGGACCGCGCGACCCAGGCCGAGACGGTCGAGTTCAAACGGGTGTGGACCAGCGCGCGGCACCGGCGGCGCGGACTGGGACGGCGGATCATGACCGCGCTGGAGGGCGCCGCGCGTGACCTCGGCTACTCCCGGGTCATCCTGTTCACCGGTCCCTCGCAGCCCGAGGCCGTCGCCCTGTACGAGCGGATCGGCTACCGCTGGGTGGACCCCGCCACCGTCGAGGACCTGCCCTACCCGAAGGCCATCCCCTTCGCCCACGACCTGGTATGACACGCGTACGCACGGGCCTGTCGGCGCCGCTCCGGACGTTATGGGCAGCGCTATGTCCGGCGTGCGGACAGGGGTACGAACGCCCCCGTACGATGAGGAGGAGGCGGCCGCCACCAGCGGTCCCCGCTCCCCGCACCCTTTCGACGAACTCTGGAGAGTCACAACGTGAGCGAGCAGCAGCGTCCCGAGGCCGAGGTCGACGCCCCCGTGTTCAGGCCACGCAAGAACGGCCAGGCGCAGTCGGTCTCCGACGAGCTCGCGGCGTGGATGACCACCGGCTGGGCCGACACCGAACTGCGGGACCTCGCGCCGATCGAGCAGGCCGAGCACACCGCCCGACGCCGGGCCGCGCTCAGCGCCGCCTTCCCCGGCGACCGGCTGGTCATCCCCTCCGGTCAGCTCCTGACCCGCTCCAACGACACCGAGTACCCCTTCCGTGCCGCCACCGACTACGCCTACCTCACCGGTGACACCACCGACGGCAACTGCCTGGTGTTCACCCCGAGGGCCGACGGTGGCCACGACGTGGTCCTCCACCTCAAGCCGCGCTCCAACCGCGACAACGGCGAGTTCTGGCTCGGCGGCTACGGCGAGCTGTGGACCGGCCGCCGCAACAGCCTCGGTGAGGCCTCCGACCTCCTGGGCGTGCCCACCGCCGACGTGCGCCGGCTGCCCGCCGAACTGCGCGCCGACGCTTCCGTCACCACCCGCGTGGTCCGCGGCCACGACGCCGAGATCGACGCCCTGGTGGACGAGCTGCGGGCCGACGCCGACGACGAGGCCCGCGCGAAGTCCGCGCGGCAGGACGAGGACCTCGGTGTCGTCCTGGCCGACCACCGCCTGGTCAAGGACGAGTGGGAGGTCGCCCAGCTCCAGCTCGCGGTGGACGCCACCGTGCGCGGCTTCGGTGACGTCGCCAAGGCGCTCCCGCAGGCGAAGGACACCTCCGAGCGCTACGTCGAGGGCACCTTCTTCCTGCGTGCCCGTGTGGAGGGCAACGACGTCGGTTACGGCACCATCGCCGCCTCCGGTGCCAACGCCACCACCCTGCACTGGACCCGCAACGACGGCCCCGTCCGCGAGGGCGACCTCCTCCTGCTGGACGCCGGTGTGGAGACCACCACCCTCTACACCGCCGACGTCACCCGCACCATGCCGGTCTCGGGCACCTTCACCGACCTCCAGCGCAAGGTCTACGACCTCGTCTACGAGGCCCAGGAAGCCGGAATCGCCGCCGTGGCGCCGGGTCGGCCCTTCACCGCCTTCCACGAGGCCTCCCAGCGCGCGCTGGCCGAGGGCCTGGTCGAGTGGGGCCTGCTCGAGGGCCCGGTCGACCGCGTCCTGGAGCTGGGCCTCCAGCGCCGGTACACCCTGCACGGCACCGGCCACATGCTCGGCATGGACGTGCACGACTGCGCCGTCTCCCGCCAGGAGAACCACCTGTACGGCGACCTGAGGCCGGGCATGGTCCTCACCGTGGAGCCGGGCCTGTACTTCCAGCCCGACGACCTCACCGTCCCCGAGGAGCTGCGCGGCATCGGCGTGCGCATCGAGGACGACGTCCTGGTGACCGAGGAGGGCCGCACCGTGATGTCGGCCGGTCTCCCGCGGTCCTCGGCCGACGTCGAGGCCTGGCTGGCCGAGCGCCTGCCGCGCTGAGCGCGACGTTCCCGAGCGCACGGGCCGTCCTCCCCTGACGGGAGGCGGCCCGTCGCCGTTCACGCCGTCGGAAGCGTGCGCACCCGGGATTCGGTCACCGGAGACCCGGTTCGCCGGACGTGGTCGACGGTTTTCGGCTGTCCGTAGCCCGAGCCCTTTCCGGGGCCGGAGTGGGGCATGACCGCCCTGTCCGGATATTCACCGGGGCGGGTGTGGAACCATCGGTGCTGATCCACCTACGGGCTGCCCGATCAGTGGGCGGTCCGATCTGGCACCCGCTACGGTTTTTGTGGCGAGCGGATACGTAGGACGGAACTGGGGGAGGTTCACGCGTGCGCGCGGAACGGCTGTGGCGCAGGGGGTTGAGGTTTCCCCGCCTGTTCCTGGCGGAGCGGACGGTCCTCGTTCACGGCGACGTCGACCCGAACCCCGATCCCCGGAAGTCGCGGTACGAGGCCCGGGCCTTCGACACCCGCTCCCTGCGTCCCCTGGGCACCGCCTTCGAGGCGCAGGGACCGGTCAACCTGGCGCGGTCACCCGAGGGACAGGAGTGGCCCGGCACGGTCCTGGTGCAGGCCTCCCGGCGCTCGGTGACGGTCCGCGACCCGAGCACCGGAACTCCCCTGCTGGAGACCGACCTCGCGGAGCCCGGCGAGCTGTGGCCCGACGACGTGGCCCTGCGCGTCCTGGACAAGGAGGCGGTGGTCCTGCTCTTCGGTGAGGACGGCGACGGCGGGACCCGGTGGTGGGCGGTGGACCCGTTCACGGGAGCCACCGTTCCCGACCTCACGGACTCCCGCCCGGGCCACGAGGCACGGGGGGAGCGGATGTCCTTCGCCGGTGACTTCCTGGTCGCCCCGGGACAGGACCCGGGGTTCGACCCGGTCATCCTCGCTGACTACGAACACCCCCGCGAGCGCGTGTACCGGCTGGAGGACGGCGAGTACCTGGGCGAGGTGGAGAGCCACGCCGACTCCGAGACCGTGGCGGCCCGGGTGGGCGGGCGCTCCCTGCTGGCGGTCGCGGGGCGGATCCACTCCCTGCCCGACCTGGAACTGGTCGCGGAGCTGGGCGGTCCCCGCACGCTGGTGTCCCTGGTCGAGTGGGAGGGCGAGGCGATCGCGGTCTACCAGGAGGAGGACGCCCGGCCCGGCGGCCTGGGCTCCTGGTACCTGGACCGGCTGCGCGTCCGGTATCTGGACCGCCCGGGACAGCCGGTCGTGGAGATCCCCGGGACCTGGCCGGGCGAGCTGGAGGACCTGGTCGCCGCCCCGGATCGGGTGGTGGTACTGGCCACGACCGAGGGAGTGTACGCCCTGCACGTGACGGTCTAGGGCCGACTCCCGGGGGCATCGCGCCCGCCCGTCTCCCGACACCGGTCGGGGTCAGGTCGCCCCGGACCGGGCCAGGTAGCCCCGGGAGGCCTCGTAGGCGCGGTCGATCCGCTCCCGCACGGTGTCCAGCCGCCGGAACGCCAGGGGCCTGTCGTCGCCGTCCAGGGATCCCCCGCTGGGCAGCACGTGCAGGCGGACGTCCTCCGGCAGTGTCGCCAGATCCCGTGCGAAGCGGTGGCGGCGCGCGATCTCGAAGGCCACCCGCGCTGTCTCCACCGGATTGGTCGGCACTGAGAGCGGCTCCTCCACCCGGCCCACCTGCAACACGTACACCGTGCGCGCGCCCGCCCGCACGGCCGCCTCGATCGGGATGGAGTTGACGATCCCGCCGTCCATGAAGTGCTCGCCGTCGATCCGGACGGGCGGCAGCAGCCCCGGGACGGCCGAGGAGGCCAGGACCGCCTCGATCAGCGGCCCCTCCGAGAACCAGTGCTCGGCGGCGCGCTCGATGCTGGCCGCCACCACCCGCAGCGGTACCGCCAGATCCGCGAACACGGGATCCGGCCCCAGCGTCCTGACCAGGAGACGGCGCAGCGGCTCGGGCGAGATCAGGTGGGTGCGGGTCGTCACGATCCGGTGCAGCTGACGGCCCACCGCTTCCCCGAACACCGTGTTGGCCTCCTCGGAGGTCCAGGTCCGGGTCAGCCGCTCCACCGCCGTCCAGGAGGGGTCGGCGGCCAGCACCGCGCCGTTGATCGCCCCGATGGACGTCCCCACCACGAGGTCCGGGGTGATCCCGTCCTCCAGCAGGGCGCGGATCATGCCCACCTCGACGGCGCCGCGCACCCCGCCGCCGCCGAGGACGAAGGCCACCGGTCCCGGGCCCCGTCGGTCCGGAGGGGGTGTGGGGGCGTCGGGAACGGGCGTGGTGCCACGGGGGGTCTCGGGCGTGTCTGTCACCCGGACAGTCTAGGAAGGGAACCCCGACCGGGCGGGGGCGCCCGCCTCCCTCAGCCCTCGACCGTGCGCAGGACCTCGAAGTCGACCCCGGCCCGGTGCAGCCGCCGGATGAGGGCCCCGCCCATGGCCACGGCGGTGGTCACCTGGCCGGAAGTCGGCGGCAGGTCGTCCTCCCACAGGCACAGCGCCGACTCCGCGAGCATCCCCGAGGTGGCCCCGTACCCGGGCTCGCCGCCCGACACCAGCGTGTGCACCCGGCGGCCGCCGCCCGAACCCGAGAAGTGCACGGTGAACCACCCGTTGGCGAGCTCCTCCTCGGTGGGTCCCGCACCGGGTGGGCGCAGCGACTTCAGCCGGTCCCGCAACGGCCTCACCTGGGCGGCGGCCATCACCCCGGCCGCCCCGCCGACCGCGCCCAGGGCGCTGCCGAACCGCCGGAAGGCCGCGTAGTGGCCGTAGGTGAAGTCCGGCCCGTACCGTTCGAGGGCCGCCGCCGACCTGACCACCACCCGGGGGTCCAAGGTCGGCAGCGGGACGGTCCACCCCCGCGCCAGCCGGGTGCGGGGACGGCCGCGGTGGTCGATCCGGACCCTACGGTCCCGGGGGCCGTCCTCGACCCGGTGCCGCTCCCGGGCCGCAGCCAGCATGCCCGCCGGGTCCGCGAAGGCGTCCACGGCCGAGTGCAGGGTGCCCCCCGAGACGTTCCCCCGAGCCCGGACGAACCCCTCCACGTGCAACGGCACCCCCTCGGGCAGCTGCTCGACGGTGAACAGCGCGCCGAGGTCGTGGGGGATCGAGTCGAATCCGCAGGCGTGCACGATCCGCGCCCCGGTGCGCACGGCGGTGGCGTGGTGACGGACGTACATGAGGTCCACGAAGGCGGGCTCGCCGCACAGGTCCACGTAGTCGGTGCCCTCGGCCGCGCAGGCGGCCACCAGGGGCTCGCCGCGTTCGCCGTAGGGGCCCACCGTGGAGACGACCACCCGCGCCGAGGCGGCGAGGGCGCGGATCGAGGCGGTGTCCTCGACGTCGGCCAGCAGCAGCTCCGGCAGCGGCCGGTCCGGGTCGATCTCGGCCAGCTCCGCCCGCACCGCCTCCAGACGGTTCCGGTCCCGGCCCGCCAGCGCCCACCGCAGCCCGCGCGGGGCGTTGGTGGCCAGGTACTCGGCGGTCAGCGCCCCGGTGTAGCCGGTCGCGCCGAACAGGACGATGTCATGACCGCGTTCCACGGGGGTCCAACCTCTCAGATCTGCTCCATGCGCCGCCCTCAGTCTCGCACGCCGGGTCCCACCGGTTTGGCGGGCCGGGGGCACCGGGTAGGCAGCTCCGGAACGGCATCCGATCACGGGGAGACACCATGGCCGACCTGGCCGACCTGCACGGCACCGCGATGGCGGAGTTCGACCGCCGCGTCGCGGAGGTGGCCCTGACCGACTGGGCACGGCCCACCCCCTGTACGGACTGGGACGTGCACGACCTGGTCAACCACCTCACCACCGAACAGATGTGGGTCCCGTCCCTGCTCGACGGCGCGACCATCGAGGAGGTGGGGGACCGGTTCGACGGCGACATGCTCGGCGAGGAACCCGCCACCACCTGGTCCGTCGCCTCCAGGGAGGCCCGCACCGCCTGGCTGGCCCCCTCCTCACTGGAGCGGACGGTCCACCTGTCCTTCGGTGACGTCCCGGGCCGCGTGTACCTGTGGCAGATGACCTTCGACCTGGGGATCCACGCCTGGGACCTGGCCAGGGCGGTCGGCGCCGACGAACGGCTCGACCCCGCCCTGGTGGCGGAGCTCCTGGCCTGGGCCAGCGAGAACGCCGGGGTCCTGTCCGGGAGCTCCCTGTTCGCGGGGCCGGTCCCCGTGGACGACGACGCCGACCCCCAGACCCGTCTCCTGGCCCTGACCGGGAGGAGGGTGTAGGGCGTTCTCCGGACCCACCGAAGGGATCCGGGAGGCGGGGACCGAAGGGAGCCCTCAGCCGTGCGCCAGGGCCCGGCCCAGCACCCGCGCCCCCTCGGGGAAGGCACCGGGTCGGGGACCGGCGTAGTTGAGTCGAAGGTGGGGGCCGGTGGGTTCGGCGGGAAACCACTCGCCTCCCGGAGCCACGAGGACCCCCGCCTCCTCGCACTCACGGACGACACCGGAGAGGTCGGTGGCGTCCGGCAGCCGCAACCACAGGTTGAGCCCGCCCTGCGGGACCGCGTCCAGGTAGGCGGTGGGGGCGTGCTCCCGCAGGGCCTCGACCAGCAGGTCACGGCGGGCGGCCAGCTGTTGCCGCAACCCCCGCAGGTGGGTGCGCCAGGCGGGCTGGGTGACGACGTCCAGCGCCACCTCCTGCAACACCCCGCTGACGTACATGGCCTCGGCCTGGACGTCGGCGAGGACGCGTTCCCGGGCGGGGCCCCGGACGACCATCCCGGCCACGCGCACCGACGGGGACACGCTCTTGGTGAGCGAACGCAGGTACACCACGTGCCCGCCGTCGTCCCGCGCGGCCAGTGGGGTCGGCTCCGCGTCGATCCCGAGGTCGTGCGCCCAGTCGTCCTCCACCAGGAACGCGCCGTGGCGCCGCACGGTCTCCAACACGCGGTCGCCGAGGTCCGTGGACCATCGGGCCCCGGTGGGGTTGGCGAAGTTGGGCTGCGCGTACAGCACCCGGGCTCCGGTCCGTTCGAAGGCGCGGTCCAGCTCGTCCGGGTCCGGGCCGTCGGCCCCGCTCGGGATCGGGACCGCCTCCACGCCCGCACGCGCGGCGGCGCGGGTGGCGCCCCAGTAGGTGGGCGACTCGATCAGGAGCGGGCGTCCGGCACCGACCAGCGAACGGAAGACCGAACCCAGCCCGCTCTGGCTTCCCGGAAGCACGATCACGTCTCCGGCGGCGGGCGGTGTGACCCCCACGGGAGTGTGGGAGCCGAGGCTGTGGGCGAACCAGGTCTGGAGGTCCGGCAGTCCGGTGGTCGGGGGTCGGCTCACGGTCGCCTCACCCCGGGCGGCGCGCGCGAAGGCCGCGCGCACCAGGCGCTCCGGAAGCAGGTCCCGGTCCGGGTATCCCGAGTGGAGCGCGACCGCGTCGTTGGGCGGGGTGCGCAGCGCCGTGTTCAGGCCGGGGGAGTGGTGCCGTGGGGCGCCGAGAGCGGCGGTCTGCCAGCCGTAGTCGTGGGGTCGGGCGACCCGGACCGCGCGCACGAAGGTGCCCACGCCCGGGCGGCTCTCCACGACCCCCTGGGCGGCGAGTGTGCGCAGGGCCCGCTGCACCGTGACCGGACTCGCGGCGTACTGGGCCACAAGTGCGCGGGTGGAGGGCAGGCGGGCCCCGGGCGGCGCGCCGGCGATCCACGTGCGCAGCCCTTCGACGATGCGTGCACTGCTATCGTTGGACATGAGGATCAATAGTAGCGCTACTCTCGATCAGCCCCGGGTGCTATCCACGCGAACCGGGCTCTGGTGGGGGCTTCTCGGGGTCGGGGCCTTCTCCCTGACGGTGCCCCTCACCCGTGTGGCCGTGGCGGGCGGGACTCTGTCGCCCCTGTTCGTCGGCTCAGCTCGCGCTGTGGTCGCGGCCCTGTTGGCGGCCGTCGCGCTCACGCTCACCCGGCAGCACCTGCCCCGGGGTAACCAGTGGGTCCGCCTGGCCTTCGTCGCCGGCGGTGTGGTGGTCGGGTTTCCGCTACTCACCTCGTTCGCCCTCACCACCGCCTCGGCCAGCCACAGCGCGGTCGTGATCGCCCTGCTGCCCGCCGCGACCGCGGTGACGGCGGTGCTGCGCGGCCACGAACGGCCCCCGGTGTTGTTCTGGACCATGGCGGCGGTGGGCGCGGTCGCGGCCGTGGGATTCGCGGCCGTCCAGGGGGCCGGGGGCGGGCACGGCCTGGTCTGGTCCGACCTGCTCCTGCTCGGCGCGGTGGTCGCCGCCGCGATCGGCTACGCGGAGGGCGGTCTCCTCGCCCGCGAGCTGGGCGCCTGGCAGACCGTCTCCTGGGCGCTGGTGGTCGCCGCGCCGCTCATGATCGCCCTCTGCGGCGTCGCCGTGGCCCGGCAGCCGCCGAGCGGGACCCCGGCCGAGTGGGCCTCGTTCGCCTACCTGGCGGTGGTCAGTATGTACCTGGGGTTCTTCGCCTGGTACCGGGGGCTGGCGATCGGTCCCATGACCCGGGTGAGCCAGATCCAGCTCACCCAGCCCGTGATGACCCTCGGATGGGCCGCGCTGCTGCTCGGTGAGCAGCTGACCTGGCCCACGGTCCTCGGCGGGGCCGCCGTGGTGCTGTGCGCGACGGTCGCCGTCCGGGCCAGGCTGGGGCGGGTGTCCGCCGGGGCGCGCGGTTCCGCTGGCGGGGCCCGCGACCAGGACCGCGGGAACGCACGAGGGCGTCGAAGCCGGTCTCACCACCGGTCATCGACGCCCCGTGTGCCCCGTCGCTGACGGGCCCTAGCCGACGGTCACCCGCTCAGCCTCGGTGCCCTCGGTCCCGGCGGAGGACCCGGGCTCCTTGTCCTCCGACTCCGGGCGGGAGGCGGGAGAGGAGACGATCCCTTGCTCCACCGCCATCTCCCTGACCAGGCGCGGCGCGCTCCACAGCGTGGGCAGCAGGATCAGACCCACCGGCACGGCGGTCACCACGATGAACGACTGGAGTGCCTGGACCCCGTTGTCGCCCACGGTCAGCAGCGCGATGGCGGCGGCGCCCATGCCCACGCACCAGAACGCCCGCACCCACGGGATGGGCTCGCCCGCGCGCATGCTGGAGGACGAGATCGAGTACGACATGGCGTCGAGGGTGGCCGCGAAGAAGATGAGCGTCACGACCACCATGACCAGCGCCAGCACGGCGCTCATCGGCAGGGCCTGCACGATGGCGAGCGCTGCGGCGGGCAGGCCGTGCTCCTCGTACGGGCCGGAGATGGCCCCCGGGTCGCGCTGTTCGAGCCACAGACCGCTGCCGCCCAGCGCCGTGAACCACAGGGAGGTGATCACGGCGGGCAGTACGGTGGCGCCCACGTAGATCTGTCGGACCGTGCGGCCCTTCGAGATGCGCGCGATGAAGATGGCCATGATCGGGCCGTAGCCGATGAACCAGCCGAAGAAGAAGACCGTCCAGTAGCCGAGCCACTCGGTGTCGCCCCGGAAGAGCGCCATCGGCACGAACTCACGAACGTGCACGGCGCTGGCCTGGAGGAACAGGTCGACCACGAAGGGCAGGGAGGACAGACCAACGACGCACACGACCAGCGCCAGCGCGGCCCAGACGTTGATCCGGCTGAGCAGCTGGATGCCCCGGTCGAGACCGCTGAGCACCGACACGGTCGCCACGACTGTCAGACCCACGATGATCGCCACCTGGGTGCCGAACCCGGATCCGACCCCGAACATCTCGCCGCCGATGTAGGACATCTGGAGGCCGAGGAAGCCGATCGGGCCGACCGTTCCGGCGACCACCGCGACCACGCAGCTGATGTCCGCGACGGTGCCGATCCAGTGCGTGCGGATCCGGTCACCCATGACCGGCCACAGCAGCGTGCGGGGCCGCAGGGGCAGGCCCTTCTCCACGCCGCGCATCATCACCAGCGTGGCCAGCGAACCGCCGATCGCCCAGGCGGGGAAGCCCCAGTGGACGAAGGTCTGCGCGAGGGCGACCGAGGCGCCCTCCATGCCGCCCGCCGTGTCGGCGTACTGCGGCGGCGGGTCCACGTAGTGGGCGAGGGGCTCGGCGGCGGCCCAGAAGACACCGCCGGCGGCGAGCAGGGTGGTCAGGACCATGGCGACCCAGCGGAACCAGGTGAACGCGGGGGCGTCGGTCCCGCCCATACGTACCCGCCCGTAGCGGGAGAAGGCCAGCACCGTGGCGACGCCGACGGTGGCCAGGAGCAGGACCTGCCAGTAGGCGCCGAACCAGCGCGCCGACCACGCGAACGCCGTGTCGACGGCGGAGTTGACCCCGGCGGGGGCTATGAGCGCGGCCAGGACGAACGCGATCAGCAGGCCGCCGGAGACTCCGAGCACCCAGGGATCGGGACGTCGGCCGGTTTCGGGCACAGGTGTGCTCGGGGTGGAAGACATGGAGAAGAGGTTGCCCCTCAATCGGAAGCGCCCACCGGAGGCCCCGGTAGACCGGCCGAGTCTACGTGCGTTTGTCCAGGTTGGGCCCGAGACGCCGGGGTGCGACCCACCACGCTGGTGTGTGGCCGTGAACGCTTTCACGGTGTGGTCCCCGTCCGGGGGCGCCGCGCTGGCCCGGTTCACGGCGTCTCTCCGGTCCGGGGGCTGGTGCGTCAGTCGTGGAGGAGGGCCACCGAGTTCCGCTCCACCAGGTGCACGGGAAGCCGCACACGGCGCCCCTCGGGGGCCTCGTCAGGGGAGACCAGCAGGCGCATGGCGTGGTCGCCCAGCAGCTCGCGATCCACCCCCACGGTGGTCAGGCCGGGGTCGAGCAGCTCCGAGGTGGCCAGGTCGTCGTGCCCGACCACGCTGAGGTCCCGGCCCACCCGGCTCCCCAGGGAGCGGGCGGCGGCGTACACGGCTGAGCCGAGGTAGTCGGAGTTGACCACGAACGCCTCGTGTCCTGCCGTCCCGCCACCGGCGGACGCGCCCACCCGCTCCACGACCATGCGGGCGATGCTGTCGTGGTCCAGCGGACAGCGCACCACTGTCCCGGCCAGCCCCCACTCCGCGCAGCGGCGGACGAACGCCTCCTCGCGCCCCCAGTCGGCGGCCAGGCCCTCGGGTGCCATGACCAGCGTGGGAGCACGGTGGCCCCGGGCACGCAGGTGCTCCAGCGCCAGGTCGACGGCTGCCCCGTCGTCCGGTCCCACCGTGGACAGCCGGTCGCCCTCGGGCGGCGCGGGTTCGGGCGTGCGGTTGAAGGCCACCACGGGCACGTCGGGGTGACGGGGGAGCCAGGCGGCCAGCGGACCGTGGCGGCCGATCGGGCTGATGGCCACCCCGCCCACCCCCTCGGCGGCGAGCCTGCGCAGCGCCGCGGCCTCGCGGTCCACGTCGTAGTCGGAACTGAGGATGAGCAGGAACGCGCCCTCCCGGTGCGCCCGCACCTCCATACCGCGCAGCACGTCGAGGAAGAAGGGGTTGCGCATGTTGCGGATGACCACGCCGTAGGCCGACCGCTGACCCGTGCGCAGCGCCCGCGCACGGCCGTCCACCTGGTAGTCGAGGTCGCTGGCGGCCCTGCGTACCCGTTCCACGGTCGCCGGAGCCACCCGGCCCTGGCCGTTGAGCGCGAAGCTGGCCTGGGCGACCGAGACCCCGGCCCTGGTGGCGACGTCGCGCAGGGTCACGCGCTTGCGGGAGGCGGGCATGGAGGTCCTTCCGAAGGGGAGGTGTCCGGCCATGATGCCGGACGTCGGCGGACGCTCCACGAGTGAGCGGGGCGGGCGGGAGCGGTGTCCACCGGGCGAACACGGCTCGTACCAGGGCCCGCGTCGGATGGTCGGCGGGCGGGTCGCCCGCGGCGGGGCGTCGGGATTGGCCGAGGGTTCCCGGGCCGTTGACCCTCCGGACACCCGTCACGACCGCGCAGGTCACCCCTGTGGTGAATCGTTTCATCACGAAGCGCCCCCCGACCCACTCCCCGGCCCGCCGCCCGGGCCGCCCGACCACCCTTCGGAGCCCTCATGTCCCACCGACGCACGGCGCTCACCGGCGCCGCCGTGACCCTCTCCGTGCTGGCCCTGGCCTCGTGCGGGAACGTCGACGCCCCGCCGGGGTCGGCCTCGGGTGACGGCGGGGTCGTCATCACCTACAACTCGCCCTCCGAGTGGGGGAACTACGGCGAGGTCCTGCGCGCCTTCACCGAGGAGACGGGAGTGACCGCCCCGAACGACCCCAAGAACTCGGGGCAGGCCCTGGCCGCGCTCCAGGCGGAGAAGGGCTCCCCGGTCGCGGACGTCGCCTACACCGGTATCGCCTTCGGTGAACAGCTGGTGGAGGCGGGGGTCCTCCAGGAGTACGTGCCCGAGGGCGCCGACCAGGTCCCCGACGAGCTCCGTGACCCCGACGGCGCCTGGACCAGCGTGCACACCGGAACCATCGCGTTCATCGTCAACGAGGACCACCTCGACGGCGCCCCCGTCCCGCGCGGCTGGGACGACCTGCTGGACCCCGCGTACGAGGGGAAGGTCGGCTACCTCGACCCCACCCAGGCCGCCGTCGGCTACTCCGCCGCCACCGCCGTCAACGTCGCCCTGGGCGGCGACTTCGACGACTGGGGTCCGGGCCTGGACTACCTCAACGGCCTCAAGGACAACGGGGCCTCCACCTCCGCCCAGACCGCCACCGCCAAGGTCGCCCAGGGCGAGATCCCCATCCTCGTCGACACCGACTTCAACGGTTACAAGCTCCGCGACGAGGGCGCCAACGTGTCCGTCGTCATCCCCGAGGAGGGCTCGCTCCAGATCCCCTACATCGTCGGTCTGGTCGAGGGCGCCCCCAACGAGGACAACGGCCGCGCACTCCTCGACTTCTACTTCTCCGAGCGGGGCCAGGGCCTGTTCGCCGCCGGGTACATGCGCCCGGTGATCGGAGAGATGCCCGACGAGCTGGCCGACAAGGTGCTCCCGCCCGAGGAGTACGAGCGGGCCACCACCGTCGACTACGTCGAGCAGGGCCAGCGGCAGCAGGAGTTCATCGAGCTCTACCAGGACGAGGTCGGCTTCTAATGCCCTCCCGTACCGCCGCCGGAGGTCGCGCGGCCGTCGTCACCGGTGCGGGCGTCGGACCCGCCACCCGCAGGGGCGCGCCGCACGCCCCCGCCTGGCTCGCCGCCCTCCCCGCCCTGGTCGTCATCGGACTGTTCAGCGCCTACCCCGTCCTGGTCATGGTCGCCAACTCGCTCGGCCTGGGCCAGCCCCCGGCTGACGGCGGCCCCACACTGGAGCACTACGCTCGGGCCCTCGGCTCGGTGACCGTCCGCGAGGCGCTCCTGAACTCCCTGTACATCGCCGTGGGCTCGGTCCTGATCACGCTCTGCGTCGCGGTGCCCGTGGTGCTGCGCCAGGCGGACGACGACCGCGCGGGCCGCCGGGGCGGCGCCGCCACCGACGCCCTGCTCACCCTGCCCATCGCGCTGCCCGGCATCATCATCGGGTTCTTCGCGATCGTCCTCACCGGACGCACCGGGCTGCTCGGCCTGGCGTGGGACGGCTTCTCCGGGCTGGCCTACACCTTCTCGGGGCTCCTCATCGCCTACCTCTACTTCTCGCTGCCCCGCGTGCTGGGCCCGCTGCGCGGCGCCGCCGCCACCCTGGACCCCTCGCTGACCGAGAGCGCCCGCACGCTGGGCGCCTCCCGCCCGCGCGTGTTCCTCACCGTCACCCTGCCCCTGCTGCTGCCCGCCGCGATCGAGACCAGCGGCACCGCGATCGCGGTCGCCCTGGGCGGGTACGGCACGGTCGCCACCCTGTCCGAGGGGGTGCGGCTCCTGCCGCTCAACGTCGCCAACGAACTCACCACCGGGTACCGGCTCGCCGCCTCGTCCACCCTCGCGGTGATCCTCGCCGCGACGGCCGTGCTGGCTCTGGTCCTGGGGCGTGTCCTGGCCCGTGCCGTCCGCAGGGCGGTGGCCTCGTGACCCGACTCATCACTCGCCTGACCTGCGCGTTCGTGGTCATCCCGCTCCTGGCCACCCTCGTCGCCGCCACCAGCGTCGACTTCTCCCAGGGGCCCTGGGGAGGCGGCCTCACCCTGGACTGGTTCGCCCACGCCTGGCCGCCGCTGGCTCCGGTCATCGGCCGCAGCCTGGCCGTGGCGGCCCTGGTGGTGGTGCTGAACCTGGCCGTCGGCGGCCCCCTGGCCTGGTGGGTGGCCCGCCACCCCTCGGTCCTGACCCGCCTGACCGGCTATCTGGTGAACGTGCCGCTGGCCGTGCCCGGCATCGCGCTGAGCGTCGCACTGGTCGGCACCTACCCGATGCTGCGCCCCAGCGGTCTGCTGCTGGTCCTGGGCCACCTGGTCTTCACACTGCCGTTCACCCTCGCGGCCCTGGTGCCCGCGCTGGCCGACGACGAGCTGCGCACCAACGAGAGCGTCGCGCGCAGCCTCGGCGCCGGTGCGGTCCGTGTCCTGCGGACCATCACCGTCCCGGCCTGCCTGGTCGCCGTCACCCAGGCCGTGACGATGGTCTTCGCCCTGTCCTTCGGTGAGTTCAACGTCAGCTTCTTCGTCAACCCGCCCGCCACACCCACCGCGCCCTTCGCGCTGTTCGACTCCTACTCCACCCAGCGCCTCGAACTCGCCTCGGCGCAGTCGATGATCTTCGTGGCCTTCGTCGCGCCGGTACTGACCGCCATCGTCCTGGCCCGGCGCCGGGCCCCAGGGAGGACCCCGTGAGCACCCCAGCCGCCGTACCCACCACTGACCCCACGCCGACCGCCGTACGCCCGGCCGGGCTGACCGTGGACGACCTCACCGTGCGCTACGGCTCCACGACGGCGGTGGAGCACGTCTCCCTGGACGTGGCCCCGGCCGAGACGGTCGCCGTCATCGGCCCGTCGGGCTGCGGCAAGAGCACGACGCTGCGGGCCGTGGCCGGGCTGGTCCCCGTCGCGGAGGGGGTCGTCGGCCTGGCCGGGCGCGACATCACCGGCCTCAGCCCGGCCCGGCGCGACATCGGCCTCGTCCCACAGAACTACGCGGTCTTCCCGCACATGAGCGTGGCCGCCAACATCGGCTACGGGCTGCGCGCCCGTGGCACCGCGACGCCTCGCCGCGAGGAGCGGGTCAGGGAGATGCTGGAGCTGACGCACCTCTCCGACCTCGCCGAACGCCGCCCCGACCAGCTCTCCGGAGGGCAGCGCCAGCGGGTCGCCCTGGCTCGGGCGCTCGCCATCCAGCCCGACGCCCTGCTCCTGGACGAACCCCTGGCCGCGCTGGACCCGCAGCTGCGCGGGGGACTGCGCCGGGAACTGGCCGCCATGCTGGCCGCCACCGAGTGCGCCACCCTCATCGTCACCCACGACCAACGCGAGGCCCTGTCCCTGGGATCGCGGATCGCCCTGCTGCGTGACGGGAGACTGGTCCAGTTCGACACGCCCCAACGGCTCTGGGACGACCCGGTGGACGCGTTCGTCGCGGACTTCCTCGCCGGCGCGGTGCTCCTAGACGCCGAAGTCGCCGACGGGCACGCCGTGACCCTGGACGGACGCTGGCGGATCCCGGTCGGCGACCTGGCGGTGCGACCCACCGGGCACGGGGCCGTCCGGCTGCTGCTGCGCCACGACAGTCTCACGGTCACGGACGACGCGGACGCGGCGGCGCTGCTCGCGGAGGTGACGCACTCGGAGTTCACCGGCGACGGCGTGCACCTCACCGTCCGGGCGGGGGAGCGCCTCCTGGGGGTCCGGGTGCCACCGGACGCCCGGATCGGCCGGTCGGTGTCGCTGGCGGTGGCCCCGGGGCGGGCCACCCTGCTCTCACCCCGGGCCTGAACGGACCCCGGCCCCGCCCCGCCCGACGACCACCGCCACCCCGCACCACGAGAGGAACACGATGCTGGAACTGGAGATCCTCGGATCGAACGCGACCGCCCCCACCAAGGAGGGACCCGCCTCCTGCTACCTGCTCCACACGGAGACCGGTCTGGTCCTGGTCGACGCCGGGCCCGGGTCGCTGCTCGCCTACTGTTCCCGGTACGGGCTCGACCAGCTGCGCGGGATCGTCGTGACGCACATGCACGCCGACCACAGCCTGGACCTCATGGCCTGGGCCTACCGGTGGACCTTCCCGGAGGTGCTGCCCCGCGTCCCGCTGTTCCTCCCGGAGGGCGAGGCCCACCGGGTGGCCGCCTTCGACGCGGTTTTCGGCATCCCCACCCTGCCGACCATGAACCAGCCCATCACGCAGTCCTTCGGGATCACGGCGATGCCGAGGGACGGCCGGACCGTGCACAAGGTGGACGGGGTGGCGTTCCGCTCGTTCGCGGCGCACCACAGCGTGCCCTCGGCCGCGCTGCGCTTCGAGGCACCGGACGGCCGTACCGTGGCGTTCTCCTCCGACACCGGCCACTGCGCCCCGGTGGCGGAGGCCGCCCGTGAGGCCGACCTGTTCGTGTGCGAGGCCACCTACCTGGAGGCGGATGAGCAGGCCCTGCACGGACACGGCCACCTCACGGCCCGGATGGCGGGGGAGCTGGCCGCCGAGGCCGACGCGCGCCACCTGGTGCTCACCCACTTCGCCAGCCCCGCCGACTGGGACGAGGGCCGCCGACACGCGCGGGAGGCCTTCGGGGGGAGGGTCAGTGTGGCCGTCCCCGGGAGCCGGTTCTGAGCCGACGCTCCCGCCGCGTCCGACTCCGGAGGTCGGTGTGGACTATCCTCGCGTCGGGTGTCGCACCTCCGAACGCGGTGTCGACGGCGTGCCCCGCACCAGGATGGGAACCATGACTGAACAGACCTCCGTCGCCCGGGACGAGCTCCGCCGCGTCGAGACCCCGACCGGACCCGTCGTCGGCGTGGTGCGGGGCGAGGTGGTCCGCGCGCTCGGCGTCCCCTACGCGCGCGCCGAACGGTTCGCGCCGCCCCGGCCCGTGCCGCCGTTCACCGAGCCCTTCCAGGCCACCCGGCCCGGACCCGCCTCACCGCAGCTCACCTCCAAGGTGGTCTCGGCGGCGGTCGACGGGGTCTCGGTGGGCCGCCACGACGAGGACTGCCAGCGGCTCTCGGTCACCTTCCCCGCTGACGTCACCGAGGACGAGCGCCTGCCCGTCATGGTGTGGATCCACGGCGGTTCCTATGTCACCGGAGCCGGGGACATGGAGATCTTCGACCCCACCCGGCTCGTCACCGAGCAGCGCGTCATCGTCGTGGCAATCACCTACCGGCTGGGGGTGCTGGGCTACCTGCGCCTCGGAGACACCGCCCCCGCCAACCTCGGCCTCCTCGACCAGATCCAGGCGCTGCGGTGGGTCCGGGCCAACATCGCGGCCTTCGGCGGCGACCCGGAGCTGGTCACCCTCTTCGGTCAGTCCGCCGGAGGCGACGCCGTCGCCCACCTCATGATCAGCCAGGGCGCCGAGGGTCTGTTCCGTCGCGCCGTGGTCCAGAGCGCCCCGCTGGGCATCATCACCGGACGGTCCCGGATGTCCGAGGCCATGGGGCGGGCCGTCGGCGTGCCCGACCCGGAGGCCAGCGCCGCCGACCTGGTCGCCCTCGAAGAACGGGCGAGTGCCGCCGCCAAGGGGCACGGCCTGGCCAGCGCCATGCCGTTCGGCACCCAGTACGGGCACGCACCCCTGCCCGCCGAGACCCTCCGGCTCCGCGCCTGGGAAGCGGCGGCCCCCGGGATCGACCTGCTGATCGGGGCGACCAGCGAGGAGACCGGGCTGTTCGCCGAGTTCCTTCCGCCGATCCAGCGCCTGGCCGCCCTGCCCCTGGCCGGCCCGGTCCTGCGCCGGATCCTGGTGTGGGCCACCACGTACCGCATCTACACGGGTCCGACCAAGCGCTTCGCCCGTCACCACCGCAGGTCCGGCGGCAGGGCCACCCGCTACACCGTCACCTGGCGGCCGGAGGGCAGCCCCTACGGCGCCGCCCACATCGTGGACCTCCCCCTGCTGCTCGGCAACCGGAAGGCCTGGGAGAACACCAGGCTCGTCGGCCGCACCGGCTGGGCGGAGCTCGACCGGCGCGGCCGCGCGGTGCGGCGGGTGTGGGCGGACTTCGCCCGCACCGGGGCGGTCTCCGCGAGCAGCGCCGAAGCCGCCACGGAGAGCCTCACCGTGCACCGTTCCTGACCCCCGACACGAGGACGGGTCCGAGCCCCGGACGGTGGCTCGGGCCCGTGCGCGGCGGAGGGTCAGCGGTACCCGTACTGCTGGGCCGGAACCCGGTTCCGTCCGATCAGGAACCACAGGATCGCGCCGATCAGGGGCGCGAGGAAGACGAGGATGATCCAGACGAGCTTCATGGGGACGTCCAGCCGGGAGAACAGGATGCTGAACACGGCGGCGATGATGAGCACGATCGCCGCCAGACCCACCAGCAGGGCGCCGATCATGAGGACCAGGGCGATCCCGGTCTCGGGGGTCATCGACTCGAACAGGTTCAGCAGTGTCATCGCGGGACTCCTCAGTCTCTTCCGGGGTCCGGCCCCTGGCGTCGTGCGGGACCGGACCCCCTGGCTACGTACTCCACGCTAGGTCCGCCGCACCCTCCCGGACATCCACCTGCGGGACGCTCCGTCGTGTCGCCTAAGAAGACGACACGCGGCCCCGGGTGGGCCCTTTGGTGGAGGGTCCGTACCGACTTTCGTCGGGGGTGCCCGGTCACCGAGTGAGACCAGCCGTCACCGAACCGTGGGTGTCCGTTCGCTGGGGCCTGTGCCCGCGTTCAGCCGTGTCGAGGAAAGTGGCGTTGGTCCGGTCCCCCGACCGGACAGGTCCCCTCACGTATCGGAGAGCAACCGCATGCTCACGACACACACCCCCACCGAACACACCCGCCGCGGCCTCCGCGCCGCGCTGACCGCCTCGACGGTCGTCGCCCTCACCGCCTCCCTGACCGTGGCGATCGCCCCGGCCGTGGCGGCGCCCGCGAACGACGGGGACGACTCCGTCTACCGAGGCGGGATCGAGGTCGTCCGCACCCCCGCCGACGCTCCCGACACCCCGCTGCTCCACGGAACGGTGTTCGTCGACACCGACCGCGACGGCGCCAGCGAGGGCGAGACCGGCCTCGCAGGTGTCGTGGTCACCAACGGCCGCGACGTGGTCCGCACCGACGACCTGGGCCGGTACGAGCTGCCCGCGTTCGACAACATGACCGTGTCGATCACGCAGCCGTCCGGCTACCAGGTGCCGCTGGACGAGCACAACGTCCCGCAGTTCCACTACAACCACCTGCCCGAGGGCTCCCCGGACCTGCGCTACGGCGGCATCGAGCCCACCGGCCCACTGCCGTCCGAGGTCAACTTCCCCCTCGTGGAGAGCGAACTGACCGCCGCCGAGGAGCAGAGCTGCGTCATCGCCGGTGACCTCCAGACCTATGACCGGCAGGAGATCGAGTACGCGCGCGCCGGGGCCATCAAGGACCTGTCCGAGCGGGACGACTACGCGGGCTGCGGCACGCTCTTCGTCGGTGACGTCGCCGGTGACGACCTGTCGCTCTACCCCGACATCAGGGAACTGGTCGCCGAGACCAACGGGCCGGCGCGCTTCCTGCCCGGCAACCACGACCTCGACTTCGACGCCCCCGGCGCGGAGCACGCCTTCGACACCTTCCGCTCGGCGCTGGCCCCCGCGTACTACTCGTACGAGGTCGGTGACGCGCACGTCGTGGCCCTGAACACCGTCGACTACCCCTGCACGGCGGCCGACGACAGCCCCGAGGGCATCGAGGAGCACTGCGCCCCCGACGGCCGGGCGTCCTACAACGGCCGGATCAGCGACGACCAGCTCACCTGGCTCGAACAGGACCTGGCCCACGTGGACGAGGACAAGCTGGTCGTCGTGGCGGGCCACATCGGACTGCTCAACTACGCCGACGAGGGCTCCCCGGTCCACCAGGTCGACCAGGTCGCGCGGGTCCACGAACTCCTCGAAGGCCGTGAGGCCGTCGCGGTGGCCGGACACAGCCACAGCATCGAGAACCTGCGGACGGGCGACGACGTCGAGGGCTGGCGGGAGCTCTTCGGGATCGAGGGTCTGCCCTTCCCCCACCTCACGGTGGGCGCGATCTCGGGTGACTGGTACTCCGGCGAGGTCGGTGAGGACGGATACCCCACGGCCCTCGGCCGTGACGGCGGGCGCCCAGGCGTGGTGACCCTCGACATCGAGGGCAACCAGTTCCGGGAGCGCTACACCGTCACCGGCGAGCCCGACGACGTGCAGACCCAGCTCGGTCTGAACAGCCCGACCTACCGCGCGTGGTACACCGAGCGCCGCGAGTGGAACTCCGACCCCGTCGGTGACGCTCCCGAGCTCGCGGAGCCACTGGTGGTCGGCGCCGAGGACCTGGCGGGCGGCACCTGGCTGACCACCAACCTCTTCCTCGGCTCCACCGGCGCCACCGTGGAGGTCAGCCTCGACGGAGCCCCCGCCACGAAGGCCGAGCGCACCCAGCGGCTCCGTGGTGAGGGCGTCAACGTCGGCGCGGAGTACTCCGACCCCCACGCCGTCGCCCAGCAGCTGGTCCACGGCGGCAGTGTCGCCGACCGCACCATGCACCTGTGGCGGTTCGACCTGCCCGAGGACCTCGAGACCGGTGGGCACACCGCCGAGGTGACCGCCACCGACGTCCACGGACGCACGTTCACCGACACCCTGGAGTTCGAGGTCGTGGAGTAGCCCGAGCGACAGGAGGAGGGCCGGCGCGACAGCGCCGGCCCTCCCGTGTTCCTAGTGGCGGTCGACCAGGAGCTGTCCGTCAGCGGCTTGCTGACCGGCGAGCCCGCCACCGTAGTTGGCCTCGACCCGCGCCTGCTCGGAGGCGTTGGGCTGGGCGTTGGTGCAGCCCACCCCGCCGGTGGAGCCCGACATCAGGGAGGAGCAGGGGCCGGGCTTGGCGTCGGGCAGACCCAGGCTGTGGCCCAGCTCGTGCGCGGCGATCCGCAGCGGGTCGTGGCCCTCGGCGGTGCCCTGGCGGCCCATCCAGACGGTGACCTGACCGCCGGGACGCACCGGCCCGAGGTGGGCGCGGGGCCAGCCGTCGTCGGCGATGACACGGATCTCTGCGCGCTGCCCGGCGGAGGCGGGCTCCAGACGGACGTTGTCGACGCTGGAGTTCCACACGTCGACGGCCGAGGCGACGACGGAGGTGAACTCGGCGGCCTGGCTGGAGTCGTAGTAGAGGACGGTGGGGTTCTGGGACTGCTCGGCGGCGCTCGCCGTGACGGTGCCCGCCAGCGTGAGTGCCAGTGCGCTCAGCGCGACCAGGAGGGGTGTGAGGACGCGTCTCAGCATGGGGTCTCCCTGGGGTGAGGGTGCTGATGATCTTCGTGACCCGGTGGGGCCGCGCTGATGCTATGCGTAGTGACATAGGACCACAAGGAGGGCAGAACGCTAAGATTCCGCAGTGGGAAGCCGGTCGCGGGACCGTTCCGCGTCCGGGCGGGCCGCGAGGTCGACCGGATGCGCGGTCACCGCCTCCGGATCCCAGCCCCGGAGGCCGCTGACCGGGACGCGGATCCCCGACGTGCTGGGGATCCGGACCCGAAATCCCCTGGCGCTCGGCCGCGGACCGGCGCTACCGTGCCCGGATGACTGACGCTGAACCGGTACCGGAGCCCCGCGCACCGTCCGCCCCGTCCCCGGTGTGGGACGCCGAGATGGCGCGTTCCTACGACACCCCCGGTGAGGGGATGTTCGCGCCCGAGGAGGTGGATCCCGCCGTGACGGCGCTGGCCGCGCTCGCGGGGAACGGCGGGGCCCTGGAGTTCGCGATCGGCACCGGGAGGATCGCGGTTCCCCTGGCGGCCCGGGGCGTCCCGGTCACCGGAGTCGAGCTTTCCCCGGCGATGGTCGAGCGGCTGCGCACCAAAGCCGACGAGGCGACCATCCCCGTGGTGATCGGTGACATGGCCACCACGCGGGTCCCCGGCGACCACTCGCTGGTGTACCTGGTCTACAACACGATCTCGAACCTGCTCACCCAGGCCGAGCAGGTCGAGTGCTTCCGCAACGCCGCCCGCCACCTCGGGCCCGGCGGACGGTTCGTGGTGGAACTGGGCGTGCCCAGCCTGCGGCGGCTTCCTCCCGGCCAGGACGGCCTGGTGTTCGCCCACCGCGACGGGTACGTGGGGCTGGACACCTTCGACCTCGAACACCAGCACCTGGTCTCGCACCACATCCGGTTCGAGAAGGGCGGCGAGCCCAGCGTGATCCGCGTGAAGCAGCGGTACGTGTGGCCGTCCGAACTCGACCTCATGGCGCAGATGGCCGGTTTCGAGCTGGAGTCCCGGCACGCCGACTGGAAGGGCGCCCCCTTCACCGGTGACTCCCGCTCGCACGTGTCCGTCTACCGGCTGCCGGAACGGGAACGGGCCTAGGGGCGGTCCTGGCCACTCGCCGTACTCCGGGGTGAACACGTCGGTTCGGCTGGAGGGCCCACTCGGCCGTCATCACCGGGACGGGGTGCGGGCCTTCGGGCGGGAGGCGGGCGTTCCGTGGCCACGGGCGCCGCGCTGCGCCGACTCCGCGAGGAGGGGTCGTCGTCACCGGAACCGGGGCCGGTCACCCGAGTGCCAGGCGCGGGTGCCGGGTCACCAGGGTGTCCGGTTCTGCGCCCCCTGGACTCTCTGAGGGAGTTGTCCACAGCCGGGAACCACGCGCTTGTGGCCCACGCACCCGCCGCGCAGACTGGGATCGGGGCTGACCACGCCCCTCCTCGCCCCCTCTGATCAGTAGGGACGTCCATGCCGGAACCCCTCTTCGCCACGCACGCCTGCCTCGACGCCATCGTCCTGTACACCTCCCGGGCGGAAGAGTGCCGGGACTTCTACAACGCGCTCGGCCTCGCCTTCGGTGAGGAGCCCGGCCCGGACGGGCCGAGGCGCTACTCCAGCAGGCTTCCCCTGGGGCCGGTCCTGGAGATCCACCCGGCCCCCGACGTTCACCGGGCCGGTGACCTCAGGCTGAGCCTGGCCCTGGACGTGACGGAGACCGACCCGCCGCTCTCCCGGGGCGAGCACCTGCTGACCGACCCCGACGGCCGCAGGGTGGACGTCACGGTCCTGTAGTGCGCCTCATGGACACGTAGGCGTCGAACCCGCTCCACCGGGCGTGCTTGGTCGGGTTCCGCCTGTACTCACGGAAGCCGAGGTGTTCGTAGAGCCCGAGGGCGGGCGCGTTGTTGTCCTTGATGTCCTCCAGCGTGTACTCGTCGTACCCGGGCAGGGCGAGGAGGTGGTTCAGGACCGCCTTGGCGGCGCCCCGACCCCGGAAACGCCGCGCGCTGGCGACGAAGCCGATCTCGGCGCGGCCCGGTCGGGACGTGGCGGTGCCACCCTGGAAGTGCGTTCGGAAGACCCGGTCCGCGATGGTGCCCTTGATCAGGCCCAGGTGCCCGCGCAGCGTGCGGGCGTCGTGGTCGATCGCCTCCTGGTCACCCTCGGTGAGGCTGGCCAGCGCCGCCGGTCGGCCGTCGATCAGCGCCACGTGGAAGCGCTCCAGCACCAGCATGTGCTCGACGGCCTCGGTGAGTCGGGCCGGATCCCTGGCGAAGTACGCCAGGTCGTCACCGAAGCCTTCGACGAACACCTCCGCGATCGCCCTCCGGTACTCCTCGCCCAGCTCGTCGCCGCGTCTGACCTCGATCCGCATCGTTTCCCCGCTTCCGTCAACCATCGTTTCCCTCCTTGAGGAGCAGACCCATCACCGTGGACGTGCTCGGCAGCACACACCGCTCGCCCAGGGCGGACCGCATCGTCACCAGACCGTCCAGCAGGGCGAAGTAGCAGGACGCCAGCTCGTCGGCGGGGCCGGGGCGCAGCGCCCCGTGGGACTGCCCGCGCTCCACCAGCTCCACGGTCGCGCCGAGGAGCTCCGAGTTCCGGCTGACCAGTGCGGCCACGGCGGGGGCGCCTCCCTCAGGGGAGTTGCCCTGGGTGAACGCCTGGTGCATGAGCTGGAAGAACTCGACGAAGTCCCCGGTTCCGGCCAGATCGGACAGGAACTCCTCCGTGAACGCCCGCAGGGACTCCACGGGGTCGCCGGGCCCCCGGAACAGGGCGACGACCTCGCCCATGCCGGTGGCGGCCTCGGTGACCAGGTCCTCGAACAGCTCCTCCTTGGTGGTGAAGTGGCGGTAGATGGAGCCGGTACTGATGCCCGCCTCCTCCGCGATCCGCCGCATGTTCACCGCCGCGAACCCCTGGCGCGCGAACAGCCGAACCGCGGCGGACCGCACCCGTTCCCGGGTCGCGGCGCGCATCGCCTCGTGCTGTTCCGGAGTCCGTGGCATCGACCCTCCTGTTTTTGAATGAACACATGTTCATTCTATGCCCGAGGTGCACCGGCCCTGTCCTCCGTGCCCGCCGACGTCCGCGCGGATACGATCGGCCTCCACCGCACCTGCCACGACCAGGGGAGACACATGACCAGGACGATCCGACGCGCCGTGATCCCCGCGGCCGGTATGGGTTCGCGGTTGCTGCCGCTCACCAAGGCCACGCCCAAGGAGATGCTCCCCGTCGGTGACAAGCCGGTCATCGAACACACCGTCCGCGAACTCGTGTCCTCCGGCATCACCGACATCACGATCGTCGTCTCCGGTGGCAAGTCCCTCATCCAGGACCACTTCCGCCCCGACCCGACCCTGGTCGCGCGGCTGCGTGGCGACGGAAAGCAGGAGTACGCCGACGCCGTGGAGGAGGTCGCCGAACTGGCTCGCCTGGGGCACATCACCTATCTGGACCAGCACGGTCCCTACGGCAACGGCACCCCGGTCCTCAACGCCTACCGGGACGCCCGTGACGAGCCGACGCTCGTCCTGTGGCCCGACGACGTCTTCGTCGCGGAGGTCCCCCGGGCCCAGCAGCTCGTGAGCGCCTTCGAGCGCACCGGCCACCCCGTGCTGGCCCTCATGCCCATGGACAGGGAGGAGTCCCGCCGCTACGGGGTCCCCCGCGTGGCGGAGGACCTCGCCGACGGGCTCCTGCGCATCTCCGGACTGGTCGAGAAGCCCAAGCCCGAGGACGCGCCCTCCGCCTACGCCGCGATCGGGGGCTACGTGGTCACGCCCGACGTCGTCGCCCAGCTGCGCGCCCAGACCGAGCGTTGGTTCACCCACCGCACCGGCGAGATCTACCTGACCGACGCCATCAACGCCCACGCCGCCGATCACCCGGTCTACGGTCAGGTGATCCAGGGGCGCTGGTACGACACCGGCAACCCCGCCGACTACCTGGTCGCCCAGTTCGCGTCCGCCCTGGCCCACCCCGAGTACGGTCCGCTGCTGCGCCGCCTCGCCGCCGACCCCGTCCCGTCCGTACGACCGGACGCGGAATCCGCCGGGTGACCGGCCCCCGTCGGACGGAGACCCAGGGATCGTCGAGGCCAGCGGTGCCGGATACCTGCCGGGGCGAGCCGCCGGGTCCTGCTGCGGCCGGACCGTGCCGTCCTGGAGGCGCGCGTCGCCGCCCACGACGTCGCCCCGGACCACCCCGAGGCCAACGAGGGCGCCCGGGCCTTCCGGCGGTCCAGGATCGACCCCTTCTACCGGGCCGACCGGGAGTGGCTGCGCGCGTGGGCGGACCTGGCCGTGGACAACACCGACCTCGGCCCGGCCCAGGTGGTGGACCGGGTGCTCCAGCGGTTCCCCGAACTCACCCGGAACCGGACCTGAGCCGCCGGGCGCCCTCGGAGAACCGGCCGACCAGGACGTCGACCACCAGGAAGACCAGCAGCGAGACCCCCAGCACGGGCAGGGCCAGACCGACCCCCGCGCAGGTCAGAACGACCGCCACCCTCAGGGGCCAGGACAGTGCCAGGAACGAACCGCGCTGGTAGGGCCGCCCCAGCCCCCAGGCGCCGCCGCGCGTGGGCCTGCGCTGCCACCACATGCGGTAGCCCAGGACGATCACCCAGAGCAGCCCGCCGCAGACCGCCGTGAGGACGAGCTGGTTGGGTACCCCGAACAGCAGGCCCATGTGGGCGTCCACGCCCCAGCGGCTGAGTTTGGCCATCAGCGGGTGGTCCTCGAAGCGGACGACGTCCACGACCTCGCCCGTGTCCTGGGCGACGGCGACCGAGTCCGCCTGGGTCGGCCAGGAGCGTTCGAGCTGGGTGACCACGTAGGGAGAGGTGTGGTCGGCGGGCAGGTCGACGGTGACCCGGCCGTCGAGTCCGGCCTCCCGTGCGCTGGCCAGGACCGCGTCCGGGCCGACGTCCACACCGGGGCTGGCGGAGGGGACCTCCGTGGACGCCGCCGGAGTGGTCCAGGACATCCGTTCACGCAGGTCGGAGATGTTCGACCCCGCGTACTGGGACCAGGTCAACCCGGTGGCGGACAGGAACAGCAGCCCCAGAAGGACCCACGCCCCCACCGTGGCGTGCAGGGAGACCGAGCGTGCCCGGCCCGACCGCTGGCGGCCGCGCCGACGCCGGGCCACCCACAGGGCCAGGCCGCCCAGGGCGACCACGCCGAGCCAGCTCGCGGCGAGCTCGCTGTACAGCCGGCCGACCTCCCCCAGGTGCAGTTGCCGGTGGAGCAGGTCGATCCAGGTGCGCACCGGCAGCGCCCCGCTGGTCCCGTAGCTCTCGGACACCCCCAGGACCTCGCCCGCGTGGGGGTCGACGAACACCGTCGTGCGCGCCCCGTTGCCGCTCTCGGCCAGGTCCATCAGGACCCATGTGGAGTCCTCCGGGGTGGTGGCCGGGCGCACCGAGTGGACGCTGGCGTCGGGCGCCTCCGCGCGGGCGATCCGCACCTGTTCGGCCAGGGGCAGGGACCCCTCGGAGGCGGGGACGCGCAGCTGGTCGGCGTACAGCACCTGCTCGACCTGGGGTGTCCACACGTACAGCAGCCCGGAGACCGTCGCCACCAGGAGGAAGGGCGCCACCAGCACGCCCGCGTAGAAGTGCAGCCGCAGTACGAGCGGCCTGAGCTGCTGCCACACGCCCGTCCTCGGCGGGGGTGTTCCGTCCTCGGTCACGGGTCTCGTGCTCGCCGGGTCCATGGATCTCCTCCGCCGTCGCCGTTCCGGTCGACACTGACGTCGTTCGGAGGGGTCCGTGAGTTCCCGCGACTTACGAACCGGTCGTGGGAACCCGGGGGGCGGGCGTCACCCGGACAGGTGGGCGCGCAGGGCGTCGGCGGTGGCGCCCCTCCCCGCGTCGGCCATCCGCGCGGGCGTTCCCTCGAACACGACCCGGCCGCCCTCGTGTCCGGCTCCGGGGCCGAGGTCCACCACGTGGTCGGCGGCGGCCACCACGTCCATCCGGTGCTCGACGACCACCACCGTCGCGCCCGCGTCCACCATGCCGTCGAACAGGTTCACGAGCCCGGCCACGTCACCGCCGTGCAGGCCGGTGGTGGGTTCGTCCAGCACGTACAGCCGTGCGGGCTCCGCCAGCTCGCGGGCCAGCCGGAGGCGCTGCCGCTCCCCGCCGGAGAGCGTGTCCAGGGACTGCCCCAGCCGTAGGTAACCCAGCCCGACCCGTTCCATACGGTCCAGCGACTCCGCGACGGGCCCCGCGAGGACCTCCCGGGCGCGCGCCGCCGTCAGCGCCAGCACCTCCGCGATGGTGCGGCCGTCCAGGGTGTACGACAGCGCGCGGTCGTTGAACCGCAGCCCGCGGCAGCGCTCGCACTCCGTCTTGACGTCGTCGAGGAAGGCGAGGTCGGTGATGATCACCCCGCGTCCCCGACAGGTCGGGCAGGCGCCCGTGGAGTTGGCGCTGAACCAGCCGGACGCCACCCCGTTGGCCCGCGCGAACAGCGCGCGCAGGGTGTCCTGGATCCCCAGGTAGGTCACGGGGGTGGACCGGGGTCCGCCGTGCAGGGAGCCCTGGGTGAGGACCACCGCGTCCGGGCGCACCCGGGGCAGTTCCCCATGGGCGAGTGAGCTCTTGCCCGACCCCGCCACCCCGGTCACGGCCGTCAGCACCCCGGTCGGAACGGACACGTCGATCCCGCGCAGGTTGTGCAGGCGGGCGCCGCGAACCTCCACCGAACCGTCGGGGGTGCGGGTGCGGGACCGTACCGAGCGGGGTCGGCGCAGGTAGCGGCCGGTGGGGGTGGGCGCTCGGCGGAGCCCGGCCACGGGGCCCTCGTAGACGACGCGGCCGCCCTCGTGTCCGGCTCCGGGGCCGAGGTCCACCACGTGGTCGGCGGCCTCGATCACGTCCGGGTCGTGTTCGACCACCAACACCGTGTTGCCCTTGTCGCGCAGGCGGCGCAGCAGAGCGGTGAGCCGGTGCACGTCGGCCGGGTGCAGCCCGGCACTGGGTTCGTCGAGCACGTAGGTCAGGCCGGTCAGCGCGCCCCCCAGGTGCCTTACGAGCCGCACGCGCTGGGCCTCGCCACCGGACAGCGTGGCCGAGTGCCGGTCCAGGCTGAGGTAGCCCAGGCCCACCTCCTCCAGCCCGCGCAGGCGCTCCAGGAGCGCGGAGGTCACCGGGGCCACCCGCGGGTCGTGGATCGCGGCGATCTCCGGGACGAGCCGGACGACCGGCAGGGCGGAGAGGTCCGCGATGTTGTGCCGACCGATCCGGCAGGCCAGCGCGGCCGGGTTCAGCCGCGCGCCCCCGCAGGCGGGGCAGGGGCCGCGCCACACCACCCGTTCCAGTTCGTCCCTGTCCCTCGCGTTGACCGACGTCGCGTCCAGCAGGCTGCGGGTGATGCGGGGGACCACCCCCTCGAAGACGCCGCTCGCCGGGAACTCCGGGTCCGGGTCCGTGAGCCTGACCCCCTCGGCGTGCAACAGCAGGTCGCGTTCCCGGGCGGTGTAGCGGCCCACCGGTTTCTCCCTGTCGAACAGTCCGGCGTGCACGTAGCGCTTCCACCGCCAGGTCCCCGGTGCGAAGGTCCGGAGTCGGATGGCCCCCTGGTCCAGGGAGAGGTCGTCGTCCAGCAGGGCGTCGGCGTCGATCCGGCGTAGGGTGCCCAGGCCCTGGCAGTCCGGGCACATACCGCCGGGGTCGTTGAAGGAGAAGGCGGGCGAGTACCCGGTCCAGGGCCGACCGATCCGGGAGAACAACAGGCGCAGGAGCGGTGCGAGGTCGGTGGCGGTGCCCAGGGTCGAGCGCGCGTTGCCACCGAATCGCCGCTGATCCACGGCGACGGTGACGGTGAGGTTCTCCCACCGGTCGGCGTCGGGCACGCCCAGGTGGGCCATCCGGCTGCGGGTGAAGCTGTCGTGGGCCTCGTTGAGCTGGCGCTGCGCCTCGGCGGCGATGGTGCCGTACACCAGGGAGGACTTGCCCGATCCGGACACGCCGGTGAAGACGACGAGTCGCTCCCGGGGCAGGGCTAGGTCCACCCCGCGCAGGTTGTTCTCGCGGGCTCCGGTCACGGTGATGCCCGTGGTCGTGGTGCTCATGGCCGTCACACTAAGTCGGATTGTGGTCAGAAACCGGCCACAACTGCTCGGCGATCGGGAAGAATGCGGGTATGGCCGACACCAGTCAGCGCATGCTGCGCCTGCTCTCCCTCCTGCAGAACGGACGGGCCTGGTCCGCCGCCGCCCTCGCCGAGGCGCTGGGCACCAGCCCCCGGTCCCTGCGGCGCGACATCGACCGCCTGCGCGAGCTCGGCTACCCGGTGGAGAGCCTGCGCGGCCCCGGCGGGCACTACCGCCTGGTGGCGGGCAACGCCGTTCCTCCGTTGATGTTCGAGGACGACGAGGTGGTCACTGTGGCGCTGGGGCTGCGGATGGTCGCGGGCGGGCTCAGCGGCGTCCAGGGTGCGGAGGAGGGCGCGGAGCGGGCCCTGGGCAAGATCGAACGGGTGCTGCCCTCCCGACTGTCCCACAGGGCCAGCACCCTGGCCTCGGCGGTGGAACCCGGCCGGAGTGTGTGGCCCGGGGCGTCGGTCGACGTGCTCACCGGGCTGAGTGACGCCGTCGCGGCGGGCCACCGGATCCGGATGACCCACCGGGGCCGCGACGGGCGGGAGCTCCACCGCCACGTGGACCCCTACCGTCTGGTCCTGCTGCGTCGGCGCTGGTACCTGTTCGCCTGGGACCGCGACCGCGAGGACTGGCGCTCCTTCCGGCTGGACCGGATCACCGAGATCACCCCGACCCGCGCCGCGTTCACCCCCAGGGCGCTCCCCGCCGAGGACCTGGCCGCGCACCTGGAGGAGGGGTTCGGTCCGGGCCGGGAGAGGCACACCGTCACGGTCCTCTTCCACGCGACGGCGGCCGAGGTGGCCGCCCGTCTCACCCGGGTGGACGGTTCGCTGGAGGCGGTCGGCCCCGACCGCTGCCGGTACGTGGCACTCGTGGACTCCTATGAGTGGATCGTCATCGTGCTCGCCCTGGCCGGTCTGGACTTCACCCTGGAGGCACCGGAGGAGTTCGTCGCTCGCACCGCCGAGCTCTCCACCCGGCTCGCGCGGGCGGTGCCCCCGGTGGCCCGGGGGCCGCTCACCGCGCGGGCGGGAGCAGGTGGAGGGTCGAGGCACGGTGCCGGTCCACGGCCGCGCGGGAGTAGAGCAGGGGGAAGTGACGGCCCCGAGCCCACGGTTCGGTGAGGTCGTCGTGGTGGGAACTGCGGGGGTCCCCGGACTGGCCCGGAGCGTTGACCGCGACGGACTCGTCCCACGCACCGACGTCCACCACGATCCGGAAGGACGCGCCGTGGTACTGGCGGCCGGAGGCGTCCGCCGCCGTCAGGTCGACGGTGTCCGCGCTTCCCGGGCGCGCGATCCGCCGTCCCCGTGCCCACGGCGGGGGGTCCGGGAGCGCGGCGAGGGGGTGGTCCAGGCGGGCGAAGTGGTGTTCGCCCCAGTGCCAGGCCGGACCGGGCGGACCGAGCCGCTCGCACAGGTCCCGGTGGGCCGCCCCCAACGAGCGCGCCACCAGCGCGCGTCCCTGTTCGCTGAGGACCGCCTCCGCCAGCAGGCGCAGCGGAACACGCGGGTCGGCGGCCCGGTCCGGATCGGGGGTGAGGGCGGCCACCGCCGCGTCGACACGGTCGGAGGAGACCAGCTCCGGCAGACGCGCACGCAGCAGCGCGGGACGCAGACGGTGTGCGAACCAGTGCTCGAACAGGGTGGGCTGGGGCAGGTCGACCGCCATGGTCCCGTCCCAGCCTCCGGCCCGCAGCAGCTCCAGGGCCGGGGCGGTCCCCGGGAGGCCGTCCGGGAGTGCGTCCAGCACGGACAGGGCGGCGCGCGCGACCGGGCTCCGGTGGTCGCCCTGGAGGCGGCAGGCGTCCTCGACGGTCCAGTCGGAGCGTGTGGACAGCTCCTCGGCGATGCGCTCGTACCGCAAGGGGGCCGCCCAGTCCCGGGTCACGGTGAACGGCTCCCAGCCGAGCGCCCGGTGCGTGTTGTGTTCGTTGGCGGAGGCGAACCACCCCTGCCCGGGCCGGTGCGCGGAGGGCATGCGGCCGTGGAAACCCGCCCACTCGTGGCTTCCGTCGCCGGGAACGGGCAGTGAACCGTCCCAGTTCGGGCGTACGGGGACGCGGCCCGCCGCGATCCAGCCGAACCCCTCCGCGTCGGCGTACACCTGGTTCTCGCCGGGAGCGCCCCACACCCGCAGGGCGTCGCGGAACTCCTGGCTGTCCCGGGCCCGCATGTACTGGACGCTGCCCAGGTAGGGAGCCATTCCGGGACCGAGCCAGGCGGCGCGTACGGCGAAGGCGGCGTTCCGCTCGGGGTCGGAGCGCACGAGCGGACCGTGCACGGTGAAGTCCAGCCGCACCTCGCGGTCGGGACCGCCCCGCACCGGGACGCGTTCGGTGACCGTCTCCAGCTCCCGCCAGCCGTCGCGGTGACGGTACCGACCCGGGTCGTCCGGGTGGAGTTGGTAGACGTACAGGTCCTCCTGGTCGATCGGGAAGATGGTGAGCCCGAAGGCGACGTGCCCGTTGTGCCCGATGGAGACCCCGGGCAGGGCGGGCTCGCCCGCGCCGATCACGTCGAACTCCGGACAGCTCAGATGGGTGACGTAGCGCAGTGCCGGGGCGCCGACCGCGCGGTGCGGGTCGTTGGCCAGGATCGGGCGGCCCGTGGCGGTGCGCTCGGCGCCGATCACCCAGTTGTTGCTGCCGTCCGGTTCGGGTGGGGTGGTGCACGGTGCGGCACCCGACAGGTCCAGGGGCGCGCAGGCCAGCCGGTACACGTCCAGGACCTCGGGGTGGAGGACATCCAGGTCCAGGCCCTCGGGTACGCGCAGGGGACCTTCGGGCTCGCGGACCGCGCGCAGGTCCTCGACACCCGGGCCGAAGTCACGGAGGGTGAGGGCGCGCGCCAGCTCCTTCTCGACGTTGGCGTGGAGGCCGTGGGACCGGATCCGGGCCAGGTCCTCGGAGGCCCAGCGGGCGGGGGTGAACCCGAGCTCCGCGAACTCCGGCCCGAGCAGCGCGGGCTCGCGCTCGGTGAGGGCGACGTAGGCGTTGATCCCGGAGGTGAAGAGCTCGGCGGTCCGGCGCACGCCCGCGCCGTAGGCGGCCCACTCGGTGTCCATGTCCCCCCGGTAGAGGAAGAGCCGGGCCGCGCGGTCGCGTTCCAGGTACCGCTCGCCCAGGACCTCGGAGAGCAGGCCGAGGCCGCGGCGCCGCCAGAGGTCGAGCTGGAACAGCCGGTCGCGGGCGGCGGTGAAGCCCTGGGCGACGAACGCGTCGTCGGCGTCGTGGGCGCGCACGTGGGGGACGCCCCAGCGGTCGTACACCACTTCGACCGGTGCGGTGAGCCCGTCGACGACGTGGCCGTGTTCCATGCGAACCTCCCATTGGGCGGGCGGGGGACGGGCGCCGTCGGACGGGGGCCGAGGACGCGGGAGCTTCGTACCCCGCGTGGGCCTTTGTCACCGTGGGGGAACGGGAAGGTCTCCGGGCACGGCGTGGAGCCGCGGGGGTCCGCCACGGGCGAGGGGTGGCGACCGGTCGGTGTGTGGCCCTGCTCACGCGATGGAACGGTCCGGGTTCACCGGGTTACCCGAAGCCGATTACCGACTGGTAGGTTCGCGTTGTTACCCATCGGTAGAAAGGAGGGGAGGGCCGTGCACGAGGGCGCCCTGAACCGGCTCAGACCCGTCCCCCACAGCCGGTTCCGGCTCTTCGTCCTCCACCACGCGGGCGGCTCCCACCTGGGCTACCGGGGCTGGGTCCGGCACTTCCCCGAGGACTGGGAGATCTGCCTCCTGGACGCGCCCGGACGCGTGCGCAGCGCCCACGAGCCGCCCCTGCGCGACGCCGACGCCCTGGCCGAGCGCATGCACGAGGTGATCCGCCCCGAACTCGACCGGCCCTTCGGCCTCTTCGGGCACAGCATGGGCGCGCTCGTCGCCTACGAACTCACCCTCCGCCTGACGTCCGCCGGGACGCCGCCGGTCTGGCTCGGAGCCTCCGCCTGGAGCCCCGCTCCCGGACCCGAACGCGCCGCGCCGCGCCACCTGGTCTCCGCCGACCGTCTGCGCGAGACCATCGCCCGCATGGGCGGCACCCCCCGGCGCGCCCTGGACGACCCAGACCTGTGGTCCTTCGTCGAACCCCTGGTCCGCGCCGACCTGCAACTGGTGGACACCTGGAGCCCCGACCCGCGGACCCCGCCCCTGAGGGTCCCGCTCTCGGTCTTCGGCGGCGCGCGAGACCAGGGGATGACCCCCGAACGCCTCGCGGGCTGGTCCGACCACGTAGAGGGCGGCTTCGCGCACCACACCCTGCCCGGCGACCACTTCTACTTCACCGGTCGGACCGTGGACGTGGTCACCCGCATCACCCAGGACGTGGAGCCCCTCCTGAGGTGAGGACCGGCCCGCGGCCCGGCGGTCCGGGCGGGGGCGGTCGCCCCCCGCCTGGAGGAGTCAGCCCTCCGAACGGGTGCCGACCGCGAACAGGTAGCCGGGGCCGTCGGCGGACAACGCCACCACGCCGTCCAGCCGCACCCGCACCGCGCCGTCGCTCTCCACGACCTCCCATCCCGTGGCGTCCAGGTCGCCCGTGGCCGCGACCCGTTCCCCGTGCGGCCCGTCGGTCAGGTGCACCAGCACCACCTGGTCGCCCAGCGTCCGCAGGAACGTCATGTGGTGCTCGCCCGCGTCGAGCCAGCGGAGTCCGCCCTCCTGGAGCGCGGGCAGGTCCCGGTGCAGGGCGAGCAGACGGCGGTGGGAGTCCAGCACCCTCTGGTCCCAGTCCTGGGGACGGTGCCAGGGCATCGTGCGGCGGGAGTTCTCACCGTCGCGCCCCTCAAGCCCGATCTCGTCCCCCGCGAAGACGAACGGGACACCCGGCAGCGCCGCCTGCGCGGCCACGCCGACCGCCTGGCGGAGCGGGTCGCCCACCACGGTGCGGAACCGGGCGGAGTCGTGGGTGCTCAGCGCGTTGACGCTGTGGGTGCGCACCCGCCAGGGGAGCCCCGCGTTGGTGGCGCGCATTGCCCGCACCGCCTCGACCGCACCGCTGCTGGGCAGCGGCGCCGACGTGTGCGTGGCCGCGTACCGGACCCCCTCCGGGCCGGTGTTCAGCCAGGCCCACACCGGCCGCGTGAAACCGGCGTAGTTCATCACCCCGTGCCATCCGTCGTGGCGGGTGTCGGGCCCGGCGTCGTAGAAGTGCTCGGCCAGCAGCCAGGCCTGCGGGGCGGCCTCACGCATCCGCGCGGCGATCTCGCCGGACACCTCGTGGTTGACGTCCTGGCTCCCCAGGCGCCCGGTCATGTTGGCCACGTCGATCCGCCAGCCGTCCAGCCCCTCCTCCCCACCCAGCCGGTCCACCAGGACCGAGTCGTCGGCGCCGTAGACACGCTCGCGCAGAGCGGTCGAGGAGTAGTCGAGCTTGGGCAGGGACCGCACGCCCAGCCAGCTCACGTAGGAGTCGGGGTGCTCCTCGAAGTAGTAGTACCCAGCCTCCTCCGAGTCCGGGTCGGACCGGGCGGTCAGGAACCACTCGTGCTCGTCACCGGTGTGGTTGGTGGTGAGGTCGCCCATCACCCTCATGCCGCGCGCGTGCGCCTCGCGGACCAGGGCGAGCAGCGCCTCCTCGCCGCCGAGCAGCGGATCCACCCGGTCGAAGCTGGAGGCGTCGTAGCGGTGGGTGGAGCGGGCGGGGAAGAACGGGGTCAGGTAGACCACCCGGGCTCCGAGCTCGGCCAGGTGGTCCAGATGGCGACGGACCCCCTCCAGGGTGCCGCCGTAGTACTCGCCGGGCGCGGCCGGTCCGAACCCCGAGGGTTCGTCGTCCCAGGCGCGCGGGACCGCCCAGTCCGGGTGCTCGGTGAGGGGTTCCAAGGAGTCCTCGTCGCGCGCGAAGCGGTCGGGGAAGATCTGGTAGACGGTGGTCCCCGGGACCCAGGAGGGCGGGCGCGGCGCGTTCACCAGCCGGAAGTCGGCGTCGTCGGTGACCTCGTGGTCGTGCGCGCCCTCCTGGTTGAGCCAGGTGTAGCGGCGGTCGCGCACGATCGCGAAACGGTAGGGGGTCGCCACGGGCAGGAGGGGGATCTCCACCACGAACCAGCTCACCCCGTTCGCGGAACTCTCCAGCACCCCCTCGACCAGGCCCGCCTCGCCGTCCTCCACCACGTACGCGTACACGGAGTCGGCGCCGCCGGGCACCCGGACCCGGAGGCGCGCCCGGTCCCCGTCGAGGGTCACGTGGTCGGGGGAACCGTCGTGGTGGGGGTCGTGGGTGAAGAGCATGCGGGACTCCAGGGGACGGAGGAAAGTTCACGTCACATAATGGCAAGAAAACGTCGTTGAAGCGAAAGGTTTTGCGTCCTGCTCTTGCAGGCTTCGGTGTTTGACCTCCTCCGCGGCCCCGATCGCGCTCCCTGACCAGGTTCGCCGGGCGCGGGGCAGTCTCTTGGTCCGCACCCCTGTCCCGCCGGATTCTTCCGGGTTACCGTTGGTATATGAGCCTTGAGCTGCCAACCGAAAGACTCCTGATCAGGGAGTGGGAGCTGGGCGATGCCGACGCGGCCCTCCAGATCTACGGGGCCGAGGAGGTCGCGCACTGGCTGACACCGGAGTGGCACCCGGTGACCGACATCAGCGCGATGCGCTCGGTGCTCCACGCGTGGATCGAGGCGGGACCGAACCTCATCCCACCCGCCGGGCGCTGGGCGATCGTGGACCAGAAGGACGGACAACTGGTGGGAGGGCTGTCCCTGAAACTTCTCCCGCCGTTCGAGGAGGACTTCGAGCTCTCCTGGGTGCTGCGTCCGGACGTGTGGGGCCGGGGCTACGCGACCGAGGCGAGCCGGGCCATCATCGGCTGGGCGTTCAGTCAGGGGATCGAGGAGGTGTTCGCGGTCGCGCGCCCCCACAACGAGCGGGCGATCGCCGTGGCTCGCAGGCTCGGGATGGAATGGGTCGGTGAGACCGAGAAGTACTACGACATGCGCCTGCAGGTGTTCCGCATGCGTCCCGGTTGATCCGGGACGGCACGGCCTCCGTGTGAACGGACGGCCGCGCGGGCGCGGCCCGTCGGAGGGTTCCTCCGCCGGGCCGCGCCCGTGTTCGGGTCAGGACAGGAGCTGACTGATCCGCTCGACCTCCTCCTCGGAGAGCCGCACCGTGGCCGCCTCCGTGTTCTCCTCCAGGTGGGACACCCGTGAGGTGCCCGGGATCGGCAGCATCACGGGGGAGCGGTGCAGCAGCCAGGACAGCGCGAGCTGTACCGGGCTCACCCGGTGCTGGGCGGCGATCCCGGCCAGCGGGGAGTCGGTCGCCGCCATCTCGCCCCGGCCGACCGGCGCCCACGGCAGGAACGCGATCCCGTCCTTCTCGCACTGCTCCAGGACGTCCTCGGACTGGCGGAAGGACGGCGCGTACTGGTTCTGCACCGAGGCGATCGGGGCGATCGCGCGGGCCGCCGACAGTTCGTCCACGCTCACTTCGCTCAGTCCGATGTGCCGGACCTTGCCCTCCGTCTGGAGGTCGGTGAGCACGCCGAGCTGGTCGGCCAGCGGCACCTCGGGGTCGATCCGGTGCAGCTGCATCAGGTCGATGCGCTCCACCCCCAGGTTGCGCAGGCTCAGCTCCACCTGCTGCCGCAGGTACTCCGGGCGTCCCAGCCGGTGCCACTCGGCGGGACCGGTGCGCACGAATCCGGCCTTGGTGCCGATCACCAGGTCGTCCGCGTACGGGTAGAGCGCCTCGCGGATCAGCTGTTCACTGATCTGGGGGCCGTAGGAGTCGGCGGTGTCGATGAAGTTCACCCCGAGCTCGGCGGTCCTGCGCAGGACCGCCAGGGCGCCGTCCCAGTCGCGGGGCGG
>NZ_CBDRIY010000042.1:0-59540 GCF_965344335.1 Nocardiopsis eucommiae
CCCTCCTGTCCGCCCGCCCTTCTTCCCGTTCCGCGAACAACGAGGCCGTCCCCAGCATCCAAGAGGGCGGACCGTACTCGGCTCGTTGATGACACGGAAAGGGAATCACTCCATGCAGGTGGAACACCCCATGTCGAGCGAGGCCTTCCTGGACGACGTCACGAGCCTCTCCCGGGTGGACTGGCCGGACGTCTGGAGAGGGCCTCCCGGTCCGGGACCCTCCGAATTCGACGCGTGGTGTTCTCGGTACGGCTGGGAACCCCGGACGGTGGAGCGGGAACTCACGGTGACCACGGGGCACGGAAACCGGATCACCCTCGCCTCCAACGGCCACTGGAGCCCGGTCAACGCGGTGCGGTTCGACCATGCACCGGCGGAGGTCAGAACCTCCGAGGCGCACGAGAAGAGGGCGGTGGTCGAGCGGGGCATCGCGGAGTGGAAACGGTTCGGCCAGCTCGTTTCCCGTGTCTGGGGGAGTCCGACGTGGACCGGCCGCGCGGGGGACGACGCCTTTCCCGAGTCTCCCCTGGACGGTCCCTGGAGGAGGCCGAAGTCCCCCTCGGACAACCCCTTCCGGGTCACCTTCTGGTCACCGCCCCCAGGCGCCGACGGCCCGGTCGTCCTGCTCACCCTGGGGGTTCCGAGGTTCACCTGGGAGGCCGACCACCGCGCCGCCGCCCTGCTGAGCCTCTCCTTCCACCCTCCGGCGGTGGGTGCCACACATGGTTAGCCCCGGCAGGCGAGGCCTGACCCCCGAAGAGTGGGCGGACGCGCGGAGGATCGAGTCCTCCTATGACACCGTCTCCGTGGACGAACTGGAGCGCGCCGCAGAGAGGCTGGTCCAGGACTGCGGAAGGGCCGGCTACGTCACCCACGGGGATCCCGACGTCGCGGGCTACCTCAACGACTACGCCACCAACAATCCGGTCGACGGGGCCACCGGCCGGGATTTCGCGTTCGGGACTGACAGGTCCGCACCCGACGGGTCGACTCCCCCGGTCGGAAGCCTTTTCCAGGCCCAGGCCTGCGCGAGGACACGGAACTACCAGGTCCTCTCGGAGACCTCCGCGGGCAGGCGCCTGGACGGCTACCGCCTCTACGACGACCACGTGGTCCAGTATCTGAGATCAGAGTACGGAATCCCCACCACGGTCACGGCGCGGAGCAGGAACAGGGCATGGGCCGAACTCTCCGCGTCGATGGCCGGGGCAGCCGAGGGCAGGGTCCGCGTCTTCGCCCCCGAGGTGCATGCGAGGACCCTTCTCGCCCAGACCGAGCTCCCCGCCCTGATCAGGAACCCGAAGGTCGGGCTCGACAACATCGCGTTCGTCACCGAGTTCCCCCGACAGCCGCACCTGCCGGAGAGTCTGAACCGGTTCCTGGCACACGACGCGGTACGCGCCCAGGTGACGATGGACGACTACGGGGCAAGGAGCCCGAGCCCGCGTGCCCTGGCCGCCAGATTGGACTCCATCAGCCTCCCGCCGCGACTGCACGCCGAGAGGGACCGTGAGACCGCGATACTGCGGAACGCCACGTCCTACGCGGACCTGAGGCCCCGCACCGTTCGGCCGACCGGCACCGCCGTCAGCACGAACCACGCGGGCGCGGCGAAGGGTGCGGGGCCTGTTGTCGGTGCTGCCGCCCGTCCCGCTTCCGCGCCCCCGGAATCCGGGCGCGCGGCAAAGAGGAAGCGTCTGCTCTCACTCGCCAAGGGAAGCTCCACCGTGGCCAAGGGGACCGCCAAGCTGGCCAAGATCATCGACGAGTCCGAAACGGACGACTCCAAGGACGAGGACGGCCCGGACGTGTAGGAACCGACCTCCCGGGCTGAGCGCTGGGCGGAGGCCGCGCTCAGCATCGCTCGGACAACTGAGGGGCGCGCGCCGACCGCTCACACGCCCCTCGTCGGCCCAGCGGACTCCACCGCCCGAGCTCCTATTCCTGTCTGCGCATCACGTTGGCCATCGCCCGGTCGAACTCCCCACGGCCCAGGTCCAGCCAGTCGTCCCGCTCCGCGAGGAACTCGTAGAACGCCCCGTGCACCCGGAACCCGTGCAGGTCGACCAGCTGTTGGGGGTCCTCGGCGAAGACCCGCTCCTGGCCGTCGTCGTTGGCCTGCTGGAGCCTCCGCATCGCGTCCGACTCGTCCTGACGGGAGATGAAGTCCCGCGAGCCGTCAGCACTACGCAGCGAGCCGTCCGGACCCGTGGAGAAGTGGGCGCCGTCCTGCTCCATGTAGGAGCGGGCCAGCTTGTACGCCTCGATGATCTGGCTGTCCAACGTGCCGTCCAGTGCGCCCGCGTGGGGGCGCTCCGGGTCGGAGGAGAAGTTGACCAGCATGTCCCGGCTGACGGTCCTGTTCGCATAGCGCATCGTCCGGAAGTCGTCCATCCGTGCCTGCTGGATGTCGACGAGCTGTTGCAGGGACTCGTCGAACTCCCAGTCGAGGTCGTCCAGGCCGAGGTCGTCCTGGAGGTCCTCCGGGTTGACCTCCTCGGACGCGCTCATGCCCCGTTCCTCGGCGTACTCCTCACCGCGCGCGGCGTCCACCAGCTCCATGACCTCGTTGGCGTAGGTGTCCGGGTCCAACCGCGAGACGTCCACCGGGGACAGGCCGTGTGCCTTCTGGTGCTTCTCACGGCAGGCCACGGCCAGCTCCGCCTGCTGCATGCGCTTGGCCAGCATCGCCTCGAAGTCGGGCTGGTTCATCCGCACGTCGAAGTCCAGCGCGCTGGAGAGGGTGGGGATGGTCTGGAGCGTGTAGTCGTGGCCGGGGTGCACGATCGTGTCCTTGAAGAGCCGCCAGCTCATCGGCAGGATCATCTCGTTGCGGTTCCACACGGGTGAGTCGCCCGCACGGAACACGATCGAGTTGCGTTCGGAGATGAAGGCCAGGTCGTTGTAGGAGATGACCGGCTCCTCCTTGGTCGCCATGGTGTAGGAGACCTTGCCCTCCACATTGGATCCCTTGAGCAGCTTCCCCTTGTCCTGGGTCACCGTCTTGGAGTCCATGTAGGTGGTGTGGCGCTTGCCCGACATCTTCTCCAGCGTCTCGAGCATGGAGTCGTCGGTGCTCTTGAGGAAGACGATGTTGGAGGTGTTGCCCTGCACGATCTTGTCCACGCTCTCGCCGTAGACCTCACGCAGCTGCTGGAGGGTCTGGAGGATGAGGGTGAACTGCTGGTCCTGGCCCAGACCGATGGACAGCATCGTCTCGAACCCGGAGATGCCGTGCCCCTCGGACTGCAGGTTGCCCAGCTCGTCCAGCATGAACCGGGTCTTGTACAGCGGCTTCTGGTTCTCCTTGGTCATGTACGACTTGTCGAAGTTCAGGTCGACGAGCTGCTTGATCAGGATCAGGATCAGCTTGGCGTACTTCATCAGGTGCGGCGGGGTCACCAGGAAGACGGCCTTGGGCTGCTCCGAGTAGCGCACCATCGTGTTGATGATGGCGTTGGCCTGAGCCATCTCCTTCTCGGGCAGGTCCCCGGTGATGTTGGTCAGCCGCATCTGCGGATAGGTGGTCCGCCCCGGCGCGAACGCACCGTCGTCGTTCCTCTTCAGTTCCAGGAGGATGCCGTTGCGCACGATCTTCTGGTCGGTCACCGGATCGGTGATGAAGAACCTGCCGTTGAGCGAGGTCTGGTAGTCCTTCATGAATCGGAAGTAGAAGGTGCGGATCAGCATGCCGGTCTGGGGGTTCAGCAACCGCAGCCGCACGTGGGCGACGTCCCTGGGGAACTTGCCCTGGAAGTAGAACCGGGCCCAGCCCTCACGGGAGACGATGTCGTCGTGCTCGAAGTCCTGCCCCAGCGGCTCCGTGAACCCCGCGTCCGCGTAGGCGTCCCACCTGGCCTGGGCGCCGATCAGGTGGTCGCGTTTGAGGTAGTTGCTCGCGAACCGCACGCCCATGCGCCGGGGGAAGCTCAGCCCGCCCAGGTCCGTGTTCTGGCTGGGGGTGCCCGAGGTGAGGGTGGAGATCGTGGGGTCGGTGAAGAAGCTCATCGCGGTGATCGCGATGCCGTACACGGACGCGAGCATCTTCTCGGCGGCGCCCATGGCCCGCAGTGCGTTGTCGGCGTTGCCGACCAGGGTCCGCATCGAGTTCGGCGGAAGCCCGTTGGTGGCGTTGAAGAACAGGGTGAGCATGTCCAGCTCCTCCTTGCCCTCCCACAGGAACTCCCGGCGCTGGGCCTCCTCCATCTCGGAGACGGCCTCCTCCTCGCGGAACGTGCCGTCGTCCGGGCTGCCGTAGTCGCCGTTCTGCGCCTTCTCCTCGACGGCGGTGACCGGGTTCTTCACCTTCTTCGCTGAGAGCTGCACGAACAGCTGGTAGCAGTTGTAGAGCGTGACCTTGCCCCACCGCTCGTCGAGCTTGGTCTCCAGGACCTTGGGGTCCATGTTCACCCGGGCGGCGTAGTCGCGGAGCTCGCGCTCCTCCTCCAGGTAGTAGTCGATGAGACCGTAGGCGGCGCGCTTGAAGGCGTTGTTGGCGGCGTTGGGCCACACCGGGTCCTCGCCGCCGTCCAGCGGGAAGAAGACGTCGGCGATGTTCTCGATGTACATAGCGCACTTGGTGGAGTCGCCCTCACGAGCGGCCTCCGCCGCCATGCCGAGCGGATTGTAGATGTCCGTCTTCATGGCGTTGATGAGGTTGAACTGCACCACCTGGAAGCCACGCATCGTGGCCCGTACGTAGTGCTTGACCAGCAGTTCGCCCTTGGGGTCGTTGATGACCATGTTGTTGGGGCGCTTCTCCCGCAACCACATGTCGACCATCGGCTCGATGTAGGTCTGGCCCTTGCCGGCCCGGGTGATGGCCAGCACCATCGTGTTGACCGGTGCGGTGTCCACGATGTAGGCGCCGGCCGGACGCTGCACCTCGTACTCGGGGAAGGTCCAGTCGTCGTTGATCATGTCCGCGACGGTCTTGTACCTCCCGAGCTTCTCCCGGTCCTTGCCGTCGGGGTTGTAGGGGATCCCGGTGGTGTCGAACCGTTTGCGGAGCGACTTGTCCTTCGGCAGGCCCGAGGCCTCGAAGAGGTCGTCACCGAACCTCTCGTCGATGAGCGGCTTCCTCCGGGTGATCGCCCGGTCGTCGTCATCGCGGAGGATCTCGCCCTTGAGGTACTCGATGTCGCCGTCGGAGTCGAGGACGTCCTCCGTGGCGCGCTGGGCGACCGGGACCTGCTTGAGGCCCTTGTTGGTCATCATGACGTGACTGATCATCGAGTTCGGCTGCACGGCCGAGTGCGCGCCGACGTCGGGGAACCAGTCGAACTTGCGCACGATCTCCTGCGGCAGGGCGATGTGCTGGTCACCGGTGTACTGGTTGATGTCGCTCGTGTCGTGCAGCAGGTTCTGGGAGTCCCGCTTGCGCATGAGCAACAGGTACACCAGGCCGAACGCCAGCAGGCCCACACCGGGACCGACGCCCAGCTTGAACAGGTTCGGGCGCACGAACCAGCCCAGGGGGGTGTCGGGCAGGCCCGCGCGGTCGGCGTCGAGCTCCGCCTGCTGGGCCTCCATGTCATCGAGCACCCACTGGGGTGTCTCCTCCTCGGCCGCGGCCCGGGTCTCGTGGCAGGGCTGGTCGGGGACGGCCTCCCCGGCCTCGTCCAACACCCGGAAGCAGACCTGGGTGGTGGACACCTGTTCGCGCTCGACGTACGCGGGCGCGGTCGGCCCGTTCAGCGTCCTGCTCACGGTGTCCACCGCGTACTCGCCCACCGACCACAGGGACCACACCAGCCCCACGACGACCAGACCGGCGGAGGCGGCGAGGACGGTGCCCGAGGTGCGGGTCTTCCTGTCCTCGATCTTCGATCGTTCGAGCTGCTGGGACTCGTAGACGTCGCGGTTGGCGATCGTCTCCTCGGTCTTGCGTGAGGAGAGATTGTCCCAGGCGCCCGCCTTGGGGCTGGAACTCCTCCTGGCCATGGTGCGCCTTTCCTTGGTACGTGCACGCGACGTGGGCACCGGGACGGGCCCCAGTCCGTGCGGTGGTGCGGGCCTGGGTGGGGGCGTTGCGGGCGTCTACTGGTCGAGCCACACAGAGAGGGCCATCGCGCTGCTGCCGAACGTGTTGAACCCGATCCACCAGCCGAGGATGACGCCCACGCCGATAGCCGCCAGGGAGACCACGGCCATGAGGACGAAGAGGATCTTGTTGGCGCGCCGCTGGACCTGGTTGGCGCGGTCCAGCTCCTCGATGCTGGCCTGGTTGGCGCGGTTCACCGCCATCAGCTGGTTGGCGTACTCCTGGTGCATGGTGTCGGTGAGGCCACGGGTCCGATCCGCCAGGCCGGTGTACATCTGGTTGTTGGTCTCGGCCTTGTGCCGCCACTCGAGCTCGCGCTCGCGTATCCGCGCCTCGGCGTGTTCGCGGGTGCGCTCCAGTTCGGCCTTGACGGCATCCAGTTCACTGGTGAGCCTGCGCGTCTGCGCCTCGTGCTCGGACTTGAGCTCCGCCGTCCGCTGGGCGTTCGAGGCCTGCATCTTCTCGATGCTGTTGTCCAGCCGCAGCTGCACGGCCAGGGCCTCGGCACGGGCGATGTCCTGCTTGCGGTTGTCGTCGATGTACCGCGTCAGCCTCGCGTTCCACTGGGTGAGCAGGGCGGTCTCGGCCTCGCGCTGGGCGGCCTCGCGCTCGGAGAGCAGCTGGAAGGCGCGGGTGGCACCGAGCTGCATCCGTGTGTGCGCGTCCCTGCGGCGCATCTCCAGCACCATCTGGCGCTGGTGGACGTGGCGCTCCTCGTTGCGGTGCTCGATCTCGGGGGCGACGTCGGCGATCTTGCGCTCGAACTCCGGCCGGACCCGGTCCCAGAAGACCTGTCGGGCCTGGGCCGCCGCGAGCTCGGCCCGCTGGTCGGCGTCCTCCTCGTAGCGCCGGGTGATCTCGGAGCGCTGATGGCTGACCTCCTCGGGCGCTCTCGTCTTGAGCTCGCGGTACTCCTGTTCCGTGGCGGCCGCGAGCCTCTGGTAGACGGAGCCCTCTCGTTCCTCGTCCACCTCGCGCATGACCGACTCGGCGTGCAGGCTCATCGTCTCGACGAAGAGCCCGCGCAGTTCACCACGGTGCTTGTTGTGGAGTGTGGCCAGTTCGGCGTTGGCCTGCTTGGCCAGCTGGTGGACCTGTTCACCGAGCCAGTCGGTGGGCTTGTCCGTGAACGAGTCGTCAAGGTCCAGCAGGACCGCCGGAGCTCTGGTGTCGAAGGTGGCCTCGAACTCGTCGAGGGTGACGTCGAGGTCCAGGTCACCGGTCAGGAAGCGCCGCGCGATGGTCGCGCGCACCTCGTCCTCGGTGAACTCCCGGTCCCGGTGCTGTTCGGCGTACTCCTCCCAGGTCGCGGTGTCCTCGTCCTCCTCTTCCTCGTCCTCCTCGTACTCGACCCCCTCGTCGAATCCGCCGGACTCGTCGTCACGGAAGTCCTCGGGGTCCAGCACTCCCAGACCCTCGTCGGTCTCCTCGGCGAACACGTCGTCGGCTTCCTCGCTGAACATCAGCGGGTCCTCACCGCCCGTGGAGGGGTCGTCGGCGGACGGGGCGTGGCCGGACGCCGCGTTGGTCTCGGGGGGCTGGGCACCGGGGAAGGGACCGGTGGGGGCGGGCACGCCGAAGCCGCCGCCCGCGTCGGGGTGGGGGGCGGCCTGGGGCGGCGCGGGGTTGTGGGCGAGCGGCGCGGGGTTCGGACCCGTACCGAACGCCGGAGCAGCCGCATTCGGACCCGTACCGTGCCCGGTGGCGGCTCCGGGGACCATGGGGCCGGGCCCGGGTTCGGGGGCGTCGATGGCCTGGGTCCAGGCCCACACGTGCGGCAGGTACTCGGACATGTCGCGGTTTCCGTGGGCGACCGCCACCGCGTCCGCGTAGGTGGCCGGCTTGTCCTTGACGGGGTTGACCGTCAGCTCCGTGCCGTCCTGGCTCGGGCTCAGCACCATCCAGAAGTAGGTGGCGTTGGTGAGCAGCGAGTACTCCTCCATACGCTCCAGTGTCTGAGGGGTGGGGATGATGCCCAGGATCTCCTCGTCGAGGAGGGCCCGCGTGGTGATGGCCTGGATGAGGTCGTGGTTGATGAGCTCGATGAGCGAGCCCTTGGCCTCGTCCCTCTGCTGCTTCTTGCTCAACCCCCCGATCTCGGCCACGGGCAGGGCGAGGGCCACCCAGGAGTTGTTGCCGGGCAGGGAGAAGCGTTCGTTCTGCCTGAGCAGGTCGACGGCGGCGTTGACCGCGCTCTCCCGCACCACGCTGGCCAGCATCTCCTCGGGCTTCCTCCGCTTACGGCGCTTCTTCCCGTCGGCGCCCGGCGCGGCGGCGGCCGCCTCCGTGTTCTCCGAGGACGTGCCGTCGTCCGCCCCCTGCTGCCGCATGTTGTCCATGAGTCCCATCGGCACATCCTCTCCCGTTCCTGTGCTGAATTAACGAAGTGATTATCACGTAGGACCAGTGGCTTTTTCGGCACGGGAAATCCCCGCGGTCCATGCCGATTCCCTATCGGGCCGCGGTCACCTCGACATAGGAATCACTCTGGCGCAGTCCCTTGTTCTCGCTGCGCATCATGCCGCGCACGTCCACCCGCAGCACCCGTTCGTGGGGATGGGCGTTGATGAAGGCAGCCAGGGAAATGGTGACCTCGTCGGTCATCTTCGCGATGGCCGCACGCGCTCCGCCCGCGTTGGAATCGGTGTCGGCGTGGTCGTCGATCAGGTACTGGAGCACCCGTTCCGCGATCTCGACCCGGACCCCGTGCTTGACCATGATCTCGCGGCGCATCTGGCGGAGCCTGTTCTTGACGATCTTGCGCTGGGTCTCACGCGAGAGCGGTTGGAACGGAACGATCGCGTCGATACGGCCCAGGAGTTCGGGCGGGAACTTGTTGTCGCCCTGGGTGGTGGCGATGGAGCGGCGGATCTCCTTCATCTTCTCCACCAGCTCCTTTCCCGACCCCGTGTCGTCCTCGTTGTACTGGGCGATGGTCTCGTAGATCTCCGAACCCGCGTTGGTGGTGAGCACGATGTAGGTGTTCAGGAAGGACACCTGGCGACCGTTGTCGTCGGTCAGCCTGCCGTCGTCGAGCACCTGGAGCAGAACGCGGGTGATCGCGGAGGCGGCCTTCTCGATCTCGTCGAAGAGCAGGACGGCGTGCCCGAGGTCCCACACACGTTTGGTCAGTTCCGAACGGAAGAGGTCCAGGGACTCCTCGCGGGCGAACTCGGACATGTCGAACCGGATGAGGTGGCGCTGGTCGTCACCGAACAGGAGTTTCGCGAGCTGCTTGGTGAGCTCCGTCTTTCCCGTACCGGTCGAACCGGTGAGCAGGAAGGAGGACATCGGCTTGGTCTTGTCGTTCAGGTCCGCCACGCACAGCTGGAGTCTCTTGGCGACCACACTGGTGGCGAAGTCCTGGGAGAAGACCGCGCTGTCCAGCTGTTGCTTGATCTTCACCGCGTCGACGCTGAAGGCCACGTTGACGTTGGTCGACTCCATGAGGACGTCGGCCAGCAGGGCACGGTCCATCGGGCGCCCGCTGTGCCGGTGCCAGCCCACCATCGAGTCGAGCACCAGGATCGACTTGCGCGGCTGGGTCGAGGCCGGGATGTACCGGTTGGTGTACTCGTAGATCAGCTCGAAGAGGTGGTCGTCGTAGAACTGGTTCGCGACGCCGTACCGCCGGGCCATCCCCTTGAGGATCCGGACCGTGGTGCTCTGGTCAGGCGGGTTCACGTTGATGCGCTGGAGGCGTTCCATGAGCGGCTGGTTCGGCGCCACGAACTTGTGGAACTCGTCGAACGTCGTGGCCGCGATGACCCGGATACCGCGTGCGCCCGAGGCCGCCAGCACCGGTTTGAGCGCCTCGACGGAGGCCGAGCTGAGCTGCACCACCTGGTGGAACTCGTCGATGAACAGGACCAGCTCGACCTGCTCGTCGGTGCTGAACAGCTCGGCCTCGTCGAACAGGCCCTTGAGCAGCGCCGCCATTTCGTCGGGTGTGCTCAGGCCGGCGATCATCCTGGCCAGGTCCACTTCCAGGTAGAGCCGCTTGGTGTCCGCCGTCATGGCCGCCTGGACCAGGGCGGTCTTTCCCGAACCGGGGGGAGCCAGCAAAAGGGCGTTGCACAATTCGGGCCGGGACATGGCGGCCATGAGCTGGGAGATCTCGCGTTCCCGGCCGACGATCTCACGCTCGGCGGCCTTGAGCGGATCGCTGTACTTCGCCAGCTTCGGGTAGAGCTCGTTGAGGTCCTCAGCGAGGGAACCGTCGGACCGGGTGAACAACCAACACCACCTTCTGTGGATGAGAAGGTTACGGCTTCGTCTCGATGCCGCTCAATTTGTGCTCATAAATCAGCAATATCCTAGCACGCAGCACCCTGACAAGGACCAACGGGAATCCCTGTTCAAGGGGCCCGTAAATGCCACCGGGGGCCGCCTTCCAAACGGGGGGAAGGCGCCCCGAGAGCATGCGTGAAAGACGCGGGAAGAAAGCACGGAACCGCACCGGAACCGTCGAGTCGTGTTCGCGGGTTCCGCGATAGCCCGTCCCGCCCCACGCCTTAGTCAGCACGCTTCTCCCGGGTCGAGGCCCGGTTCCGGCGTCGGCCCTAATCGTCCAGGTCGAGGAAACCGTCGGGGTCGTCGCTCCCCGCGGCGTGGTCGGTACCGCGACGGTCGGCCGGGACGTCTCGCCCCGAACCCGACAGCGCTGCCGCCACACCCGGGTGGATCCTCGATCGCAGCATTCCCTCGGGGGTGTCCTCGACGTAGTCAACCCCGGGCCGGAGGGTGGCCTCCTCCACGCGACGCTGGGCCCGCACCTCCTCCAGCACACGGTCGAACACCCCTCCGGGCACCTGGTTCACCGTGCTCGCGACCGCGCCCTCGTCACGGCGCACGGAGCTCGTCTGGCCGCGTTGGACCACGTCGAACTCCTCATCGGCGAACAGGTCCTCGATCTGCTCCGAGCGTTCGGACACGGCCGGCTGGTTCTCGATCACCGCCCACTCCGGCTCCTCCGTCGAGTAGTCGGGGAAGTACTCGGCGAGGGTGTACCCGCTGTTCCCCTCATTGAGTTCGGTGTTGTTCTGGTTGCGTACGCCTACGAAGGCCAGCGGCGGCTGGTCGATGCGTTCCGGTGCGACCAGGAGGAAGTCGGCTTCCGCGGGCAGCTCCCAGACGATGCCGGTCATGGACTCCGGTACCTGGAACCGGGATCCGAAGTAGCCCTTGCGCACCAGTTCGAGCAGCTGGTCGGTGCCGAACTCGTAGAAGGCGTCGAAGTTCGGTTCCGACCCGGAGCGGAACGGCAACGCGGTGATGCCGTAGGGCAGGGCGACGTCGGGCTGAATCTGGACGATCTGTCCGCGCAGGTGCAGGTAGGGGCGATGGTTCTGGTCGGTGCCGTGATGCAGGACCGACACCGTCTCCATGCGCACGGAGATCTCACAGGGCACCGCGCTCAGGGTCTCCGTGTCGGCCTCGCTGTCGCGGGCGAGACGATGGAGCCACGGGTCAGTGAGCTTCAGGGGTGCGATTTTCACGCGTTCGCCTTTCTTCGGTACGAGGGGTCACCGACCGGCTTCCTCTCCCAGCAGGGAGCGCCGGGCCTTCGTGGCCAGTCCACCCTGGGCACGCCAGAGCCACCGCGCCACGACCAGCACCAGGACGAAGATCAGACCGATGAGGAACAGGGAGGGCACCAGCCAGTACGTCACCTGCATCTCCAGAGGCGACGCCGGACCGACACCGCTTCCACCCGAGACCATGAGGAAGACGTTGGGGACCACGGTCACCGCGGCGAACATCCCCAGAACGTAGGTGGCGGCGACCGCCCCGAACCTCAGGCCGGAACGTACGACCACCAACAGCGCCCGCGTCCCCGAGTGCCCCAGGCGCGTGCGGATCCGCGCAGCCAGTGGCGGCCGTGCCGAGTCGTTCCCGTGGGTCGGCTCGGTCGCGGTGGCCCGCCCCGCGGGCTCCTTCCCGTCCTGTTGTTCGTCCTGCGGCTTCGTCTCACGTCGGGGCGTCGAGGCCAAGGCGGACTTCGCCTTCTTCCTTGCCGGTGGTCGGGCGGGGCTCATGGATGTTCTCCTGGCGGGGACGGGGGTCGGGGCTGGGGGGACGGGCGGAGTGCCCCGGGAACGGGTCGGATGTGCGGCGTCCCCTCAGGATCGCAGCGGATCCTCGTCGGTCCACTGAACGTCGAAGTGGGTCACCATACCCGCGTAGTCGGTCGTCCAGGCCACGGACAGCGTCGCGACGGGGGACACCTGGTCATCCTCGTCGATTCCGGCCTCCGGAAGGTCGTCGGCGTCGAAGACCTCCACGTAGGCGAAGTAGGAGTAGTCGGCCTTCCTGCTCTCGACCACCACCGGGGAGAACTCCCCCAGAGCGGCCCTGGCCTCCGGCCCCAGGCCCGGGACACCGCCGTCGGCCAACTCCTGGGCCGGGAGCAGGGACTCCTCCTCGACGGGGACCCTGGGCTCGACCCGGACGTCGCCCTCAGCCTCCACGGCCTCACGCAACAGCTCGCGCATCCAGTCGCCGTCGGCCTCCACCCGTGCGACGCGCACGGACGAGGAGCTCTCCAACGCCTCGATCCAGCCCGTCCGGTACTCGGCCTGGGCCCGCTCGTCATCCTCCTGGAGTTCCTCGACCAGAGTCGCGACCTGGGCCCGGTCCTCCTCGTGTCCGGAGGAGGCCAGCCACACGGCCAGCCCTCCGATCGCCGAGAGCAGCACGGCGACGGTCAGGGGCGCCCAGGAGAGGATGAGCCGGATCCTCTTCCGGCGGAGCTCGCGCTCACGTTCGTAGGCCTCGATCTCCGCCAAGCTCATTCCGGGTCCCCCCCGTCCGCGTCGGCACCGTCCCCGGTGTCCTCACCTGAGTCCGTGCCGACGCCCTCGTCCCCGGCGTCCTCCTCCTCGGCACCGACCGCCACCGACCCCAGCACCATCTGGTCGAACTTCTTGACCACCGGGTCGTAGGTCCCGTGCATCCAGGCGACCATCTGTCCGGTCTCCTCGTGGGTCAGGGTCCAGACCATGGGAATCGACCCGTCCCGTTCGAAGACCTTCGCCTCATGAGAGGTCCAGGTGTAGTCGGTGACGGTGGACTCGTCCTCCAGGCCGTCCAGGGCCGCCACCTCGGAGTGCCACTGGCTCACGGCGTTGAAACCGTTGTCGTCACGCACGTGCGCGGCGAAGTGCGGGGTCAGATGGCGGCTCAGACCACCGACACCCTCCTGGCGCAGGCCCTCGGCGCAGGCGGTGAGCTCCTCGTTGGTGTAGTCACGCGGCTCGGTGGGCCGCTCGTCGAGGTAGGACACGCACTCGTCCCGTTCACCCAACCGGGGCGTCCTCTCGGGCAGTTCGTCCAGGCGCAGCGGCCCGGCGTGCTCCAGATAGGTGTTCTGCGCCTCAGCCACCGTTTCGCCCACGGTGGTCGCCTGGCCCAGCCAGCGGTTGGCCTCCTCCTCGCCGGGCAGGTCCTCCAGCCCCTGCTCGGCGACGCCGATGTTGCGCTGGGCGTCGAAGCCGTCCTGCGCCTGTTCCTGGAGCTGGCTTTCGTGACGGGAGCTGATCGCGGCCGCGCCGACCAGCAACACCAGTCCGCCCAGGAGGAACAGCACCGTGCCCGACCAGTAGAGGAGGCGCAGCAACAGGGTCGCGCATCCGACCCCGGTGCGCCGGGGTGAGGCCCCCTTCGGCCCGGTCGAGGATTCGGCGCCCGCCGGCTGGTGGGCGCCGCCGGTCGGGTTCGCCGAATACGACGGTGACGCAGAGGGCCTTTCGGACCCGTATTCACCATCGGCCACGTTGACCTCCTCTCCTCAGTGACCACGCGGTACTTCTCGTCATAAACAGAATGGCTCTCTCAACCCACACAATAGTGATGGATTCCGCGCCCCCGGCCCGCTGGACCACCGGGGCCGGTGCACCCGTTCCGGTTCAGTCGGGACCGGAGGAACGCACCCGGGAGGTCGTGGCGTACCCCTCGAGGTCCGCCACTCCGCCGTCGCCGTCGGTGGTCAACAGCACCGTCGCAGTGCTGAGGGAGCTCGCCTGTCCGTCGTCGGAGGTGGTCCGCACATCGACCACCACGAGATAGGCGTACTCGGTGCCCTGAATCGATATCAGGTCGGTTTGGAAACTGTTCACCCGGGAGTCGAGTCCGAGCAGGTCGATGAGGGAGTGTTCCTCTCCCCCCCTTTCGACGTTCGTCGGTGCGCTGGGCAGGAACTCGGTCATGAACGCCGAGTCCTCGGGGACACCGTGGACGTTCGTCATCGTGGTGCGCGCCGACTCGTACTCTGCATGGCTCTCCCACGTCAGCGCTGTGCCCAGCACCTCCTCGATGAGTTCCTCGTCCTCGGCCAACCGATGGACGTTCGTGCCCACGACGTCGTCAGCGACCAGGCGCCCCCGGTCCTCCTGTTCGGCCACCAACTCGGCCCTGCGGTCGTCGAGCTCGACGATCTGCTGCTCCTGCTCGGCCAGGACGTCCTCCTGAGCGCCCCGTGTCAGCGCGAAGGAGACGCTCGCGACGACCAGGACACCGGCCCCGACCAAGGGGAAGGAGTTGCGTTGCAGGAATCCCATCAGTCCTCATCCCGGTCCGGCCCGCCCGAGGGGCGTTCACCGATCGTGGTCTCACCGACGTAGAGGCTGTGGAACGTCCCCGCGTCGGAACTGTAGGTGGCCCTCGCCCAGGCGAGGAGGTCACCGCTGGAGGAGTCGCGGTTGAGCCAGGCCACGTTGACCGTGCGGGACGATCCCCCGCGAGGTGTGACGGCCACCAGCTCCCAGGAGTTCGCGGAGGGTTCCGCGTAGGTGGTGAGGCCCTCGTCGGCGTAGCGGGTGTACCAGGGGGCGAGCACGTCGATCTCACCGGGGCCGTAGAACACGTCGGCTCCCGGAGAGTAGTCCTCCTCGTCCTCGATGATCCGTGCCGACTCCGCGAAGAAGTCGATGAGCTCCTCGCGGTGTTCACCCACTGGGGCGTAGACCTCGCCGGCGTCCCCGTCCCCGGACAGTTCCGCGTCGTTGAGGTCGGCGAAGATCTCCTGGTAGGTGTTCTGCGCCTCGGCCACCTGCCCACCCTTCTCCCAGGCCTCCGACACGGCCCGCTCCATCTGTTCCTCGAAGGCGGCGGCGTCCTCCTCGTTCCAGGTCTCGGACTCCAGGCCGCGGATGTCGCCCTTGAGCATGGCGATGGACTCCTCGTTGGCGTGGGCCCGAGCCTCCGTGGTGTCCGTACTGGACGCGGCCAGGGCCCCGAATCCCAGTGCCCCGACCAGCAACGCCGCTCCCAGGCTCAACCGCACGGTCCTGCCGACGTCACGCTCGGAGTGCGGGGAGGTGGCGCGCCGCTCCCCGCGTTCGCGTCTGCGCTCCTGACGCCGGGCACGACGATCGCGGAGCATTTCCTCCACGTCGTCACCGGTCATCCTCCGGCGGTTGGGCCGCTGCTTGGCCTCGAACCTGTCGAGGCGTTCCATCACCTCCTCCCGGCTCATCTGGTGCCAGGGCTTCCGCTCAGGCGTCGCCGGCTCTTCCGATGAGGCTCCGTCACCCGACGGGTCCTCGGCTCGGTCGGTACGTTTCCCGTGTTCTTCGTCGGACACCGTCGCGCTCCTCTCCTGGTTCCTGTCCTGTCACTCGGTCCCACACGGCGTTACTTGAACGGGTCCGGCCCCACACTGATGTGAACGTGGTCGACGTGGTTCTGGGTGTTGCTCCCGCGCCCGCCCGCGTACCGGGTGTTCTCCTCGTTCCACTCTCCGATCGGGTCGTTTCCGGCCGCCCACTTGCGTTCGTTCCACAGGATTCCGCTGATGTTCAGTTCCTCGGAGTTCGCGATCACGAAGTTGACGATGGTGTCCCCTGATCGGCGCATCTCGGCGGAGGGCACCTTGTTCAGCGGAGCCATCATGTAGTCGATGGCCTGGCCGTTGTGGTGGTTGCTGCTCGGCTCGTTGCGCTGTCCGCCAGCGGTCAGGAAGAAGCCCCCGAACTCGTCCTGGAGGAACTTGTGCATGTCACAGGCGTCCGGGTGCATCCGCCCCAAGGAGTCGCAGGGCACCGTGTCACCGGCCTGGACCACGCTCCCGCCGCCCGTGCTGGCGGTCCGGCACTCCTGGATCGCGGCGTCGCGGCGGTTCTGGTTGGCGTTGCTCACCGACATCGAGGCCTGCTCGAGGATGGAGTCCGCGAGCTCCTCGTCGGCCTCCCAGGACTTCATCTTCGAGAACCACACACGGGAGTTCTGGTAGCGGCTCTCGAGCCGGGGCTGGTTCACGGAGTTGTCCAGCGTCAGGCCCTCCCACTTGACCATCCAGTCCTCCGTGGCCTGCCGGATCGAGTTGTCGGAGTCCTCGATGAACGACTTGACGAACCGCACCCGGGTGGGGTCGTCGTCGGTCACCATGAAACTGAGCTGGGTCTCGAGCTCGTACCACTCGCCGTCGACCTTGTCGGCGTAGTCGGTGAGCATCGAGTTGCGGCCGTTGGTCCACTGGCCCAGACCGATGCCCACCAGGTCGATGGCGGGCCAGTCCGCGGCGTAGCCGGCGTCGATCAACTCGACCTTGAAACCCTTCTCCTCCGCGTCCTTCGTCCGCGGCCCGACCCGGTAGCGCTCGTTGTAGATCGTCTCGACGGTCGTCGGGTCGATGTAGGACTCCTGCTCGAAGTTGCCCAGGACCCCCGCGATGTTCTCGTCCCGCATACCCATGCCCGACAGGACCGCGTAGATCTGCTCGGCCATCTCGTCCATGGAGTCGCTGTCGCTCCCGGACTGGTAGTTGTCATCGATCTCGCTCACCACCGCCTCGGCCTGGGGACGGCAGTCGTCCACGCTGCCGTCGTGCTGGGCGGCCGTGTTGCCCTCTCCGGCGACACCCACCGCGACCATGGCGATCACGGCGAAGACCATGAGCACGGCGCCGACCCCCATGATCGCTCCCGCGATCACGCCTCCGCCCAGGGCCGCCGCGACGATCCCGCCGAGGACCAGTGCGGCGCCGACCGCGAACTTGACGGCCACGGTGGCCCAGAAGGCGACCATCTGCAACAGATTGATCGCCGAGGCCACCATCGAGGTGACCATGCCCTTGAGCCACTTGAGGAACTTCAGCAGGACCATGAGCTGGGACGCCATGTTGACGGCCGGGGCGACCGTCGCCGCTCCCATGCCCTTGCCTGCTCCTCCGCCCTTGCCCTTACCCTCCTCGGAGTCGCCCTTGGCGGCTGCCGAGGTCCCGGCCGCCCCTAACTCGGGGCCGCCGGCGCCTGCCTTCTTGGACGGATCACTCTCCTCCTCCGACTCACCCCCGTCGTCGGCCATGGCGCCCAGGATGCGCTTACCCGCCCCTTTGGCGCCGGGGACGCCGTCCTCGCCACCGACGCCCGGGACACCGCCGCCGCCCGATCCGAGACCGGGGACGTTGCCGCCCGACGCCATACCGGCGGCGTCACCCGCCGCTCCCAGGCCCGGGGTCCGGCCGCGTCGCGACCCGGAGCCCGGGAGTTCGGGGATCTCGTCCTCGCCGCCGATGCCCGACATGACGCCCTCTCCTCTTCCCTCAGCGCACCGTCTGGAATTTCTGAACCGCCCCGCCGTAGACCGGGGTCAGTAGGTGAGCAGGACCTCTTCGTCCCCGTTGACCGATCCGGCCGAGTCGACTCCGCGCAGCGTCACTTCCAGCTCCAGCAGTTCGCTGTAGGAGTCGACCTGGTAGGAGCTCTTGAGGCCGAGGTACTCCTGGTAGGCCTGGGTCGTGTTGTTCATGATGTCCCGCAGCGGTTTCATGGACTGGTTCGAGTGCCCGTACTCCTGCAGGTCGTTGCCGTCGGTGAGGATCCATTCCATCTCGTTGCCGGAGAAGAGGGTGCTTCCGTCCTCGGCTCGGGCCTTCTCGTTGAGGAACGTGACGTAGGAGCTCTCGTCCGCGGGCATGATCGCGTCCAGATAGCCCTCCTCGACCGAACCCGAACGCCAGTCGAAGTCGAAACCGCGTGGGTGCACCCACTCGGTCTCCAGCTCCAACGTGGACTCGTCCTCGCCCTCGGCCTCGTCACCCGTGACCGCGTCACCGGCGAGCTGCACCGGCACCTCGGGCGGTTCGATGAACACGCCGTCCACGTTGATCCGGCTCATCTCGCCGTCGTACTCGCCGATGCGGTTGAGCACCGCGCGCATCTGGAGGAGCTGCTCGTCCATCTGGGTACGGATCTCCTCCTCCTGCTCGGCCACCACCAGTTCGTAGTAGATGGCGACCGGGTCGACCCTGTTGCTGTCCAGGGAGGGGGCCTCCACCGTGCCGGAGGCTCCGGGGTTGACGAACACCCGCCACTGGTCGAACTCGGCGAAGCTGCCGTCGTCGCGAAGGTCCTGGCTGAGGTTGCGGCCCGCGTCCTCCGAATACACGAGTTCGCTGTTGGCACGCAGGGTCAGGCTCATGATCTGCTGGGCGAACGGGGCGTCGGAGTCGAGCACCACCCCGATGTATCCGGTGGAGCCGAAGACGATGATGGAGCCGGTGATGTTCGTGCCGAGCGCCTGGGTGTCGAGGCGCTCGTTCGACCCGGTGAGGAACGCCTGGTAGTTGGCCGCGTCGGCGGAGAATGATCCGACGCTGGAGTCACTGAACTGCATGAGCACCAGGGCGCGGTCACCGTCACCGTTCGTGTAGATCCCCTCGACCGTTCCGGAGAGTTCGGTCCTGGAGGTGGTGAACGAAGCCGTGTACAGCGCGGTCTCACTCAGCTGGGACCGGTTGTTGGCGACGGCAGAGGCGATGGTCCCGGTCAGGAGCATGGCGAAGGTGACGGTGAAACAGGCGGTCATGACCCCGAAACGCTCAATGGCGTGATGGGGACCCAGTTTCATCTTCTTCGCGTACGTCGTTATGGTTTCCTTCAAACTCACGTGACGTGCTCCTGCCGTGTCGCTCGAACATGGGCCTACCTGTGGAATGCGCAAAGGGTCGACGGCTTCTCGCGCCGCCGACCCTCATTCGTACCTACCGATGCACAACCATGATTCAGGACGATGGTGCGGTGGTGCCTCGTCGTGGACTAGCCGAGCCCCAGGAGAATCATGGCTCCACCGCCCAGGTCCTCGATGGTGGCCCTACCACCAGCGGCGATGGTGGAAAGGAGGCTGAATCCGCCGACCATGAGGGCACCGCCGACCAGAATCAGCCCGCCGACCTTGCCCCAACTGGTCTGGTCCTGCTGGGTGGCCATGAGCTTCTTGATGAGCAGGACGCCACCCCAGATCACGCCGACGGTGCCCATCAGGGCGAGGGCGGATCCGCCAGCCAGTCGCACGTAGTTGGTGGCGTTCTCGAGAAATGAGAGGAGGTCCCATGACGCGGAGGGGAGATTGCTCAGGTTCATTTTCGGTGGTCCTTGTCCTCGGGTCCTGGCCTGGATCGACTGTGAGGGAGTGTGAGGGCAGAAAGCTCAACAGGCCTGGGGTACGGATGAGGGTGCCAGTACCTCGGTCTTCCGTTCCAATGCGGGCTCTCTGAGGGCTGATTCTAACTGTCGGGTGTCGCGAGCGGCAACTTTGTCCATCACATTGTTAGCTCCGGATCAGGGGAAACTCCGAGCACCGTCACATTGACCAACTCCGGCCAACACGTGTGAGACCAAGCGGATCCACTCTCGCCTTTCCTCTCAACGATCAAAGGTTTTCCCAGTTACCAAAATCACTTTCGTTTCGGTCCACGCCTCCGGTTCCGCGGCGGGGTGCCCCCACCCGCGCTCGGCGGCTTCTTCGGGGTCGGCTGCGGCTGCGCGGGCTTGGGCGCACCACCGCTGACGCCTCCGACCGCACCGGCGACGTCGGACACGTTGCGTCCGGTGTCCGAGATCTGCTGCCCCTTCTGGACCCGCCGGTCGAGCCTGGGGGTGCTCTGCGGACGGTCGAGGGAGGACCTCCCGGCCTGTTGCGCGGTTCGGCTGGCCTCAGCGTTCCTCGACATGGCCGAACCGCGCCTCTCTGCGGCCTTGCCCGCCGACTCGACGGCTCCGGCCTTGTCCCCGACCACACCGCGCCCCACGGCCATCGCGGAGTAGCCGGCCGCCGCGACGCCGTCCTTGGCCGCCCCCAGCCGCTGTCTGTCCGCCTCCGCGTAACCCGCGGCGGACTGCCGGGCGGATTCGCCCATGGCCTTCATCGGGTCGTCGGACAGACCGTCCCGCTCGACCCGACGGCCGAGCTCGGCCTCACCCGCGGCGTTCCGCTCCTGGGCACTGGGTTCCAGTCCAGAACCCGAGCTGCCTCCGCCGGCCATCGCGGGATCGTCGGCCTCCAACTTGCCGTCGGTGTTGACGTCACCGCTCACCTTGGTGTTGTTGTCGGCCGTCATCGCGGCCGCTCCCGCTCCGGCTCCGAGACCCGCTGCGGCGGCCCCCGCGTTCGTCCCACCCGCGTTCGCACCCTTGAGGCCCTTGGGGTTCTTCATGCCCCGGGCTCCGTTCATCGACCGGTTGCCACCCGCCGCCGAGGCCTTCCCGCTGCCGGGCCTGTGCGGCCGCATGGTGTTGGGGGGCGTCTGGGCCTTGCTGTCGACGAACTTCTCGACCGCCTTGGTGACTCCGTCCTCGACCGCCTTGACCAGGGTCTTGCGCACACGCATCGCCATGATCGTGAAAAGGATGACGGCGACGATCGACACCAGGGTGACGACCATGTGCAGGAACCCTGATTGCTGGAGGAATTCCACGAACGCTGGCGGAGCTGGCGCTTCATTGCCGGTCAGGGCCCCGGAGAACGGGGCCGAGATGATCTCCGGCATCGCGAGCAGAAGAGCCAACACCAGCTTGTAGAGGAAGATCGTGACCAGGATCTCCATGATCATCGCGACCGTGTAGATGATGAACTTGGCGATGCCCGAGACCACGCCCACCACCGCGAACGGGATCGATCCAATCAGCTGGAAGGTGCGTCGGATGTTGGCCATCAACAGCCCAAGGGAGTAGCCGAGCCCGATGACGACGAACGCTCCCAGGAGAACCACGGCATGGATCCAGTAGATGAAACTCATGATGCCGGTACCCACGAGGTTCACCGAATTGTGGATGTACCGAGTCGCCTCACTGGTGGACTTGCCCGAAGAGTAGGAGGTGTAGGAGGTCGGCCCGAAATCCGTGTTGAGGTAGTTGTACATCGCCAACGGAGCGAGGTTACAGGCTGCGGGTACACCTCCCGTGTCAGCGATCTTGCGCCCACACGCCGCTTGCGTCCCCCGCTCGCTAATAAAATGGATCTTGTCGCTTCTATTTTCCCCCGATGCCATTTCTCGATTCGCAGTCAGTCCAGAGTCGGGAGCGACGGAGAGCAACGGGTTCGACTGAGCGTCTTCAAGATCCTGAAGGCTTGAGGGGCGCTCCATATACTCATCGAACCAGCTGGTCGCGTTTTCCATGTCCTCGGCGGCCACGGTCGACTTGGACTCGGACTCGAAAGAGGCGGCATTAACGTGATGGACATTCATGTACCGGTTCAGCATGTCACTGACCGCCGCGTAGTGCGAATCTTCGTAAGTCGAGCTGTCTCCCGCCAACATGTCACTACCCCAGGTCGCCTCCTCCCCTGAGAGCCGGACACGCCCCTCCGAGAATCCCAGAGAGTTGGCGTTGATCAGCAAAGCGGTGTCGCGAACAGCTATTTGAGAATCACCGGATGGCGCTTGATCCTTCACGTCCCATTCGATTACGGCCCCCGAGGGCACACGCAGGCGCTCCCGCATGGCCCAGGATTCGAAATCGAGGAAGGTGGAGAAAACTACTTCCGTTGCGGCTGAATTTCCCTCGTTAGTAGCCTCCTGCATCGAGTTGAGCACTCCGCTGTACATGGCCCCGATAATCGGTACCCCAACAGAGATGAAGACGAAGCGAATAAGGAATTTCTTCGTCGCAGCTCCACGGTCCATTCTCTTGAACAGCAGGAGACCCATGACGAAGACACCAAGAAAGACCGGAAGAAGCACAGCCCATGAAATCCCGACCAGCAGACCGTAACCGTAACCGACCAGAGCGACGAAATTGTCGGTCAGCCAATTAGTGTCGGACCCACCTTGGCCGCCGGTCATATTGTCGGCGAAATTTTGACCGGAGGTAGCCTGAACCCCGTCGTAGATCAGCCTGAAGGGGTTGAGCAGAATCAGAGTACTGAGAATGATCGACCAAAGGGAGTCGATGGCTGCCGCGACCATGAACAGGATCAGGACGATCCCGCCCATCATCCAACTGGAGAATCCGAGGGCGAGACCAGAGCTGGTGGAGTCGAGGCCCAAGCCGTTGAGACTTGCCCCGAAGAGCGCGTAGTTGCGGGCCCCTGAGGCGTGATCAAAGCCGGACCCTTGAGCTCCCACCAACGACCCGTAACCGACGTCGTTGGAGGACTGAGCGTTGCGTGAGTCGATCCATCCCCGCAGGATGTTGTACTGCTCGTCGGGGTACCCCAGCATCGATCCGGAACTGGCCGGATTCTGGATCAGCGCTTCCCAGTTTCCCCCGAGCTCGATCGTGTTGCCCGGCTCCTGGGCGGTCGAGAACAGAGCCGTCATTGACGAGGAGAGCCGGTAGAACGACAGGCTGTCCAGCTCGTCTTCTTCACCGCCGCTGTCTCCACCCCTGGCGCCACCGTCCCTGGCGCCGACGTCTGCCGACTCCTCCTCGTCCTCGTCTCCCTCGTCCTGTTGGACTTCCTCTTCGTTGTCACTGTCAGCGTGCGCGGGCAGCGAGTCGCCAGGCAGCATGGCCAACGGGAAGGCGAGGAGCATCGCCAGCACGGCCAAGCGCAACCACACGGCCAGGCGTCGCCAGGCACTGGTCCGCTCATGACCAGAGGACGGACCTCGCTGACCGCGTCCGAGCGCATCCTGCTCCACCGCTCGCTGCCGTTCCCTCACGTCCATCTAGAGGCCCCGCTTTCTGCGGTTGCCCTCGTTCGACGGGCTCTGGCCCTGCCTGCCCTTACCCGGTGCCTGGGTCGGCTTCCCGCTGCGCCTCTTCCGACTCGGCCTCATACGCTCACGCTGTTCGGCTTCCAGCCGTGCCTCGGCGCCCTCCGCCGCCACACGCCGTGCCCTCTCCTCGGCCATGTCGCCCTGGGCCTCCGCTATGGCCGAGGACTCCTCGGGACTGACTCGGTCATCGTGCTCCCGCTGTGCCGAGCCCAGGATCTGGGCTCGGCGCTCGGCGCGGGCGGGGTTGATTCCCAACGGGAGGTCCATGTGGAAGACGACGTTGGTGTGGCCCCGGCGCAGGTAGGCCAGGTTCTCCCCGCGTGTGGTCACCAACCGTTCCAGGTCGGGGGGGATGTCCTGGTGCAGCTGGCGCTGGTAGTTGGTGACGGTCGCGTCGCGCATCGTGCCGAGGATCGTCCAGTCGGCGGCGTCGAAGCGGTTGAACGCCTCGTCGGCGAGCATCCGGTCCACGTCGTTGTACAGGTAGGCCACGCGTCCGCCGCGCAGGAACAGGTGGGTGAACTGCTCGCTGAGATAGCCCTTGATCCGGTCGTCGATGTTCTCGGCACCGTGCAGGATCACCGTGTCGCCCAGGCCGAGGTTGTCCACGGCGAAGCCGATGACGTTGACCAACTGGGCCATCGCCACGCCCTTGCCGCGCTTGAGCAGCCGGGAGAAGTCGTAGAGCACTCGGCGGGCGTCGGCCACCCCGTCGATCTCGTCGTTGGTGTGGGTGTTGAACAGGTCGCCGTTGTTGTCCAGCAGGTCCTTGAAGACCAGACGCAGGATGTTGTAGGCGTGCAGCATCTCGTCGTCGCGGGCGCTGGAGTTGGAGAGCGCCCGGTACTGGGTGTCGAAGTAGGTGACGATGTCCTGGAGGCGCGGCACCTGGGTGTGCGGGATGCCGACCACGCGCAGCCGGTCCCGGTTGTGCTTGGCGTTACGCGCCCACATGCCCTTGTCCACGTAGAACTGGGTGAGCGTTTCCTTGAGTGACCCCCGGATGATGGAGCGGTCCGAGTCGGTGGTCTCGTAGGCCTGTTCGGCCATGAGGACGACCTTCTCCAGGTGGGCTGGGAAGATTCCCAGCTCGTCCTCGGTCCTGCCGAACATCTCGAACATGTTGATGTCGCCCGAGTTCATGTCGAGTCGGGCGGTGATCCTGTCCAGCCGCGGCCCCAGGTCGTCCAGGCGAGCCCCGTTCAGGACGATGTGCACGGTGCGGGCGTTGGACAGCAGGGCCGACTGGGAGATCTTCGACCCCCACATGTCGGGGATGTGCGCCCGGTTCAGCACCGGGTTGACCCCGTTGTCGGCCACGACCACGTGGTGCTCGTAGTCGTTGACGTCGAAGAGCACCGCCGAGTTGTTGACGTCACCGATCATCGAACCGACGTACTCGCCCGCCGGGTCGTTGAGACCGTTGGTGACCAGGGAGTGCGATCCGGCGAACTCCACGCTGGTGAAGTGGAACCCCTTTCCGCGCTTGCGCTCGTTCTTCCCGAAGAGGTTGGTCAGTTCCTGGCGCTGCTCACCCGGGTAGGCCGCCACCTTGACGGTGCCGAAGCGGTCGATGTAGAGCCGACTGATCCGCTCGACGGCCTCGTCGAGGACCTCCAGACTGGGCCCGCGGACCAGGAGGCGGTTGTGCACGTGCAGGTAGCTGGCGCCGTCCTGGATCTCACCGGCGACGATCTCCATGTCGTCGCTGATCTTCGCGGACTTGCGCCGGGACGTCATGGTGCCGGCCTGCGCCTGCTCGCCCTCCTCCATCCGGTCGAGCTTCTCGACCGTCTTGAGCTTCTCCTCGATCCACTTCTCGCCCATGCGCCGGACCTGTTCGAACATCACCACGGTGACACCGTCGGGCAGTCCGTTGGGGATGCGGTTGATGCCCCAGAACGCACCGAAGTCGTCACGCGCCCCGTCGTCGTGGAAGAAGCCCAGGACACAGGCGTAGCGGTTGTCGACCCGGAAGTAGTCGCTCCGGAAGACGTAGCGCTCCCTGGGCTTGATCGCGAGGAGGTGCGGATAGTCGTCGAAGGTGCCGGAGAGCTGGTTCGCCGCCTTCTCGGCGGCCCTCTCGGCGGCGCGGCGTTCCTTGTCGCTCGGCGCTCGGTCGGCATCGGCCTGTTCGGAGTCGCCCGTGACGGCGTCGCTCGAGACACCTCCGCGCCGGTCGGCCCGGGCCCTGGCCTTCTCGGCCTTTCGTTTGACCTTGTCGGCCCTGCGCTTTCGCTTGCCGCTCTGCGGTTCGTCGTCGTTCGGGCCGTGGCCCGCAAGGTCGGGGAAGAGCTCGCTGAAGGTCGGCGCCTTGGCACTCGTCGGCTGGCCGGTCCACTGGGCGAGCGCGTCCTGGTCCGGGGACGCCGAGCCCTGGCCGCCGTCCGGGGTCCCGACGGGCCACTGCCCGTGCGGGGGCCCGGACGCGCCGCCAGGAAACTGTGCTCCGGTGCTCATGCGCGCCCTTCACTTTCTCCGCGTTCGTCGACCGATACTCTGCGCAGCGTCATGTCCGGGCTCGTCTCACCCTTCGGCGGTGTAGATGGTCCGCAGCATTTCGAAGAGGTCGTCGGCGCCCAGCATGGAGGCCTGCTTGATCATCAGGCTGGAGCCTTCGACCTCGGCCTTCACCAGGGCGTGCGCCCTCCGCAGGGCCTCCGGGTTGTCGGCCTTGACGACCAGGTACTGGTGGATGGAGTTGAACTGGCCGCCCACGTAGTCCTTGAGGATCGAGTACCGCTCGTCGAGCAGTTCGAAGAGTTCGGGATCGCGGTTCTCCAGTCCCTGGTTGAGCAGTTCGAGGTTGCCGAGCTGACGGTAGACCCGCTGTGGTTCCTTGGTGGTGATCCAGACGTAGTCGACGCTGGTGTCGACCTTGCGCCAGAACGCGTCCACCCGGTTGAGGATGGCCTTCTTGTCCTCTTCGAAGACCAGGACCGAGGCGGAACCGACCACCAGGTAGGCCTGCCCCACGGTGCCGTCCGCCCAGTCGATGCGACCGTTGTCGTCGACACCCCTGATGTTCGTCACCGAGGCGAAGGGACTGGGGTCGGAGCCGCGCCGGGTGACGACGCGGCGGGCGGGACGGGGCACGTACTCCAGGAGCGCGGGCAGGGAGGTGAACCGCATCTCCTTGGTGTTGGAGTACCGGCCGAAGAAGGCAGTGGCCGCCAGCCACCAGACGGCCACCAGGAAGATGAGCCAGCCGTCGGCACTGGACACGAACGTGGACGTGCAGACCCAGAACAGGACCATCACGGAGGCGAGCCAGAACAGGAGCACCTTCGTCGGCACCGGGCGCATCTGGAACCCGCCACCGGCCAGAGCGATCTCGTGGTCCAGGAAGGACCGGTTCAGGCTGGTGGGGATCTTGAAGGTGCTCTTGGCCACGCCACGTACTCCGTTTCCACTCGTAGTCGAGCAACACCGTGCGACCGCGAAGGGACGGTGCCCGCCGGTTCGACGGTCGGACTCGTCCACCCGCGGCCGCCCGACACGAGCTGCCTGCGAACGCAGCACTCGGCGGAGAGCCGGGGCGCTCCGCCACCGATGTCGGTGCGGTCGGTGGTCTGGTCAGTGCACCGCCTGTCGGACGGCGGCTGACGGGGGTCGGTCTGTCAGGGGGCCGGCGTGCCGTGGCCGGCTTCACGGTTCTTCGCGGAGGAACTCCACTCCCTGCTCAGCGGACTGAGAGGGGAGGGGCGACCCGAGGTCCGGGAGTGGGGAGTCGATCGTGTGGCAGTCTCGACCCGACCGGGGGTTCGGTGGAGTGAGGCCCGCACGTACCCGCGTCCCGAGTCACTCTCCGGCAGAAGCGAGCAGCACGCGGGAGGAGGGGGCCTCTCCCTCGGCCGTTCACGTTCGTCGTCAGGATCGTGTTCCGGGGTGAGTCCCGCTCCTCTTGTGGGGTGAACTCGAACTTCACGGGTCTGCTTCTCCGCTCTCGTGCCCACACGGCCAGATCGCCTTGCGTGGTGTGAGTTGCGCTGTGCGTATCCGCAGTTCTCATTTTGACAGGATTTATCTCGCCCTGCGGCTGTCACTTCCGCTGCACGGAGAGGAGTTCCCAAGAGGGCCCCAGGTGTCCCGCGAGGTCAAACGCACAGCGAGAACGCACAGAGACCAGAATGTGACGGATGGCCGAAATCGGCCATGTGATGCACTTCACATCAAAAATTGCCGAGTGGTAACGGAATCCGACTCCGCCCTGTTCACAGGCCGATCAGAGGCCCCGTTCACTCCCACTCCGCAGTCCCCGGGTCGACGCCGTGGGCCAAGGCGTTGGCGTTGATGGCGTCGCGGAGCCAGACAGCCAGGCCGGGTGCGAGACCGTCGTAGTGGGCACTGAAGCCCGGATCGTCCACGTTGGTCTGACCCAGGATCACCTGCATCGAGTGCGTGCAGTCGAAGTAGACGCCCATCGACCCCCGGTGCCGTTCGGCCAGGACGTTCGCCTCCCGAGTCCCCGGCTCGACACCGGCCCGCAGCGCGTCCGCCAGAGCGGCGTTGAGTTCCGAGACCTCCTTCGCGACCTGTCGCCAGTCCTCGGCGGTTCGCTCCGCCGCGCGCTCGGCGAACTGCGCCCACTGCCGCGTGTCGCCCCAGCGTTCCCGGGCCTGCGCCGCCCAGGAGGGCCGCCAGTCCGCACCGAAGATGGCGACCTGCTCCTCAGCGGACAGCAGGACTCCCTCCCGCCGCGCCTCGGCCATCCGGTCCAGGGCATCCACCATCCGGCCCAGCTTCCGGATGCGTCCGCGCAGCAGGTCCCGCTGTTGGAGCAGGGTCTCCGTGGCCTCCTCAGCGTCCGCCTCCAACAGCCGGGCGACCTCCTCCAGGGAGACCCCGAGCTCCCGGTACACGATCACGCGGTGGATGCGGGCGATGTCCGAGGCCGTGTAGATCCGGTAACCGGAAGCGGAGCGTTCACTCGGCCCGGCCAGTCCGATCTCGTCCCAGTGATGCAGTGTGCGAACGGTGACCCCGACGAGTGCGGCCACCACTCCGACGGTCGTGGCCCGGCCACCCGTCGCTCCGCCGTTCATCGGCTGCCCACCGGCCTCTCACCCATGAGTACGCACTCTCCTGATCACACGGCACTTCCGCGGGTGTCACCGCTTCGGTGACTTCCGGGCGGTCGGCACGGCCGCGGCGAAAGGCCCTTCAGGATTGAGTTCCCTTTAACGAGGAATCACCACAATAGGCGACAAGTCGTAAGGTAGTGCGCGAATCGGCTCGAACACGAGGAGGAGTTCATGCCCCCGAACAGAGCCAACTTGCACAGGCGGCGCTCACTCAGTCTGCGCCGTCTCCTCGGCGCGTTCGTCGCCGTGGCGATGCTGTGGGGTCTGTTCTGGCTGGCGTTCCAGTCCGGGTTGGCCGCCCCCCTGGTGGAACTGGCCGGTCCCGCGATCGCGCAGGTGATCGCGATGATCAACGATCCGCTGGGGATCGACTGGGGCGGTCAACTGTTGGCGCTCTCCGCGATCGCCATCCCCCACATGCTGGTGCTGCTCTTCATCTTCGAATAGGGCCCGGCCACCACGAAGGGGTGCGCGGAAGGATCTCCCTCCCGCGCACCCCTTCGTCCGTGCTGCCGCTCCCACGGGTCGAAGCGGAGCCACAAGGTCGACGAGTGGGACGTCAGTCCCGCTGTTCCGGGTACCCGTCCGTTTCGGCCGACCGCTCATCGTCCCAGCCGATACCCCCGCCCCGGGCCTCACGCTCCCGCCGCGACTCCTCCATCTCCTCCCAGAGCTCATCGTCCTCGCCGGGCACGAAACCCAGGAGTCCCTTGAAGTCGATCGCATCCAGGATCGACTCCTTCGGCTCTTCCACCGCGCCGCCTTCCTCCGGTCCGGTTCCGTTCGCCCATCACCCGCCGTGGTGGCCGCTCAGCCCCCGTATTCCGGGCCCTGCACACCGCCGTGGACCTGGTTGGTGCGCACGCGCGAACGATCACGTGAGGCCAGTCTCCGTAGCTCCGCACCCACCTGGGAGGGCTTCCTGCGCACGCCGTTCTTGACCGACGCCTGCTGGTGCAGGGTCTCCGGCCCCGGGTTACGGTACTGGGTGGCCGGTGCGGAGTGCTGCCCGGAGCTCCGCTGGTCGGCCGCGGCCTGTCTGGGACCGGCCTGCGGGGTGGGGGCACCCTGAGCCGCCCTACTGTCGACCACTTCGCCGTAGGAAACGTAGTCCTCGTAGGACTCCGGGAGCGAGCTCGCGTCCGGCCCCGCCAGGAGCGGCTCGTTCCGCTGCCCGCGTTCGCGGGCAGCCTTCTGGCCGGAGGCGCGGTACCTCCCAGCGAGGTCACGCGTCTCCCGCTCCCATTCGGGCCCGGCGGTCCGACGGAACTCCGCCGCCTTCTTGGGGTGCGTCCTCTCCACCGTCCTGACGGACTCCTGGAGCCCGTTCATGTAGGCGACCCTCTGCTGCTGGTCGGTGAGCCCGTCGGCGCGCATGGAGGAGAACATCGCCCCGGCCCGGCCCATGCGCGCGCGTGCCTTGGGGTCCCCGGTCGTCTGGGCCATTTCAGGATGCTTACGGACGTCGGCCCCGGCGGCGTACTGCTTCATGGTCTCGTTGAATTCCGCCGGGGTCCGCGCACTGGCGAGTTCGCCGTACATGGTCCGGGCCACCGCGGTTCTGTGCCCCTTGGGACCCATCGGCCGACGTGGGGTCATCGCCCCCTCGGACTTCCTGGTGCCGCCGTACGCGTCGTCGTAGTCGCCGGTCCAGAGCTGCGCGTTCTCGGGGGAACCGGGCATCCTGACCGTCTGGGGCTCGGACTTGGCGAGTCGGCCGTGCCCCAGTTCGGCGAAGGTCGCCGCCTGCGCGGGATCGCGTTCCATGAGCTGACCGGCGATGACGCGTGTGTTGCGCTCCACGGCGGCGCGGTCCAGGCCGTCGGCCTGCGCGTCGCTGTAGAGCAGCTTCAGCGCGCTCTCGTACTGCTGCCTGACCTTCGCCGGGTCGGCGCCGGGCCTGCGCATCTCGTCGTGGGCGTTCTGGAGGATGGCCACGTGCGTGAGCGCCGCACTGTGCTCGGTGAACGGGTCACGGTTGTCGCGCTCCACCCGGTCCATACGCTCCAGCCGCTTGCGGTGCCTGCGGCTCATGCTCTCGCGGCCCTCACCGGTCTTGGCGAGGCGTTCGCTCTCCTTCTGGCGGGAGACGGCGCCCTTGTCCACGATTCGGGCCTCGCGCCGCTCCTGGCGCTTGACCTTGTCGGTGACGGCTGCGAGCACCCCCGGACGGTCACCACCCGCCCTGCTGCGACGCTTGGGCGAGAGAGCCCACATCGCCGTTCCCACGGTCACCTTCGCGACCATGCGCTTGGGGAGGAGGCCGAGCTTGACAGCGCCGAGGCAGGCACGCGCCGACTTCGCGGCGAAGCCACTGTGCTTGCGCCGCATCTTTCGGCGTTGGGCGTCCTGCGTCTCACCCGGGCTGGTGATGCCCGAGGCCCGCATCTGTCTGAGGTAACTCGACCGTGCCTGGTCCAGGTCGACCTGGAGTTGGGCCGCCGGGTCGGGGTTGCGGCCACGGGCGTCGCGCTTGGCCTTCTTCTGCCTGCGCTCCACCCCGTTGTCGTACGCCTTCTGCTGGAGGCGCTGCGGGACGACCTTGCTGGTGAGACGTTGCGTTGGTTGACCAGTGCCGGGACCGCCGCTGGTAGCCGAACCCGGTGACACCGGTTCCGGATATCGAGTGGTATCCAGCTTCCTCTTCTTCTGCACCTTCGCCACGGCCAGTTCCTTCCTTGTCCGTTGTGCCCCGCCTCAGTTCAGCGATGGACCGTCGTCGTGTGCCTGGCACGCTTCCACCAAACGAGTCGACCAGTGGTGGCTCCACGGCGCGGCCGCTTCGTTATGGATGAGCAAGTTGACGTAGCAGTGAATTTTTTCATGTTGACTGCTTCACGCCCTCCCTGTTTGGGCACTGACGCAGATAGCCACTGCCTTCACCATCGCGAGTCATCCATTTCTTCAAATGCCATATTATCCCGAACATGACCCGGTCTATCAATGTCATCGAACAGCAATGGCTGACACTACTGACTTCCCTGGTCACCGCCACGAAGCCAACAAGCGCGAGGGAAGAGCCCGGGAGACACGCCTCCCGGGCGCTACAGGTGGGGAGCGAGTGAACGGTGAGGGACGAAGGCTATCCCTTGACCCAACTTCCGTTACTGTCCAACTGCCAGCTACGCGCCTCAATACCATGGACGAACAGTTCACCGCTACTCATGACGGAGACCTCGGCCCCAATGAAGAAGGTCGTCCCGCCCTTGTCGTTGGTCCGCACGAATCTCACCTCGGCGGTGTCACCGTCATCGGCCGGCGAGAGGCCACACTTCAGCTGGACCACCGCCGAGGAGTAGTCCTCTTCCATGTCGGTATCATTCGGGGCTTCATTGGTAAAGGCGTTGAACGCGGCTTCCTGTGGTGGCCTGGTTTCATAGTGATTCTCAGCGAACTCGGTGAGACGCGCGAAGTCAGCATCGGTGTAGTCGAAGTCGTACTTCACAGCGCACTGCGAGGGGTCTTCGGCTTCGGTCGCAGTCAGGGTCACGGAATCGACCACACGATTTTGCGAATACTCCTGGTCCATCTCGAGTAGCTCATCAGGAACTCTGAACTCGATGGTCTCAGCCGGCCCCATGGTCAACTCGGTGAAATCGAACACGTTCGAAGACTCAGTGTCCCCAGCCGACTCCACCGGATCATCGGCGGAACCAGTCCCCTCGGATGGCTCAGAAGAAGAGCAGGCAGTCAGGGCGAAGACAGCGGCCAGGCTCGCAGCCGCCAGCCGCACAGGAGGATTAATGCTGGTCACGGGGTTGATCTCCTCAAACTCGGCTGAAACCCAGGGATCATAACGCTCTCTGTTTTACCGCACCGCGATGAACTCCGGAATCCCGGACCCGAGACGTCACCCGCACCGCAACGAAGCACCAGTGGCCGAGAAGTACCGAGGAAGCACCCGACCCACCGCTTCACCTCGGGTTTTGCTGACTTCACCGTTGTCACGGGGACCATTCCCCGCTGCTAGTTTCCAGACATGCGAACTGACGGACGGGAAGAAACTCCGGCGTCGGGCACTACGGCCCCCGCCCGTTCACGGCTGCTGGTGCCGGACCTGGCACGCGGAGCGGCACTCCTGCTCGTGGCCGTCGGCAACGTGCATTTCTGGTTCCGGCAGGATCCCGGAGCCTCCGAAGCGTGGGAGAACCTCCTCTCCACGCTACTGTTTCTCCTGGTGGATGTGAGGGTCTATCCGCTTTTCTCGTTGCTGCTCGGTTTCGGGCTGGCCATGGTGGCGCGCGGGTCGGTGCGGGCCGGGCTGGACTCCGGGCTCGATCAGCGAGGGGCAGAGCGCCGGACCGTCGCGCTGTTGCGCAGGCGGGGGATGTGGCTGGTGGTGTTCGGCGGGGTACACGCCCTGGTCTTCGCGCAGGACATCCTGGGGGTCTACGGGCTCGTCACGATCCTGGTCGCGGGGATCGTCACCGCACACCGTTGGCGGGTCGCGCTGGCGCTGGGGGCCGTCGTCTGTGCGCTCTCCACGCTGTTCCTGCTGGTGGCCGGGCCCGAGGCGGCCCTGACCCGGGGGTACGGTGCGGCCGCTCAGCTCCTGTTCGAGGAGGGGTTGCTCGGGGTCGCGACCAGTCTGGCGCTGTGGGTCGTCGTGGCTCCGGCGACGGCGCTGACCTCCATGGTGGTGCCCAGTGTCCTGCTCGGCGCGTGGCTGGCGGGGCGCGGGCCGATCGAGCGACCTGGCCGGTACCGGCCACGGTTGGCCGCGCTGGTTCTGGTCGGGCTGGTCGTGCCGGTCGTCGTCACTCCGGTGCTCTGGGCCGGATCGGGTGGCACCGGGGCCCCGGCCCGGGTGCTCGTCGCCTGGCACCAGGGACTGGCCGGGGTCCTGGCGGGGGCCGCGTGCCTGGCCCTGATCGCGCTGGTCGCCTCCCACCGCACGGCCGGGACGGGTGTCCTCGGACGGGCGCTGACGGCCACCGGGCGGCGTGCCCTGTCGGCCTACCTGGCGCAGACCGTGCTCATGGCCTGCACGGCCGGAGCGCTGCGCCTGGGCGGGGTCGACTCGTTGGCGCTGGCCTGGCAGCTGGTGGTCGCGGTGGTCGTCTGGTCGGTCTCGGTGCTGCTCTGCTCGGTGGCGGAGCGCCACGGGGTGCGCGGGCCCGCCGAGCGGTCGCTGCGTCAGCTGGTGGCCGGGAGCCCGCGGGGCTGACGGCCCGGGTGCACCGCGACCAGCACGGCCGCCGCACCTGCGAGCGCGGGGCAGAACACGGCGGGAGTCGCCAGCACCTCGATCAGGGGCACCGGCACCAGGGCCGAGGCGAGGTTGAACAGCGCGTGCAGCACGATGACCGGCCAGAGCCGGTTGACGTGCTCGTACACGAAGGCCAGCAGCACCCCCAGCGGCAGCGCCACCGCGATCTGCACCAGGTTGCCGTGCAGGGCGGCGAAGACCAGCGAGCTGACCAGGGCCGAGACGACCACCGGCCAGCGGCGGCGGAGCAGCGGGTGGACCAGGCCGCGCATGAGCGCCTCCTCCCCCGCCGGGGCCGCCACGATCATGGCGAACAGCAGGAGGAGGACCGGGACCGCGTTCTGGGCGCCCTGGACGGAGTCGAAGGCCGAGGAGCCGTACCGGGCGTGGAGCCAGAGGGCCAATGCCTGGCCCCCGAAGAAGCACAGCACCAGGCCGAAGAGGACCAGCCCCCAGAACCCGGGGTCCTGCGCGCGGGCGGAGAGGGGCCCCGGCGCCCAGGTGCCGTTCTGCCAGCGCCGCCAGACCACGACGGCACCCAGGATCACCAGTCCGGAGACGACCGCGCCGAGCACCGCGGAGCCGGAGAGCAGCGCCACGGAGAGCGAAGTGGAGACGTACAGGGCGAGTCCGGCGGCGCACTGGGCGGTGATCGCCCACCAGGAGGACGACCGTCCGGTGCTCACACTCGGCGCGCTCACCTAGGCGTTCTCCGCTTCGCCCCGGGACTGGCGGTTGGCCTCGGCGGCCTCCCGCTCGGTGGTCACGTGCATGATCTGACGCACCCAGGAACCGTCCTGGTACCGCCGCACGCCCTGTTCGGGCGGGCACATCACGAGGATGCGGAGCCCCAGCTGCTCGGCCTGGTCGAGCACGAGGCCCGGCAGGGTCCCGATGCCGAACTCGGCCTGCGGGGCCCCGTCCTCACGCACGGTCGGGATGAGCATGAGGTTGGCGTCGAGCGAACCGATCCGGTCGGACTCGACCCTGACCGTCCCGGCCGCGGCCTCGCGCAGCCGGGGGGCCTCCGCCATGGTGACGTCCTCACCGGGGACCGGGACGGGCTCGGTGTCCGGGTCCTCGCCCGGGATCAGCTGACCGAAGTCGAGCAGGTCGTAGGGCACGCCCTCCCCTTCGAGGGCCAGGGCGACGGCGACCCCGGGCAGCGTGGTCAGGTCCACCAGTCCGCGTTGGACACCCAGGCTTCCCACCAGGCGGGCGACGGTCGCGCGCAGCAGGAAGGTCGTCGCTCCGGGGTCCGCGACGAAGGCGACGGTCCGCTCCACACGCGGTTCTTCGGTGCGGCCCTCGTCGGTTTCGGTGGTGCCGCTTCTGGTGTCGCTCATGAGTCGTTCCCGTGCAGTCCGAGGATGGTTCGCGCCGGTCGGCCGTCCCTGCTGTCTCCGCACACGCGTGGACGCCCGTCGCACGGGCACCGATGCCGGGGAGGACGGGGGCGGGGGACGCAGGGGGCAGACGGGGGCACCAGCCTAGCCCGCGGGGCCCGTTCCGGGTCTACCTCGGTCCCGCCTGGCGCTCGGGCAGCTCGACGAGGTCGGTGGTGGCGGCGCGGACCCGGGCGACGCTGTCGTCGCGCACGCCGCGGGCGACCTCGGCGGTGTCGGTGAGCTCCGCGACCTCCGGGGAGGGCGCGGACATCAGGGAGGCCTCGGCTCTCAGGTCCGTGTAGGCGTCCATGGCGGCCAGGGCCTCCTGGCACTGTTCCCACTCGCGGTGGGCCAGGACCGACTAGTCCACCAGGCGCCCGTACTCGACGATCTGGTCCACCCGGGCGCGGATGTGCCCCTCGACCGCGACGAGGTGCTCGCGCTGGGGCCGCAGGACCTCCCGTACCCGGGGTGAGGACGCCCGTTGCCAGCGGCGGAGGTATTCCCGCCGCAGTTCGCGCTGGCGCGCCAGCAGGGACGCGATCCGCCACTCCTGTTCCCGCAGGACGCCGAGGCTCCGCGCGGTGTCCAGGGTGTCGGAGGAGCCGAGTTCCACCCGGGCGTCGGTGACCTTGTCGATGGTCTGCTGGACCGCCACGAGGAGGCCGTGGTCGGCGGCGCTGATGTCCTCCGGCAGCAGGACGCGGTCCCGGTGGCGTTCCCCCGTCGGTTCCTGGTCCCGGACCGTGAGGGTGTCCGCGGTGACCAGACCCGCGAGGAGGCCGAACAACAGCCAGGGGACCCCCAGGGGCGGGTCCTGGGGGAGGAAGTCGAACAGCCACAGGGGCGCGGTCGCGAAGGCGCCCGCGCCGATCACGCCGCCGACGGCCCGCACCATCGGGTCGGCCTCCCTGCGCACGGCCAGCGCCCCGACGTAGGCGATCAGGCCGATGCTGACGATCACCATGCCCAAGTACCACCCGGCGGTGAGCATGGCCAGGACGAGTGTGAAGCCGACCCCGAACAGCTGGACCGCGCCCTCGCGCAGGCGCAGGGCGCGGCCGGGGGCGGTCTCCCCGTCCTCGCGCGGGCGTCCGGGCTCCGGGGCGCTGGCCTCTCGGAGGATGTCCTCGCGTAGTTCCTCGGGCAGGGCGGTGTCGACGACGGGGCGCGGCCGGATGACGTCCTCACTCATGGGCGGTCCCTCGTGAGTGTCGGTCGGGGGGTGCGGGGAGGCTGGGTTCAGCGGGCCGGTATCGGAGGGCTGGGGGTAATCTCCTTGATCCCCATCCTCGTCATGCCCGAACCCGACTTCCCCGCACCCTTTGTCATCCGATGTCCGCCCCTGGCCGTGGTGGCCGCCGCTGACCTGCCCCGGAACGCGTGTTACTGCTCGCGGCCGTTAGCGGACACCAGCGGGTCGCCGGCGGGCCGCTCCCGCGTGGGGTTGGTGTCCAGCCAGCGCAGCAGCCCCTCGGAGACCAGGTCCACGCCGATCCGCCCGGAGCGGCCGTCGAGGTCGCGGAAGAGGCACTCGCCGTTGCCGAGGTTGCGCAGCACCGCCATGTGGTCCTCGTTGACGTCCACCCCGAGCAGCGCCATCACGTCGGCCACCTCGTGCGCCTCGCTGGAGCGGAAGGCGAACACCGAGGAGAGACAGTTGGTGACCTGCTCGTTGAGCATGTCCCCCGCGTTCTGGGAGACGAGGATGAGCGCGGTGTTGCGCGAGCGGCCCATCCTGGAGACCTCGGGGACGAGCTTGGCCCCCTCGGGAGTGGAGGTGACCGCCCACGCCTCGTCGAGGAAGATCGCCTTGGGCAGGCGCCGGTCCAGACCGTTCATCAGGCGCCGGGCGAACTGGGACACGAGGTAGAGGAGCGCGACGGACAGGCGCTGCTCGTAGGAGTAGTCGTCGCGGTTGACCCCGGAGTCGGGGAGGGTGAGACCGCCCAGGGTGAACACGGTGGTCCAGCCCTCGGTGTCGATGCGCGCCTCCCCCTGCGGGTCGAAGCACAGCGACGCCAGCCGCATCTCCGCCATGGAGCCCAGCACCGCGCCCAGGTTCCGGGAGGCGGCGTCCTCGGCGGAGACGAGGTGGTCGACCACCTTCGCGAGGGACGGCTGGGGCTGGTTGGCGACGGTGGCGACCGCCTGGATCATGGCGGACTCGCGCTCCTCGCTCATGCGGGGCAGCAGGAGCCGCAGCGTCTCGGTGGCCATGGTCTTCTTGGCGGCGAGGTCGTCCCCGAAGGCGAAGGGGTCGAGCAGACCGGGCTGGGCCGACCCGAGCGACATGATGCGCGCCTTGCGTCCCCGGTGCTTGAGCAGTTCCACGAGCGACTCCGCGTCGCCCTTGGGGTCGATGGCGGCGACGGTGACCCCGCGCAGGGCCAGTTGGTAGATCATCAGCAGCGCGAGGGTGGTCTTGCCACCGCCGGGCTCGCCGGTGATGGCGATGGCGGTGGGACGGTTGCGGGCCGCGGCGACCATGGGATCGAAGTGCACGATGGAGCGGGCCCGGCCGATGGTCTCCCCCACGTAGGGTCCGACCCAGCCGCCGCCCTGGTGGTCCGTGCGGTCACCGACCTCCACGGTGGCGGTGGGCATGCCGCCCGCGATGGTGCGCAGCGGCTGGCGCTGGGCGTAGGCGTTGAGCCGGATGCGGTCGCCGGGCAGCGACTCGTTGAAGAGGGAGAACTGGTCGCCGGTGGAGTTGATGACGTCGATGCCGATGTCGCGGTAGTGCTCCACGACCGCCTCGACGTGCTGGCCCAGGAGGCGCTCGGTGGGCGCGGACACCATGAGCCGGTGCCATCCGTAGACGAACGGCAGCCGCTCCTTGGTGATGCCGTGCTCCAGCATGCGGGCGGCGTCGATCTGCTCGGCCAGCGCGATGGGCGCCTCCACCCCGGCCTCGCGGATGTGGGCGTCCATGTCGCGGGCGTGCGCGAGCTTGCGGCCGACGTCCTTGGAGGCCTTCGCGGGCGGGATGAGCTTCATCCGCAGCGAGATCTCCACGGGGAAGGGCAGCGCGTCCGCGTGGTGCAGCCACGGTTCTCCGTCGGGGAAGGGCATGAGGTCCGGGAATCGGGCGAACGACAGGAACGCCACGTGGGTGGAGCCCGCGGGCTGCTCCAGTCGGAGCGTGGAGCGGCCGTTGTGGATGACCCCGTCCACGAGCTGCTCGATCTCGCCCCGGCCCCAGGTTCGGCGGCCCGTGGCCGAGGGGTGGATCTCCTCGGCGGTGCCGCTGACCGCGTGCCGGATGAGCCAGGCGATCTCGTCGGACGTGGCGTGCCGGGCGTGCAGGGAACTGGCGGCCAACGCGCGGCCCAAGCGCTCGGCCTGGTCGGTCCAGCGGGCGATCTCCTTGTCGTCGATCGCGTCGTCGTTGATCCCCAGGACCTGCTCGGTGCGCTGGTAGGCACCGAAGACCTGGGAGAACAGGCCCAGCCCCGCACCGGCGTTGCGCAGCCCCAGGCGCACACCGAGGTAGACCTCCTTGGTCCAGAAGTCCTTGGCCCACACGTGCCGGTACATCTCTTCGAGGTAGTCGTACCAGCCGGGCCCGGCGTCGGCGGTCTCGTCCAGGCGGGTGGCCCACTGGGCCGCCGGGTAGGTTCGGTGGGCGACGCGCAGGTGCACCTCGGCGTCGTTCATCCGGATCGCGGCGAGGGCGATGGTGATGTTGGTGGCCAGCGCCTGGCGTTCCTCGGGGGTCGTGAACTCGTAGGACACCGTGGGGAGCCGGAAGTAGGCCCAGGCCTCGTTGTCGCTGAAGAGCACTCGGTCGTCGAAGTAGCGAACCGCGAGACGGGTCGCGCCCCGGGTGCCCCTGGTACCGGTCATCTGCTAGCCCTTCCTCGTGACGGCGCTGGCGGGTTCCGCCCCGTAGCCATCACCCATAGTGCTGCATCAGGCCGGGGGGTGAGAAGCCGAGACGTCGGTGTGCCAGAAACCGGAAACACCGCGCCACCGGGAACACGGGCGCGGTCCGGCCCCGTCGGGAGCCGGACCGCGTCACTCTCCACCGCCTCCGTGGAGGTCGACCGCCGTGACGGCTAGCAGGCGGTGTCGAGGGTGCTCTGGAGGGTGGACTCCTCCGAGGACGTGATCGTGAGGTCGTAGACGTGCTTCACGTTGATCCAGGACTTCACGTAGTCGCAGTGGACGGACGTGTTGTCCGGCATCCACTCGGACGGGTCCTTGTCACCCTTGGCACCGTTGCTGGAGGGGGTGGCCAGCCACAGCTGGGAGCTGGTGACGTCGTTGGCGAAGTCGGCGCGCTGGCTGGTGGACCAGTCGGCGGCGCCGGTCTTCCAGGCCTCGCTGAGCGGGACCAGGTGGTCGACGCTGATGTCACCGGGGACGTCGTAGACCCACTCGTCGTCGAACGCGCTCCACCAGCTGCCCGAGGTGGGCTGGCAGTTGGAGTCGGTGACCACGTCGTGGCCGTCGCGCTGGAGCACGACCTGGCGGGCGGTGCAGGGACTGTCGACCACGTTCCAGTGCGGGAAGAGGCTTCGGTCGTAGCCGGTCTGCGGGCCCTTGGGGGCGACGGTGAGCGAGCCCAGCTGCGTCTGGGCCTCGGAATCGCTGGGGATGTTCGGGGGCAGGGTGTGGTCGGCCGCGGCGGGGGCGGCCCAGACGAGGACCATGGCCACGGCGGCGGCGGAGACGCTGGCCGCGGTGCGTGCGAGCACACGGGGGAAGGGGGGCACTGTGTTTCTCCTCTTGAGCGGGTCGAGGAAATCCGGACCCCACTACTGTGCGGTAACGAAAGCTGACACGCCAGCCCCCACACGAGAATTCCGAGTGAATCGAAGGTCACTCGGGAATAACGGAGAGGACGCGGCCGTGTTTCATTGCACCGAGCCCTGCGCCAAGTGCTGGTGAAATAGATCACAGAAAACCGACCCTCCGGGCGAGCACAGGGTTGAACGATTCCGCGTGCACCGCGATGAGCTGCGACGACGAGGAATCCAGATGGGGCGACCCTGAGCACGCGGACCGGGAGGGGCCTCGCGCAGGTGAGCACCCGAAGAAAGGCGAACCGGCGAATCAGAACACGAAAGCAGATCTCTCGGACTTCCCGGTTTCCGCCTATATAGTAGACCAGTAATACCCAGATAGTGAACGTGTAAACACGGCGAGAAGAAGTCGATCTCATTCGTGAAATCGCGGTTTGTTAGGTTCACATGTCGTACGAAGGACCCCAAGCCGAGAGGAGCACCCCCGCCGAGGGGAGCGCCATGACTCTGCAAATGGAACTTCCGACAGCGGACGACTACCCCACCCGTAAGGCGCCCGAGCCCGCGTTGCTCTACCGCCGCGATCCCGTCGTCTGGCCCGGTGTGGCCGAAGGCCCCTTCACCGCCGAGGAACTCGACGGCTACGACCGCCGCGGATACACGCAGGTCGAGTCGATCGTCAATCCGGTGGAGATCGAGGCCTACCGCGCCGAGCTGCGACGACTCAGCGCCGACCCCGTACTGAGGGCCGACGAGCGCGTCGTCGTCGAACCCTCCTCCGACCAGGTGCGCTCGGTGTTCGAGGTGCACAGGGTGAGCCAGGTCTTCCACGACCTGGTGAACGACCCCCGGCTCGTCGACCGTGCCCGGCAGATCCTCGGCTCCGACGTCTACGTGCACCAGAGCCGGGTCAACTACAAGCCCGGCTTCGGCGGCGGCTCGTTCTACTGGCACTCGGACTTCGAGACCTGGCACGCCGAGGACGGCATGCCCCGGATGCGGGCCGTCAGCTTCTCCGTGGCGCTCACCGACAACTACACGCACAACGGCGCACTGATGATCATGCCCGGGTCCCACCGCACCTTCGTCTCCTGCGTGGGACGGACGCCGGACGACCACCACCGCTCCTCGCTGAAGAGCCAGCACGTGGGCACGCCGGACCAGGCGTCACTCAACCTGATCGCGGACCGGCACGGCATCGACGTGCTGACCGGCTCGGCGGGCGACGTCACCGTGTTCGACTCCAACTGCATGCACGGATCGGGCGGCAACATCACGCCCTACCCTCGTTCCAACGTGTTCGTGGTGTTCAACAGCGTGGACAACGTCTGCGCGAAGCCGTTCAGCGCGAACCAGGCCCGACCGGAGTTCCTAGCGGCGAGGGACACCACGCCCGCGGGACGCTAGCAACGACCGTGGCCCGCACCCGGAAGCGGGTGCGGGCCACAACGTGCGTGGGCTCAGGCCGGGGCCAGGGTGTTGACCAGGACCCCGCCCAGGGCGCCGTGGGCCCGTTTGGTGGCCGGGCGCAGGGCACCGACGTCGATCTTCGTGTACGAGGAACCCAGGTGGTCGTCCCAGGGGATGCGCACGATCGCCCGGCAGCGGCCGCGTGCGACCCGCTCGGCCGCGTCCACGTCCTGGAGGCTGCGCTTGCTGACCCCGTTGACGACCAGGATCGAGTTGGCCCTCAGCGTGGCGTACCCGTTGCCGTCCAGCCACTCGAAGGTCATCGACACCGCACGCTCGGCGTCGGCGCTGGCTGGGGCCACCAGGACCAGGCCGTCGGTGACCGGCAGGGCCCGGGCCACACCGGTGGCGGCCGGGTCCAGCAGCGTCACTCCGTAGAAGCCGCCGAGGAGCCCGGTGAGCTGGCCGTAGTCGCGGTCGTCCAGGGTCTGCACGTAGGGGTCGTCCAGCGTCTGCACGACCTCCAGCCCCGTCCCGGCACGGCCCGCGTAGGCGCGCATGTGCTCGTACTCGTCGACGGCGTCGGCGTTCGCCAGGAGCGCGGTCAGGGTCTCCGGGGCCTGGGCGCCGACCCGGCGGGACAGACCGTTGGGACCGGGGTTGACGTCGACCGCCACCACCCGGTCGTCGCGGTGCGCCGCGAGGGTGTGGCCGATCATCAGGGCGGTGACCGTCTGCCCCGCGCCGCCGGTGCAGCCGAGGACCACCAGGGACCGGGGCTCGGCCAGCGGGGCGCGCAGCCTCTCGATGTCGCTGGAGGGCAGGTCGGAACGGACCGGCGTCGCGCCTCCGGTGACCACCTTGGCGAGCCGGCGCCAGCCCCGGGTGCCACCGGAGTGGGAACCGGAGTCCGGCTCCTCCTCGCTCCGGGCGGGCTCGGGGTCGGTCCGCTGTGAGGGCACCCCGTTGGGGGTGTCGCCCAGCCGGGCCTGCTCGCCCGTGCCGTGGTCCAGTTCGAGGTCGGGTTTGGCGGCGTCCGCTCTGGTCTCGGGCGGTTCGGGCTCCTCCCCCGGAGTGGGCTGTCCGAAGAGCTGACCGATCCGGCGCGCGTTCTGCGCGACCCGGTGGAAGACCCCGTCGTGGGGGTCGTGTTCGGCCTGCTCGGCGTCTTCCCGCTCGGCGGTCTCGGGTTCCCCCGTCGGCGCGGTACGGGAACGGCGAGCCCGCAGCGCGGCCGCCTCGGCCTCGGCCAGTTCGGCTTCGGTGGGTCGGTGAGCGGAGTCCTCCTTCGGCCGGGGAGCGGGTGCCGTGGACTTCGGGACGCGGGGCTCCTTGCGGACCTCCACGAAGCTCACGAGCTCGCCCGTACCGTGGTCCAGCTGGGTCGGCGGTTTGGGCCCCTCGACGTGCGCGGACCCCGTGACGCCACCGGCCTCGGGCCCCCGGGGTTCGTGCTCCCCCTGAGACCGTGCCGCGTCGGCGGGCTCGTCAACGAAGGTGGATCCGTGGGCCTCGGCCCGCGTGGCCCGCTGGATCTCGGCCTCGTGCGCCTCCGCGGCCCCGTTGGTCACGCGCGGCTCACCAGCCGCCTGAGCGGACGCGGACTCGTCGGTCCCGACCGGCTCGCGGGCCTCGTGCGGCTCGTGAACCTCGGGGGCCCGCGCGGCCCCACCCTGGGTCTGTTCCTCGGGGTCGGCGTTCTCCACCGTGCGAGCCCCGGACGCGGTCGGGGGCTGGTGGGACTCGAGCGTTCCCGCGTCCCGTGCGCCCCGCGCCTGATCGGTCTCGGACCCTCCCACCTCTGCGGCGGTCAGCGGTTCACGGGCCTCGCGACCCTGTACGGCCTCGGCGACGTCCCCGTCATCCTTCGGGCCCTGAGCCCGCTCGACCTGCTCGGTCTCGCGGTGACCCTCGGCCGCTCGGGCCGACGGCGACCCCTGCCCCTGCGGCGGCGCGGTCCTCTCGACGTCCCGGACACCCGTGGAGTCCGGAGCCCGCTCGACCTGCTCGGTCTCGGGGAGTTCTTCGGGCCCCTGGACGGACGGTGCGTCGTGGACCTGGAGTTCCGGGGCCTCCCTGTTCGCCCCATCCGTCTTCGAGCCCTGGACCCGCCCGGTACCCCGGACGGCCGCGTCCCGGTCATCCTTCGGGCCCTGAGCCCGCGCGGTCTCCTGCGCCGCCTCCGGCTTCTCGGCCTTCTCCGCCTTCTGACGCCTGGCCTCGGCGGCGGCGCGGCGCTCTTCGCGGAGCTCGCTGACCACGATCACCGGGTTGTCCCTGTCCCCCACCTTCGGCTGGTCGGGGTGGCGCCGTTTGCCGTCGTCGAACCAGTCCGCCGGGTCGCGGCGCTCGTCGTCCCGCTCCTGGCTCGGCACCGCGTCGGCGAACTTCGGCCGGGGCGGGGCCGGGGTGTCGGCCTTGATCAGGTGGCGGTCGAGCACGGACATGTGCTCGTTCCACTGGGTGCCGTGTTCCCTCTCCACCGGCATGGCCTCGTGCTCGCCCGTGCCGTGGTCCAGCTGCAACGGCGGCTTGGTCGTCTCCTCGGCCGCCGGGCGCCCCAGGCCGTGGGTGGCGTGGGAGACCTGCGGGCCCACCTCGGCACGCCCGGTCGGCTCGTCCGTGCTCTCGGGCTCCTCCGGCGTCGCCGCCGGGGGGTCCTCGGGGGTCGCCGCGGCCGGGGGAAGCCATGGGGCGGCCGACACGTTCCCGGCCGCCGAGGGACGACCCGTCGCGGCGGCGAAGCGGGTGGCGTAGTCGGACAGGTCCGGGTACTCGGTGCGGTTCTCCTCGATCGCCCACGGGGTGGCGTGGGGCCGACCCTCGCGGCGCTGCCTGGTCGGCCGGTCCTCGGAGGTGTCGGGGAGGGCCGCTCCCCGGGCCCGGGCGGGCCGTGCGGGCGGCGCCTGCTGGGCTCGTTCGCGGGTGGGCTCGGGGGTGCGTTCGCGGCGGTCCGCGAGATCCTTGGCCACCTGGATGCCCTGGGTCCGGCCGCGCAGGCGGCGGGCGGCGGGCGACTCCTCCTCCACGGGGGCGGCCATCATCTCCTCGGCACGGCGCCGGGAGGCGTCGGGCCGAGGGGTGACCGCCTCGGTGAGCTCGGCGCTGCTCATGGCACCGGTGTCGCTGTCGGAGTAGGCGCTCTTGGCCGTCAGTCCCAGGGGCGTCTCCCCGGAGGAGGCGCGCAGCCGGGCGAACCACTCGTCGCGGTCGCGCTGCTCGTCCTCCTCGGTGACGTACAGGGGCTCGTCGAAGTCACCGGGCCGGTCCTGCTCGGCCGGTTCCTCCCGGGTGTCCGGGAGGCCGAAACCGAAGTAGTTGAGGACACGACGGCCGACGCCCGTGCGGGGCTCCTCCGAGGTGTCGTCCGACCGCTCCCCGGGCTCCGCCACGCCGTCGTCCTCCTGGTCTGCTCCGGCCCCCGCGGCGACGGCGACCGGCACCTTCCGTGCGGGGGTGTACTCGACGGAGTCGTCGTGCTCGACGACGGGGACGGGCGGGCGCGCGGGCACGCCGCGCAGCGGCGGCGCGGCCCGGCGCGCGCTCTCCAGGGCCGGCGCCTCCTCGGGCTCCTGGACCTCGGCGGGCGCGGCCTGGGACTCGGTCTCGGTCTCGGTCTCGGTCTCGGTCTCGGTCTGGGCCCGGCGGGCGCCCCGGGGCAGGGGCAGCGGCCCGGCCTCGGCATCCCGGTGCCACACGCGGACCGAGACACGGATCTCGGCGGGTTCGTACTCGGGCGCGAGCCGCGTGAACACGCGGGCCTCGGTGAGGAACCGGGCCTGCGAGATGAGCAGTTCCGTGAGGCGCTTGCCCTCGATCACCGGCCGGGTGGCCAGCACGGTGATCACTCCCGGCGGGACGACCCAGAGCACCAGGTGCCAGCCGTTACCGAAGGCGAACGGGGCGTTGAGGATGCTGAGCAGCACCACCCACAGCGCGAACACGCCCAGGGCGACCCCGAAGGTCCCCACCGGGAGCGGCATGGGCAGCCGGAAATCGTAGAGCTTGTACAGCCGCTTCTCGATACGCCAGATGTTGGTGTACGTGGGCAGATCCACGTTTTCCGGCCTCCCTCGCCTATTCCGTCGATACGCCCATCGCTCGGGCGAGCGCCACCGCGATGACCTCGATGATGCCGGGCACGTAGAACACGATCCCGATGAAGATCGCCAGGATGATGAACTGCATGAAGCGGGTGATCTCCCTGGTGAACAGGAAGAAGATCGCCACGATGGACACGATGACGAGGAACAGCGGCCCGAAGAAGCCACGCAGGAAGTCCGCGAGACCGCCGGTGTCGGGCGCGTTCTGCGCGGGGGTGGCCTCGACCGCGAGGGAGATCGGGTCGGCGGCGCCGAGGGCCGTCATGGTGTCGGCCGTGGCGGACAACAGGGGGAGCATGTCAGGCGCCTTCCTCCGCTGTCGTTACTGGTGTGCGCATGGTTGGTCTCGTCTCCTTGCCTACAGGCCCCGTCGTCGGTCAGTCACCGAACGAGTGCGGGGCGCCCTGGATGTCACGCACGTACCACTCGTTTCCGGAGTTCACGACCGTGACCAGGTAGCTCTGCGCCAGTTGTCCGGCTTCTCCCTCGCCGTCACCGGCGGAAGGGAGGCCCCAGACCACGGTGGTCGCCACCTGTCGTACGTCATCATCCCCGGTCGAGGACTTGGATGGCACCGGCATAACGGACAGTTCGCTGAATTCCACACTGTTCGCCGGAAGTGGGGTGACGGAGGCGCCCGGTTCGACGTAGCGGTCGAGGTGCCCGGCCTCCTCCGCGTAGGCCTCGAAGAAGCCGGTGAGCACGCCCTCGAGCTGCTCGGCGGCCTGGGAGTCGGTGTCGTAGGAGGGAGCCGCGGGCAGTTCCGCCTGGCTGGGCGCGGCCAGCAGTGCGGGGCGGCCGGAGAGCACCAGCGAGGAGCCGTCGCTGTAGACGGGCACCTCCAGGCTCATGGCCTCGTCGTTGACGTCGGCGCGGATGGCCACGACGGCGTTGTGCTCGTCGCGCACGTCCACGTCCATCACCGTCAGGTTCTCACCGGAGAGGCTGTCCGCGGGGAGGTTGAGGTCGCTGGCCCGACCGTCGGGGACGAAGGCCGCGAGGGAGGTGAGCCGGGCCTCGGGGTCGGAGGTGTCGAGGTAGGACTCCGCGAAGCGGAGCGCGAAGGCCGCGGCGGAGGCCTCGGGGAAGTCGAGGGTCTCGTTCACCTCGGGTTCCGCGCCGGTGGCCGGAAGGGAGAAACCGTTGCGGATGGGGAACCAGATGCCGTTGAAGACGACGACGATGATGAACGCCCACAGCAGGACGCGTCCGACGCCGACCCACCAGCGTCCGCCCGCACCGGCGCGTGGCCTTCGGGGACGCGGTGCGTCGAGCTCGTCGTGCTCGACGTCGTCCACCCGGTCACGCACCGCGGTGTCGCGCCGCGCCGTCTTGGCCATCCCCGCCTCCTGATCCCGCACACAGTGACGCGTCGGCCGCTGTGCCGACGCCGGTCCTCCGCGCGTCGTCGCCGACGCTTTCCGCCATGCCCTTGTCTACCCCATCCCTATAGTGAGGCATTGTGCGGGTTGGGAGTGGCCAGGACGGGTCCGTGTTTCCCGACCGGGGTCACATTGCCCGACGCGAAGGATCCACCTAAAAGGTGCAGAGGGTGGCAATTCACCACTGACCTCTTCTCACGTATGTGCACGTCAGGGCATTTCTGTCCGGACCGTAAAGGGATTGGTCACCGCTTGGTGAGCAAGATGTGTCCTGAGTGGCCAGGAAACCGTTGGGCGGATGTAACCAGGGACACTCCGGACCGCCCGGACCCACGGGGGGCCGAAGCCCGGCGGAACCCCGCTGCCTAGGATGGCGCGATGATCCCCCACACTCCCCTGGCGCGGGCCGCGCTGCTGGTCCTCGTGCTGCTGTCCCTGGTCCACCTCGGTGTCCAGGTGCTGGGCCCGCAGGCCTGGTCACGCCCCACCCAGGTCCTCCTGATGCCCGCGCTGGCCCTGGTGGTGCTCGCGGCGTCCCGGCGACCGCGCGGTCGGCTGCTCGGACTCGCGCTCGTGGCGCTGGGCTTCTCCTGGCTCGGTGACTCCGCCCCCGGCCTGGCGTCGGGAGACACCGCGTTCCTGCTGATGGTGGGCTTCTTCCTGGTCGCGCAGGTGGTGTTCGTGATCGCCTTCTGGCCCCACCGCGCCGGAAGCCTCCTGTACCGGCGGCGCCTCCTCCTCGTCCCGTACGTGGTCTACGTGGCCGCCCTGGTGTGGGTCTGCGCGCCGCACACCGGTGTCCTGCTGGTACCCGTGCTCCTCTACGGCCTCCTCCTGGGTCTGATGGCGGTCCTGGCCACCGGGATGGGCCCGTGGGTGGCGGCGGGCGGCGCGCTCTTCCTGGTCTCGGACTCGTTGATAGCCCTGAACGCGTTCGCCCCCGGCCTGGACCTGCCCCAGCGCGACCTCCTGGTGATGAGCACCTACATCGCCGCCCAGGTCCTGATCGTCCTGGGCCTGCTCCGCCGTGAGGCCGCACAGGAGAACCAAGCCGCGAGCCCCTGAGCCCCGCGCCGGGCGGGCGGGCGCACCGCGTTCTCCGGCTTCGACGCGCTGGGGTGTGTGGCCCGGACCAGCGGCACGACGCACACCCGCTGAGGCCCGTGGGTCCGCGCGCCCCCCGGAGACGACGAAGGGGCGGGCCGAGAGGACTCGTCCCCCCCCTTCGTGGGTTCGCGTGTGACTCAGACGTTGAAGCGGAACTCCACCACGTCGCCGTCGGCCATCACGTACTCCTTGCCCTCCATGCGGACCTTGCCCGCGGCGCGGGCGGACTGCATGTCCCCGGCCGCGACCAGGTCGTCGAAGGAGACGACCTCGGCCTTGATGAAGCCGCGCTGGAAGTCGGTGTGGATGACCCCGGCGGCCTCGGGGGCCGTGTCGCCCTTCCGGATCGTCCAGGCGCGGGCCTCCTTGGGCCCTGCGGTCAGGTAGGTCTGGAGGCCGAGGGTGGCGAAGCCCACCCGGGCCAGCTGGGCCAGGCCGGACTCGGTCTGGCCGAGGGACTCCAGCAGCTCCTGGGCCTCGTCGTCGTCCAGCTCGGCCAGCTCCGCCTCGATCTTCGCGTCGAGGAAGATGGCCTCGGCCGGGGCGACCAGGTCCTGGAGCCTGCCGCGCAGGGCCTCGTCCGCGAGCTCGTCGGTGTCGAGGTTGAACACGTAGATGAACGGCTTCACGGTGAGCAGGCTCAGCTCACGCAGCCGGTCCAGGTCCACGTCCTTGGCCTGGGACAGGGAGACGCCCTCGTCGAGGATCTCCTGCGCCGTGCGCGCGGCCTTGAGGAGCTCCTGGGAGTCCTTGTCCTTGGCGTTGCGCTTGGCGTCCTTCTCCAGGCGCGGGATGGCCTTCTCCAGGGTCTGGAGGTCGGCGAGGATCAGCTCGGTGTTGATGGTCTCGATGTCGCGGGAGGGCTCGACGTCGCCGTCGACGTGGGTGACGTCGGCGTCCTCGAAGGCCCGGATGACCTGGCAGATGGCGTCGCTCTCGCGGATGTTGGCCAGGAACTTGTTGCCCAGGCCCTCACCGGTGGAGGCGCCGCGCACGATGCCCGCGATGTCGACGAAGTCCACCGTGGCGGGCAGGATCTTCGCCGAGCCGAAGATCTCGGCCAGCTTCCCGAGCCGGGCATCGGGCACGCCCACGACTCCGACATTGGGCTCGATGGTGGCGAACGGGTAGTTCGCCGCCAGAGCGTCGTTCTTGGTCAGCGCGTTGAAGAGGGTGGACTTGCCAACGTTGGGCAGGCCGACGATCCCGATAGACAGACTCACAAGGTCAGAGTCTATGCGGAGCGGCGGGTGGGCCGACCCGGGCACCGACGGCCAATCGCGGAAACGGAGTGCGCCCGACTGGACACGGAGAGTAGGTTCGGGGTGCGGCCGGGCACCACGAACAGGGAACGAGCCGACAGGACGGCGTCGTACGGCCCCCGGCAGCAGCCACCGCGGCTCCGTTCTCCTGAGGGGAAGACACTGTGGTCCAGGACCAGCTGCGCGCACTCGTACACCGGTATCCGCTCGTGCGCTTCGCCACCCGGCAGCTCCGTGTCCACCTGCCCCGGAGGTTGGGCGGGCTGGATCCGGCCCGGGTTCCGCCGCGCAACCGCAGGTTCACTCTGGTCCTGCCCCGCCCCGAGGACGACCGGCGCCGGGTCGGACCGGACACGATCACCCTCCAGCTGTCCGGTGACCTCACGGTTCCACGCCGCCTCGCGGCCTCCGGCCTGTCCCGGCACGAACCCGACAGCCTGGCCAACTTCATGGCGATCCTCGACCACACCCCTCCCGGGGCGGTCCTCGACGTCGGCGCGGGGGTGGGCGTGTACTCGATGCTCGCGGCCGCGCGCACCCGCCGTCCCGTCTTCGCGTTCGAGCCCACACCGGAGCTGGCCGCCGCCGCGCGCGCCGTCTCCGCCTCGGGCGACCTCGGGTTCGGCGTCGTGGACCTGGCCCTGAGCAACCACAACGGCAGCGGGCACCTGCGTCGCGCCCTGCACAACGACATGTGCAACCGGCTGGTGAGCTCGGCGAGGCTCGGGTTCGCCCACATCACCGTCCGCACGGCCACCCTGTCCCGCTGGAACGAAACGGCGGCGACCTTCCCCTCGGTGGTGAAGATCGACACCTCCGGAACCGAGCCGGACGTGGTCGCCGGGGGTCTGGAGGTGCTGCGCCGCTTCCGGCCCTGGGTGATGGCGAAGGTGCGACCGGACCGGGGCGTGGAGGAGCGGCTGATGGCCCTTCTGGACCCTCTGGAGTACCGGTGGTTCCCGATCAGCGGCGATCCGCCCTACGAGGCACGCGCGGAGATCTCCGGCCGGGCCTCCCCCGCGTGGGAGCGGACGTGGATGTTCGCTCCGGAGGAGCCTCCGAGCGGCTTCTGGGACTCGGTCACCGTGTGGCGCGCGGCCCTCCGGGCGTGCGGCCGTCCGCCGGAGCCGTGAGGACGTCGGTCAGATCCAGCCGTCGAGCGCCGCGAGCAGCCCTGGCAGGTCGTCGCGGTGCACGTGGTGCCCGGCGCCCTCCACGGTGCGGACGGTGAAGCCGCGCTCGGCCAGGACGCGGGCGCCCTCGACGCCGATCGGGGAGCCCACTCCCGCGATCACCGCGAGGGAGGGCACCTCGGCGGTCTTGGGGAAGTGATCCTCGCCCGCGACGTGGTCGATCACCCACGTGTGGAAGTCGGGGTCGGTGGCGGCGAACCCGGCCAGCTCGATCCGCACGTCCTCGTCGCTCCAGCCGGGGTGCAGCTCGCGTACCCGGTCGGCGTCGGCCGTGGCGACGGCCACGCTCAGCCGCTCGCTGGCACCCTCGGGCTGGGGCGGGATCCGGAAGGCCGGGTCGACGTGGACGGCCCGCCCCGGGCGCAGGTGGTCCAGGGCCAGGGACAGCGCGAGGCAGCCGATGGAGTGGCCCATGACGAGCTCGGCACCGGGTCGGAGGGTGTCCACCAGGTCCTGGCGCAGCGCCTCGACGGTGTAGGTCCCGCGTGGGCTCGCGCCGTGTCCACGCAGGTCGACACCGGTCACCTGGTAGCCGCGCCGGAGGAGCTCGGCCTCGACCCCGTGCCAGGTCCGGTGCAGGGACGTGCCTCCGTGGACGAGGACGGCGCGGCGGTCGCCCGCTCCGCTGGTGTGGGTGGCGAGGCGCATGTGGGTGACCTTTCTCGGGCGCCGTGTGTGGGCGCGGTCTCCACAGGTGTCGCGCCCCCGACGTCACGGGGGTTCCCAGCGTCGGTGTTGGCTCCCGCCCCGGCAACCCCCGCCCGTGGCCGGTTCCGGTCAGGGTCGCCGGGGCGGTGCGGCACGCGGATTCCTGCGCGTTGGCGGGCGCGTGACCCCCGGTGGTTGAGAGCATGGCGCCATGGACGCCCTCGCACTCGTACTCGTTCTCGTCATCGGTCTGGCCGTCGGCGCCGCCGTGGGCTGGTTGCTCGCCCGTGGTCGTGACGCCGAGGCCCGCGCCGACGCCAGGGCGGCGGAGGAGCGCGCCGCCTACGTCGAGGAACAGCTCGCGGACCGGTTCCGCGCGCTCTCCGCGCAGGCCCTGGACCAGACCAACCAGCGCTTCCTCGAACTCGCCGAGGGGCGGCTCCGGGCGGTCAGCGCGGAGGCCGGGGGTGACCTGGACGAACGGCGCCGCGCCGTGGAGCGGATGGTGGAGCCCCTGACGGCGACCCTGAACCGGGTGGAGACCCAGCTGCGTGAGGTGGACGCCGGGCGGGCCGCCGCGCACGCGGAGCTCGCCAAGCAGGTGGAGTACGTGCGTGAGGGGTCGGACCGGCTCCGGGACCAGACGCAGTCCCTGGTGACGGCGCTGCGCAGGCCGGAGGCGCGTGGCCGGTGGGGTGAGCTCCAGCTGCGGCGGGTGGCGGAGCTGGCCGGGATGTCCGCGTACTGCGACTTCGAGGAGCAGGCGGTCTCCGAGGCGCAGCGGCCGGACATGGTGGTGCGGCTGGCGGGCGGCAAGAACATCGTGGTGGACTCCAAGGTGCCGCTGGCCGCCTATCTGGACGCGGTGGAGGCCGGAGAGGGCGCGGCGTCGGAGCAGCGGCTGCGTGCGCACGCCAAACACGTGCGCACGCACGTGGACCAGTTGGCGGCGAAGTCGTACTGGTCGGCGTTCACCCCGGCGCCGGAGTTCGTGGTGCTGTTCATCCCGGGTGAGGCGTTCCTGGCTCCGGCACTGGAGTACGACCCCGGACTGCTGGAGCACGCGATGGGGCGGCGGGTGCACATAGCGACGCCGACGACGCTGATCTCGCTCCTGCGGACCGCGCAGTACGCGTGGCAGCAGGAGGCGCTGAGCGAGAACGCCCGCGAGGTGTTCGACCTGGGCAAGCAGCTGTACTCGCGGCTGGCCACGCTGGGCGGCCACGTGGAGGGGCTGGGCCGGGCGCTGAACCGTACGGTGGGGGCCTACAACCAGACCGTGGGGTCCCTGGAGAGCAGGGTGTTGGTGACCGCGCGGCGCTTCGGTGAGCTGGGGCTGGTCGACGGTGACCTGGACCGGCTCTCCGGGGTGGAGGAGCGGCCGCGTACGGTGGCGGCACCGGAACTCGCGGAGGCGTCGGCGGGGGTCGCGGAGACGTCTCCACACGATGCGGACAAGTCGGACCTGAAGCTCGCCAGCGCCGCCGAGGTCGGCGGAATTCGGCATGGTGGTAACGGTCGCAACGGTTCGCCCCAAATGGACGCAGGGGGAGCCGTTCGCAGCGAGTGACCGGACCCCCGTCTCCGGAACCAGCCGGAACCTGGAGGGGAGATCTCGGCGTCCAAGGGGTGGAAGCCGCGATCAGCCCGGAAGGGGCATGTGGCCGAAATGGCGACACGATCCCAGGAAAGACCCCCGAAGTTTCACGAGAAGTGACACACTAAACACTGTGAGTAATCAACTGGGGAGGCGCACGACCATGCCCCCGCGCAAGTCGGACGGTCCGGATCCCGGACAGGCCCCGTACTTCGTGCGGTCCAACGGTCGCGGTCGGGGGGCGGCGGGTGCGGACAGGTCCGCGCGCAGCCACCCGAACCCGGACAGGACAGCGCGCAGTCACCCGAAGGCGGCGCCCGCCGCCTGGCAACCTCCACGGCTGACCGGGCGGGGCGGTGTGCTGATCATCGTCGTGTTCAGCTTCGCCGGGACCATGATCGCCCACCTGACGTCGACCCCGGCCGCACCCGGCCTGGCCTTCACCCTCGCCTGCCTGGTGACGGCGGCCCTGGTCCGACCCGGCGACCTGCTGTCGCTGTCGGTGAGCCCGCCCATCGCCTACTTCGTCGCCGTGGTCGCCGCCGAGAGCGTGCTGGCCCTGGGCAACGAGGGGTTCGCCCGGGTCCTCATCCTCGGTCTGGCCTCGCGCCTGGCCGAGGTCGCCCCGTGGCTGTTCCTCGGCACGGCGCTGGTCCTGGTCGTCGCGGTCTTCCGTGGCCTCCCGGGCAACCTGCGCAACCTCGGTGACGAGCTCAACGGGCGCAAGTAGGCCCCGCGACTCCCGCGGCCCGGACCGCGCGCACCAGGAGCCGACACGGCCGGACGCGGTCCCCGCACGCCCCGCGCCGACCGGGCGGGGAGCCCCGGCCCGAGCGCGCCCCGGCACCCGGAGGCCCCGAACTCCGGACCCGGAGCGGGCACGGACCGTCTCTCAGAACGGGGTGTCGTCGTTCCCGGGCTCGTCGGCCCGGCGCTCGTCCATGGCGGCGGCGAGCTTGGCGCGGGCCCCCTCCAGCCAGTGCTCGCAGACCCGGGCCAGCTTCTCCCCGCGTTCCCACAGATCCAGGGACTCCTGGAGGGTGAGGCCGCCCGACTCCAGTCTCCGGACGACGTTGTTCAGCTCCTCCCGGCTCTCCTCGTAGCTCAGTTCCGGCGCCTCGCTCTGGTCGGCCATGCCTACTCCCCCTCTGTGGTGGCTGGGTTGTCCGTGGTGTCCTCGGCGGCGGGCGCCGCCTTCTTCTTCCTGCCGCGTGAGGCGCCCGTGGCCGCCTTCTTCCCCACCGGACGGGACTCGGGCTCAGCCTCGCTTTCGAGGGCGTCGACGGTGGCCCTCAGGCCGTCCTCGGCGAACCGCACGCGCAGGGTCTCCCCCACCGCGGGCTCCGCGGCGGAGCGGACCACCGAACCGTCCTCGCGCTGCACGATCGCGTAGCCGCGCGCCAGCGTGGTCGCCGGTGAGAGCGCGTGCAGCCGGGCCTCGGTGTGGACCATGCCGTCGGCCGCGCGGTCCAGCGCGGCGGTGAGGGTCCGGCGGGCGCGGTCACGCAGCTCCAGGACCTGCTCGGTGAGGCGGTCGGTCTCCCGGACCGGGTCGGCCAGGACCGGGCGGGAACGCACGCTCTCCAGCCAGGCCCGCTCCCGGTCGACTCCGCCCCGGATCACCCGGCGGGCCCGGTCGCGGAGCTGGCGGATGATCTCCAACTGCTCCCCGACGTCCGGGACGGTCCGCTTGGCGGCGTCGGTGGGGGTGGAGGCACGAACGTCGGCCACGTGGTCGAGCAGGGGCGCGTCCTGTTCGTGGCCGATCGCGCTGACCACGGGGGTGCCCGCCGCCGCCACCGCCCGGACCATGGCCTCGTCGGAGAAGGGCAGCAGGTCCTCCATGGAACCGCCGCCACGGGCGATGACGATGACGTCGACCTCGGGCCGGGTGTCCAGGTCGTGCAGGGCCTCGATCACCTCGCGGGTGGCCCGGTCGCCCTGGACCGCCACCTGGCGCACCTCGAAGCGCACGGCGGGCCAGCGGCGACGGCTGTTCTCCAGCACGTCGCGCTCGGCCGCGGAGTCGCGACCGCAGATCAGGCCGACGGTGTCGGGCAGGAAGGGAAGGGGCCGTTTGCGGGCGGGGTCGAACACGCCCTCGGCGGTGAGGGTCCGGCGCAGCTGCTCCAGCCGGGCGAGGAGTTCACCGATCCCGACGTGCCGGATCTCCCGGGCGCGCAACGAGAAGGTGCCCTTGAGCTGGTAGAAGTCCGGTTTGGCGTGGATGACCACGCGGTCGCCCGGGCCGGGGGCAGGCTCCTGGCGGCGCAGGACGGAGGTCTCGCAGAGCACGCGGATGGAGGCGTTGGCGACCGGGTCGCGCAGGGTCATGTAGGACATGCGTCCGCGCGAGTTGAGCTCGGCTATCTGTCCCTCGACCCAGATGGCGCCCAGCCGGTCGATCCAGCCGCCGACCGCCTGGAGTACGGTCCTGACCGGCTGCGGTGACTCCGCCGAACTCTCCATGCCCATGGCTCAAGAGCCTAGGCCAGGGTACGGACGGTTCGGTGAAGGAGGGACCGTGCGGCCCCGGAGGCGGAGGGGTGCCGGACCGGTGTCCGGGCCCCGGCCTCCGGGGCGTCACGACGGCGGGGGTGGTCCGGGGAGGGCCCACGGACACGGCCGGACTCAGGCCTCGGACTCCAGCTTGGCGATCCGGTTGTCGTACATCTTGATGAACTCGGGGCGGCCCTGGTGCGCGACCTCGTAGGCGCGCAGGTCGCGGACCTGCTCGATGGTGAGCTTGCGCAGGCGCGCCCGGATGGACGGCAGGGTGAGCTCGTCGTAGGTGGGGACGGCCAGGTCGTCGACGGCGGGGGCGGCCTCCTTGCGGACCCGCTCCAGGACGTCGTCGCTGGCGACCGTGGTGTGGGCCTCGGCGGCCTCCAGCTCCTCCGCGAGGGCGGGACCGTCCTCGGGCAGGTCGGCGGTGGCCGGGACGGTGGGCTCGTCCCTGGGCTCCTCGACCAGCGGGGCGGTCTCGGACGCGGCTTCGGGGGTCGCCTCGGGGGCGGCCCCGGCCGGGGTGTCGGTCTTCTCCTCGGCCTTCACGGCCTCGGGCTCGGTCGCGGCCTTCGCGGCCTTCGCCTCGGTCGGCTCGGCCGTCTCCTCGGACGACGCGTCCGTGGTGGCGGGGGTCTCCACCTTCTCCGCGCTCTCCCGCGCGGGGATCTCGTCCTTCTTGTCCTGCACGGTCGTGACGACCGGGTCCTTGCGTCCGAAGATGCCCCTGACGAGGGTGGTCAGCTTCGTGACGATGGTCGGGTTCGACATAGGACGGGGGCTCCTGATGCTCTCGGCGTTGGGCCGGCGGCGCGCGTCCAGCGAACAAGGCAAGGCCGAGTTGAGGGCGAACCGCCTCATAACAGATGCGATGGTGAACCAGGATAGAGGAGGGAGTAGCGGCATGAGCGGACGGGAAGCGAACGATTGCGCCACTTCGCCGCGGGATCGTGTGCGTTCGGTCGCACCGACCCCACCCGCCTGCGAACCCGCCATGGACGTACCCACTCCGTGCCCTATCCCACACCCGGACCCACGGCGCTGGATCACACCTAGGATGTGTCCCATGAGTGCGATGACGACTGCCACGAACCAACGCCGTGTGCTTCTCGCCAACCCTCGGGGGTACTGCGCCGGAGTCGACCGGGCGGTCATCACCGTCGAGAAGGCACTGGAACAGTACGGCGCCCCGATCTACGTGCGCAAACAGATCGTGCACAACACGCACGTCGTGCGCACCCTGGAGGAGCGGGGCGCGATCTTCGTCGAGGAGACCGAGGAGGTGCCCGAGGGCGCCATCGTCGTCTTCTCCGCTCACGGTGTCTCGCCCGCCGTCCACGAGCAGGCGCACCGCCGCCAGCTCAAGACCATCGACGCCACGTGCCCCCTCGTCACCAAGGTGCACAAGGAGGCCCAGCGCTTCGCCTCCGAGGACCGTGACATCATCCTCATCGGCCACATCGGCCACGAGGAGGTCGAGGGCACCAGCGGTGAGGCCCCGGACCACATCCAGATCGTGGAGAGCCCCGACGAGGTCCACAAGGTCGAGGTCCGTGACCCGGACAACGTGTCCTGGCTGTCCCAGACCACCCTCTCGGTGGACGAGACCAACCAGACCGTCGACGCCCTCCGCGAGCGCTTCCCGAACCTGCTCGACCCGCCCAGCGACGACATCTGCTACGCCACCTCCAACCGCCAGGACGCCGTCAAGGCGATGGCGCCGGAGTGCGAGCTCGTCATCGTGGTGGGCTCCGACAACTCCTCGAACTCCGTCCGCCTGGTCGAGGTCGCCCTGGACGCGGGCGCGAACGCCTCGTACCTGATCGACAACGCCACCCTCATGGACGAGGCCTGGCTGGAGGGCGTCACCACCGTGGGCGTGACCAGCGGCGCCTCGGTGCCCGACATCCTCGTCCGCGAGCTGCTGGACAAGCTGGCCGGGCACGGCTTCGGTTCGGTCAGCCCCGTGACGACGGCCGACGAGACCCTCACGTTCTCGCTGCCCAAGGAGCTCCGCCGGGACCTGCGCGCCGAGTAGCCGCCACCCGACGTCGAGGGCCCCGCCGAACCACACGGTTCGACGGGGCCCTTCGTTCGTGCCGGGGCCGACGCCCTAGGAGTCGGTGTCAGCGGCCTCGGACGGCTCGGCCTCGTCCCCGTCCCCGGCGGCCTCGGGCTCGGGGACCGGGAAGGTCTCCAGGTGCTCGGCCAGCTCCGCGAACTCGTCGACACCGGCGCTGCCCGCGACGACCAGGGTCCGGCCCTCCTCGCGCAGCACGAGGGCGCCCCAGTCCTCGGACTCCAGGTGCTCCCACTCGCGGTCGCCCACCATGACGGTGCCCACGGGCTCGGCGTCCTTGACGGTGTCGCGCAGCACGGTGTCGGGGTCGTCGTCGCTCTGGACCAGCCTGGCGTGGCTGTCCTTCGGAGTGGCGAAGCCCACCGTCCACTCGACCGGGCCGCTCAGGTCCAGGGTGGAACTGGTGGGGGTCCATCCCTCGGGAAGGTTCTCGTCGGGGGCGGTCACCGGATACCCGGCGCTGCTCCGGAGCACCTCGATGTCCGGGCGGAACTGGACTTCGGGGATGCGTTCACCCGATCGCGTGGAGACCACGAACGCCATCACCAGGATGATCGCGACGACGACCCCGAGGGAGATGGCGTAGTTCTTGAAGGTGGCGTTGGCCCGGCTGTATGAACTCATGACATGACCAGCTTGCCCCAGCTCCCGGGCCACTTCGACCTGGGGTGCGGTTAGCGCGTGTGAGCGGCGCCCCGTCCCGGACGGGAACCCGGGCACCGGGCCCTCGGCGCCGAGGACCCCGACGTGGTCGGCCACGGATCCGTGCCGCCGTGCGGCCGCCTTCCCCCGCCCCGCGGCGGGGCTAGTCCCGCTGGCGGTGGCGGGGTTCGAGTTCGGTGAGCAGACCGGTGATCTCGTCCGCGAGCCGGTGGGCGTCGACGTCGTCGCGCCGCACGACCTCGGCGACGGCCAGGAGCATGGAACCGCTCACCACGATCAGCAGCGCCTCGTCCACGGGCTCGTCGGCCTTGCGGAACAGGGCGACGTTGCGGTCGGTCCACTGGGTGAGCCGGGACCGCAGCTGGTAGTCGAACCCGGGCGGGCCGTCACCGCTGAAGAACAGTCGCGCGGTGTCGCGCTCCTCTATGCAACCCAGGAGGTAGGCGTGCGCGGCGATGTTCATCAGCCGTGTGGGATCACTCTCACCCTCGGAGCGGGCGTCGCGGACCGCCTGGTGGGTGCGTTCCTGCTGGCGCTGCTGGAACTCCTCGTACAGGGCGACGTACAGGTCCGCCTTGCCGGTGAAGTGGTGGTAGAGACTGCCGACGCTGGCCCCGGCGACCGAGACGACCTCACTCACCCCGGCCCTGGCGAACCCCACCGTGCGGAACACCTGGGCCGCCGCCTGTAGCAGGGCACTGCGCGTGGCCGCGCCGCGCGGCGAGACCCGCGCGGGCCTGTCCGTCCTGTCCACTGTCACGCCCTCACTTCCGTCCGGGTCCCCGCGACCTGAAGCGTCCCCCGGGAGACCACGGGAACTCCCCCCTGCCTGGTGGCGGCGGGCTCGACGCGACCGACGCGCCTGACGACTGCTCTCCCTGCGGCCGGGACCGCCACGTGGTGGCCGATCCGGTACAGGTGCACGATGTTACGGGCCGCGTCGGGCTGCGCGTCACCCGACCACCCGCCCCGGATCACCGGGCCACGCGCACGATCCGCCCCCGCTCGGGCACTCCTCCGCCCGGGTGGCGTCCGACACGCGCGCCGTCCTCCTCGGGGACCGCGATAAACGGAGGTCACGTCGGGTGACTACCCTAAGAGAGAACCCCCACCCTGTTTCCCGACGGAAGGTGTCACGTCCATGTCGCAGTCCAGTAGCCCGTCCGCGCAGCACTCGGCGCCCGACCGTAACCTCGCGCTGGAGCTGGTCCGCGTCACCGAGACCGCCGCGCTCGCCGCGGCCCGTTGGGTCGGCAAGGGCGACAAGCTCGGCGCCGACGGTGCGGCCGTGCGAGGCATGCGCCACATGATCAGCACCGTGTCGATGAACGGCACCGTGGTGATCGGTGAGGGCGAGAAGGACAACGCGCCCATGCTCTACAACGGCGAGCGGGTCGGTGACGGCGGCGGCACCGACTGGGACGTCGCGGTCGACCCGATCGACGGCACCACCCTGACCGCCATGGGCATGCCCAACGCCATCGCGGTGATCGCGATGAGCCCGCGCAACACCATGTTCGACCCGTCCGCCGTGTTCTACATGGAGAAGCTGGCCACCGGCCCCGAGGCCGCCGACGTGGTGGACATCGCCGCCTCGCCCGCCGAGAACATCCGCGCCGTGGCCCGCGCCAAGGGCAAGTCGCCGCAGGACGTGACGGTCGTGATCCTCGACCGTCCGCGCCACAAGCAGCTGGTCCAGGACGTGCGCGACGCGGGCGCCCGGATCAAGTTCATCAGCGACGGCGACGTCGCGGGCGCCATCATGGCCGCGCGCCGGGGCACCGGCGTGGACCTGATGCTGGGCATCGGCGGCACCCCCGAGGGCATCATCACGGCGTGCGCCATGAAGTGCCTGGGCGGGGTCATCCAGGGCCGCCTGTGGCCCAAGGACGACCAGGAGCGCCGGAAGGCGATCGACGCGGGCCACGACCTGGACCGCGTGCTCCTCACCGACGACCTCGTCTCCTCGGACGACGTGTTCTTCGCCGCGACCGGCATCACCGACGGCGAGCTGGTGGGCGGTGTCCGGTACGAGTCGACCGGCGTGACCACCGACTCCCTGGTCATGCGCGGTCGCAGCGGCACCGTGCGCCAGGTCCGCAGCGAGCACCGTCTGAGCAAGCTCTCCGCCTACAGCGGCGTGGACCTCACCTCCGCCCCGGAGTAGTCACCG